>VBHI01000267.1 GCA_005881495.1 Chloroflexota bacterium
GACGAGTATTGGCTTGCGACGGCCGATGGAAACGGCCACATTGATGCGCTCACGGCCACGCTCGCCGCCTTTGCCAAACATGTACGCTACGCCAGCGCGCAGGCGAGCGAACTGAAGGACGCTGATACCGCCGCTCTCTTCACCGAGATCGCTCGAGGCATCGACACCTGGCTCTGGTTCGTTCAGACGAGTCGGCAAGCAGACAGTTGAGCGGGGAAAGATTGCATTTAACGCTTGTTATAACGCTCCGTCGGTACACTTACAAGCAGCGTATGGCTTTCCTTCCTGGCCCGGCAGACCCATAAGGAGAGACAGAAAGCACGGAGAGCGATACATTTGTATCTCGGAGTTTGTGCGTACTCCTGAGGCAAGGAGAAGCTATAAAAGAGTCTCCAGCATCGTGTATGTAGTATCTTTTCCTCTCGTCATATCCTACTCACTGTGAGCAAGAAGTACGTCTGGAATACAACAGCAGTCGATCATTCCTCCTGTTTTACCAAGAAAGGCGCTACCCATGTCAACATATCAACAGACACTCCCGCTCGTGGATACGACGAGTGGGACAGGACCCAATGAGCAGGCGGCAGGAAGGGTGACCGTTCAGGATGCAACTGATGATCCTGCGAGAGAACGGAATGGGATCACAGAAGGCTCCGCAGAGACCATGATGCCGCCCAGGCAGGATCATCGCCAGTTCGCCTACCCAGCCTGGCCGACGTCTACGCCTGGACCAGAGGCGACCTTGCCACCACCGGGGCAGAAGCCGTACCCAACACGCACCGATCAGATGCTCTATGAGGAGCCCTATGACCAGGAACAGGGCAGGCCGGGCGTCAGCCTGCCGGCACCGATGATACCAGAACAGACGGCACCGGAAAGCAGAGGGCTCACGAGGCGGGCTGGTCGGCTTGATCCTTTTGAGCACCTGGGAACACGCATGAAAGCGTCCACAACGCTTCTGGCCTCTCCTTCACCCGCGAGAGGACGCCTCCATGGAGACGAGTAAGGAACCTGACAGCATGAGGCAATACACCTGGGCAACCTGTTCAAAGGTGATACAATCCGAGGTCAATACACTGCGCACCGAGCTGCAACGCTTGCTGGGTCACGATCTCCTTGGCATCTACCTCCACGGCTCACTAGCTCTGGGCGGCTTTCATCCCACGCGCAGCGATATCGACGTGGTTGTGCTGACTGGACAGAGGATGGAGCTGGAGGTCAAGCGTGCGACGATGGCAAGCCTCTTGCGCGTCTCAAAGATGCCATGTCCGCTCGATATCCGTTTTCTGGTTGAGCACGATCTGTTCCCGTTCCAGCATCCCTTGCCCTGTGATCTACTCTATAGCGAAACGCGGCGCGAGCAGTATCAACAGGATCTGCGCAGTGGCAACTGGAAACACTGGAATGATGTCATTCAGCATGACCCTGATCTCACCACCTTTCTCACGGTTCTCCACCAGTATGGCATCTGTCTCTATGGGAAACCTCTTGTGGAGGCCTTCCCACCCGTGCCGGAACACGATTTTCGCGAGGCGATCGTCACTACCTTTCAGGCGGCACGGGAGCATCCGCTGCAAGACCTCGTTTCGTTTGTATTGAACGCCTGCCGTGTCTCGGCCTACCTGCACCAAAGTACGATCCTTTCTAAAGATGCAGGGGGTGTCTGGGGACTTGGTCATCTTCCTGAGCAGTACCATCCACTCATACAGCAGGCACTTGCCCGCTCTCGAGGCGAGCGCCCGACCCGACCCGTAGGCTACGCCGCCTTGGATGATTTTGCTACCTATATTCATCAAGCCATACACCTGCCACAGGTCCTGCAGATGACCACACCGCGATGGGGTTACACTCGAGAACGGGTGTGTGTGGATGGTGGTGTTGACAGTGATGAGCAGTCCTCCTGTGAGGCGTTGGAGCTATGGCTTGATGATGGCGGCGCGTCGGACAACGAGGTTATGTTTAACGTGAGAGATGAAAAACCTCTCCAGTTTTTAAAGCCGTAAGGAGGCTTACTATGAATCTACTGGCGTTGTTTATAATTGGCATTCTCGTGCTTCTCCTGGTGATCATTGCGCTCTCGGCTATTCGTGTGGTGCAACAGTATGAGCGGGGCGTGATCTTCGTGCTGGGGCGCTTGATCGGGGCGAAGGGCCCGGGGCTCTTCATGGTGCCCCCCTTCATCTCGCGTATGAGCAAAGTCGACTTGCGGATCGTCACGCTCACGGTACCCCCGCAAGAAGTGATCACCCGCGATAACGTGACGATCAGGGTGACGGCGGTCATCTACTTCTATGTCGTCGATCCGATTGCGGCGGTGGTCAAGGTGATGAACTTCAACCAGGCGACCACGCAGATTGGGCAAACGACCTTGCGCAACGTGCTGGGTCAATCGGAACTGGACGAACTGCTGGCCGAGCGCAAGAAGATCAACCGCGATCTGCAAGCCATCATCGACGAGCAGACGGAACAGTGGGGTGTGAAAGTGACGGCGGTCGAGATCAAGGATGTGGAGTTGCCTGCGACGATGCAGCGAGCCATGGCCAAACAGGCGGAGGCGGAGCGGGAGAAGCGCGCCAAAGTGATCCATGCCCAGGGGGAACTGCTGGCATCGACCCAGTTGGCGCAGGCTGCCGAAGTGATCGGCTCCCAGCCGGCTGCCCTGCAACTGCGCTACCTGCAAACGTTGACCGAGATCGCGGTGGAGAAGAATTCGACCATCGTCTTCCCGCTGCCCATTGACCTAATCGAGCCCATGATCCAGATGATGCGACGCCAGTCGACAAGCGTGCCCGTGCAGGAGCCACTGAAGGGTGCTCGTCTGCAGGAGCCATCCCTGGCTCGCTAAACGGAGGATGGACGACTCTGCTCGCATTGAATCAAAGGAAACTCGATGATGCGTTCGTCAGCTGCAAGAATGTCCCTAATGAATGGTAGCGTGTTCTCAATCTCGGCGTAGCTTACTCGGTGCGAGCAAGAAGTGTGTTTAGTAGACAACAGAAAAGGAGAGCAGTATGCAAGCGATCATTTTCTCGTTCCTTTCCATCGTGATCGTTCTTGGTGGCCTTTGGTACCATGATGTACGGCACCCACCCGAGGAGCAAGCGAGGGAAATGAAACGGAACCAAAATGCGATCAAAGACGGCACCGCAGATCAATCGAAGGAGCAACTCGTAGGAGCGCACATAACAAAGCGGTAGCACTCGCTATCCATGTTGAGACGAAAGGACAAGACTGATGACAATGACCATTCCATTTACAGAACGCCTCAGTGAAACATGGCTGCTTGAACGAACGTACCATGCACAATTGCGAAATGGCAGGGAACTTTCTGTTCCCGACCTCACGCTCGCGATGAAGCAGCTCAACGACTTCGATGTGCCTCTCTCTTGGCAGTCATCGAGAGCACACGTGGCAGAGAGGGTGCCTCTGAAGAAGAGTACGAACTTCTACGTTCCTCTCTCCACATGGCAGGAGATCTCACAAGCAGAAGCCTCTGCGACCTATCACCAAGGCATCCCTGTCCTGCTCTATGGAGAGCATTCGTGGGAGCATCCGCAAGGAGCCTCAGGGACGTGGGGCGCGAATAAAAACATGCGCGCCATCATCTCTGGGAACGCTTTAGAGCAACCGGAGGCGGTCTCTGGAATCGACTACGCCGTGTGCTATCTTGACCAACAACGGGGGACGTTTTCCAACACCGTTTGGAAAACCTGGTTCGCTTCTGACACCGCAACGATCCTATACAACCCACACCACGGTGATTGCCGCCGATGGGCAGGTCCATGAGTATGCAGACCGTAGCGAGGCCATCCAGGGATTCGATGCATTGCTCCCACAAGAGGTGAGCAGTAGAAACCAGGTCCAAACCGTCTTCCCACAGTTCTGTTACTACCATGAGGTCATCTGTCCGAGCGGCGTCTACCGCCTCGAATTTTTCGGACCGCGCATGGATGAGCGGGGATACCAGGTCAAGGAGGCAGCATGATCGGGGTCTTATCAGTTGAAAGAAGCTATCCCGCCCTGGGAAGTCACGTATGCGGCATGGCCTGGGATGGGCACTATCTGTGGTACGCTGACGCCGGCACAGACCGGCTGTCCTGTCTAGACGTTCACACAGGCGCCATACTACAAGAGGTGGCCTGCCCGGAGGTGCGAACAGGATTGACGTATGATGGCACCTCGTTGTGGCAGATGGCTGGACACCCCAAGCGGATCCGTGTCATCGATCCAGCCGATGGACACATCGTGCGGGAAATTGGCCTGGGGGAAC
>VBHI01000268.1 GCA_005881495.1 Chloroflexota bacterium
TACGAGAGCGAGGGAAGACCAGCAAAGACACTCATACGCTGATCGAAATCAAACCTCCTCTGAGAGAGATTATCCGCAATGTATTGCATTACCTCAACATCTGTGAAGGTCTCCCCTTCATAATCCTCTTCATACGACTCATAACCATAGCGCAAACCTAATGCAAAATCAGCATCACGAACGACGAGAGCAGGAACAACACCAAGAAGATCACGCTCAATCATATGCTTTTCCTTCCTAATGGCTTGCCATTTGAAGACGCAGCCGACGAATAAAGCTTGACAGACCAGACCAGTAATGGTACGCTATTAGCAGACCTAGCATGTCCTACGCAGCAAATAGCTACCAAACTGCAATGCTGCAACTGTCTACCAAACAGTAAAAATGGATAAGCTGTTACAGGTTAGTTACTGGCGTGCTTGTGAACGTTCAGCCAGTATCTAACTATCAAGGTCGTTTGAAAACGCCCATGTTTACCAGACGTGGGTGTTTTTCATTTTCTTGTAGGCTAGTCCCTCCCAACAATCTTGACGCCCTCAAGATCATCAATAGTGATAGTTTGACCTAAAGCATTAGACAAAGCCTCAGCTATTGAAGCAAGCGTATAGTCAAAAGCAGGCTCGCCATTTTCAATACGGGACACAGTTTGAACAGTTAATCCGGACTGCCGTGCTAGCTCTGATAATGACCATTTAAGTTTTAACCGATATTGCCTAATTGTCATAAAACAACTCACCTCACTCAATATAGATACATATTAACACGGAGTTAAAATAAATGTCAAGGGCTTAAGCAAATCATACGAAAAATGATAAATCACACCGAACAGCATCAAACAACAAGGAATACCCAAATCTCTATTTCCGAATATTGAATATTCCATTCACCCGCTTACGGCTTGCCATTTTTACCTCGTCAGCATAGACAACCCATGATAGAATGGAACTAGCCAATAAACCAAATATTTTAGCGATGTTCTCTGAATGAAAGAAGAGTGAAAGGCAAATTCCTGGAGTGAACCCAATTTTCCACACCAGAGGCAAAGTCAACATCGTATTCCCTGGGCATAGGCCATCTCAAATTCGATAGGTGGCACATAGCCCAAACTCGAATGGAGTCGTTTTGTATTATACACATCCTCAATAAACTGTCCAATGTTGGATTCTGCCTCCTCAAAGGTCTGGTACTGTTTGAGGTACACCTCCTCTTGTTTTAAGGTCTTGAAAAAGCTCTCGGCCTTAGCATTATCGTAAGGATTGCCGACCGCTGACATACTGATGTGGGCTTGCACACTCTGCAATCGCTTGACATAAGCAGTACTAGCATACTGGACACCGCGATCGGAATGGTGAATGAGACCTGGCCTTACATCGCGAGTTGCTAAAGCTTGCTCTAAGGCTCCTAAAGCCAGTTGGGTATCGATGCGCTTGGACAAGTTCCATCCGACACACTTGCGCGAATAGGCGTCGAGTATGGTAGCCAGGTACACAAAGTTGCTCAACAAGCGAATGTAGGTGATATCGGCCACCCACACCACATCGGGCGCATCCACTTCTAAGCCTTTCACCAAATTGGGATAGACCTGAAAGGGATGATGCGAATCCGTCGTCGGCACAAACTGGCGCTTCAAGTGGCACAGCAGCGACTCTTCGCGCATGATGCGTAGTACCCGCTTGTGATTCACACTCCAGCCAGCTCGCACCAGTGCGTGGGTGACGCGCCGATATCCATAGCCTGCAAACTCTAGGATGATCTGCTCAATCGCATCACGTAGCTCCACATCGGGACCGGCAGTCTCACCCTGTGCCAGCCTGGCATAATACCAGCGCCGATTCACCTCGAGCGTCTCACATAATTGACGGATGGACAGCTGCGGCTTCTCCTGCTTCACTTGGCTAATCACCGCGTGCCGTTGCGCGACGGAAGTTGCTGCAACGCTTTTTTTAACACAGCGTTCTCCACCGCTAACTGCCCACAAAACCGTTCTCATTCGGCGACTTTCGCCTCAAGCGCTTGGGTCGGAGTTGGCTCAAGTGGCGCAAACGCCGCCTCCCCTCGTCTCTCCTATTCCTGTCTCCAGCGCGCGACTAGACTGGGAGCTAGATGGTGCTCTCGACACACCTGCGCTGGTCGCTTCTCGCCGCTTGCCAGTTGGCGAACAATGGTCAACTTCAATTCTCGGTTGTGTGGTCTGCCTCGCATGTTGCATCTCCTTGTTCTCACTCTACTGTAGTATACAGCAGTGTTCCGGAGATGTTGACTTTGACGGTGGTGTGGTCACATGGGTGCAGTCCATCCCTATGCCAACACAAGAAGAGAGAATAGCAGCCTTAGAGCAAAAAACCGCCACAGCCATCCAAGAGGTAGAAGAAAACACTACCATCATGTTGGGAGTCATACGAAGTCAAGGGCAAGATAGTAGAAAGATTTTTCACCGCTTAGAAACGATGGATGAGAATATTAATCAACTGAAAACGACCCTTAATGAACACACCACACTTCTTACTCAAATCCTCGCACGCCTACCCAAAACTCTCTAGCAAGTAAGCTATTAAAACAAAACATCCAAGACTATGCACCATAAACACACAGACTTGGGCGTTTATGGATACTATCTTTTGATAGCTTCATTAACAGTTTAACCGATAAACAAGAGTAAGAAACAACCGACTCGTTTAGACAAAATCTACCGCTTGACGCTCAACAAGCCCATCAAATAAGGCCAGGAGACAGGCAAAAATGCCGCTACAAGCGGTTCAACTCTCCCTCATCTATAACAGCACGCCATATAAGAGACGTGAAAGTAAGCGTGTTGTTGGAAAGACCATAAATTCGCCACTTCTGACGCATAAAATCGCCATCTCATTGAGCTTGATGAGAATATATGTTCTTTACTTTTCTGACGTATATCATTGCCCAAACTTGAAATTGACCCATAAATCTGCCTTAAAAAGTCGCCTACTAAAGTTCATAAATTTCTCTCTAAAAAGGTTTGTTATCTGCCTTTTTAGGCGGAGATATGGGTCAAAGTGGCGAGCTTATGAGTCAAAACTTAACGTACTCAATGTTAATGATTTGCTCACGACTCGCGTCAATGATGTAGTGTGATTTGCCAGGATACTTGTCCTCAGAGGCCTCAATCAGACCTTTTAGCCACCCCAGCTCAGAAATTTCGTGGGCTTGATACGAATGGGTTGCGAAAAGTCCTCAGCTGTGCGCTCTGGGTCTGCTCCCATCACTTTCATCAAGGAGGCATATTTTTCGCCATGGGCAGGACCCATCAAGTTACGTGATGGCTCGCTCAGGAGTTCTGCCTCCCCCTCGACGATGACAACATCCATTCCCTGCTTTGTTCCATCCAAGGCAAGCGTGATATGGGGATTGCGCTGCACATTGCGGATCTTCAGGTCGCCAGGTTTGCTAAAGATGAGAAAGGTTTCGCCATCCCATAGAAACCAGACCGGCACCGTATGCGGGCGTCCATCAGCTCGCACGGTGGTGAACCAGATGGTCGGCTCTTCACGTAAGCGTTGTTCGACATGCGCATTGTTGGGCTTCGTTTGATCTGCCATCATTTCTTCCTTTCAACAATAAGGTCTTCAAGAAAGAGTCTTCGTATACTATATCACAGCGTGTTGAACAAGGGGCAGTGTAAATCCCAACATTAAACTGGTGAAGGAGTACAATTATCAATGTCCTTTTTTGCTGACGCATATCCTCGCCAAATTGATGTATTGACACATATCTCCCCGTTTTGGCGAACTTATGAGTCAAACGACAGGCATCCACTCCGCCGTTGCCCCACGGTCAATACCAACCGCCTGCCATCTGGAAGGTGAACTCCACTGGTATTCACTTTTCGACAGAGATCTTGCAGGTCTCGTCCCATTGCTCGGTGGTTGAATGGGCAGAAGTCGAGGCTCACCTCGTCTTGTGTTGCGGTAACCCAGCCGCTCAACTGGAAGAACGGCATCAGGTGTTCCCACCCACACGCTTGGTAGCTTTCTCCAAAGTAGTGATCCCGGACCCACATCCCCAGATTCGCGAGTCCGACCTTCAACAGCGTCATGAGCTGATCTTTGGTGTTATCCAGTTCCTGCATTTCGCGTTCGCATGCTCGAAGCTCTTCTTGCTGGCGAGGAACGAGTCGCAGGGCTCGACACGACCGTTCACAGTGGTTCAGCTCGCGTTTTCCACCGACGCTGGTGGCTTCGAGCAAGACGCGTCGATGATGTACTTCCCACTCTGCTTCTAGTTGCTGGGCTTTGATGGCAAGGAAGCGAGGCTCACCGGACTGGCCAATGGTCTCCATTGCCGTGACTTGCGCCAACAAGTCCTGCTGCCGTTGTTCCCAGATCACGACTTGCTGTTCTCGCACCTGGTTGGACGCGCGCATCTGGCGGAGCCGTTTGCGGCTCTCTCCCGCCAGTCGGTGCAAATGAGCGACGCGCTTCTCCAAGACCGTCCGTCGTTTGACCAATTCCGAGTTCACCACTCGCTCTTTCGCATATCCGTGATTGGTATCCAGGTTGAGAGGAATGAGCCAATCTCGGATCGCATTCTCCTGACAAGTCCAGCGCCGGAAGTACGTTTGGGCTAACTCCACCGCATTGGCTTCCCCCGCCGTTGTCACGACAGGGATGAGCTTGGGTCTGGTAGGCGCAGGCAGTGCAGGCGTGGCTTGCCACTCCGGCTCCCAGAACTGTTGCTGCTCCGGGGCTAAATCGGCCTTCCATCGCTTACTTTCATCCGTTTCAGTTTCCGTTGCTGCTTCACAGACGATCAACTTACGCCAATCCCGAATCAGTGCGACCCGCACCGTCAACGGCTGGTCAGGCTGCGTAGAGCGTGGCAGTTGAAAGCGGGCTGCCGCCACTTCACAGACCACCGAGCCCTCCCGATCCAAGCGCCAGGGGAGCCACTCTCCGGCTTCCGTAAACGACCCCTCATCCTTGTACTGGTTACTGCGTAGGAGCGTGATGACACGGGTGCGCGATGTCAGTCGCCTGCTCATAGCGCTGCAACAACTGAGGGGCGCCCTGCGTCAGATGCTGATCGCCTCGATGAGTGGTGGCCAGGAGTGGATGGCCCTAATCGTCATGCAGCACCACTAACTCTCGACACCCCAAGATTTTTCCGCCAAGCTTGCCCACCGGTCCTCTGGGAACGAGCACGTCACTGTAGACGGCTTTGCGGTGTCCATCAACATAGAACACGGCCCTGTGCTCCTCCTGGGGTTGCCCGTCGTGCCACAAGGTCCATGTCCACTGTGCTACTGCATCAGTGAGACGCTCGTCTGCTCCGGCACGTGCCAACCGGGAGAGAAACTGTTCGACATAGGCGTAGCTGTAGGCACAGCCTCGCCCTGTCAGCAGTGCTAGCATGGTTCCTGTGTAGGTGCGCAGATCCCAGG
>VBHI01000374.1:0-3513 GCA_005881495.1 Chloroflexota bacterium
GCGTAGGCGAGCAGGTCCTCACGCTGATCCGGCGCTCGTCGAGGAAGCGGTAGGAGAGGCGCTGCTGGATTATCACGACCATCCCGAAAGGTACATCTCGAACCGGGCAAGTCTGCGAAGCTATCTTGCCATGGCCGCTCATCGCGATTACCAGAATGCATTTGCTAAAGAGCTTCGAGTGAGTGGACGCCAGGTGTCACTGTTTGATCCTGCTTTTCGAGAACAAGATATAGTTGTGAGCCAGGAAATGATTGATAGCCAACTGCAGGAAGAAGAACTATGGCAACGTATCGACGAGGTATTTCCTGATCCCACTGAAAGACGTGTTGTAATGCTCATTTTGAACAAGACTCGATCGCCAGAACCATACGCCCAGGTGCTGGGGATTTGCCATCTGCCCTACGACGAACGAATACGAGAGGTCAGGCGTGTAAAATACCGGATTACAAAGCGATTACGACGTGGGATTGCCCAGCAATTAGACCGCATAGGAGGAAATGTTCAATGAATAGAAATAGCCCATCCCTCGAACGACTCGCTCAACTTGCGCAAGGACGTCCAAATTTACTGGCCGGGGCGCTTGTTCTCTACAAGGAGCAAGAAGGACTGGATGACGAGCAGTTGGCGGCATTATTGGGGTGTGAACCGGCAGCACTATCCCGGCTAGCGCTGTGCGAGCGTCCACGTCCCGCTCCCCACTTCCGCGAGGATGTTGAGCTTATTGCGACCTACATCCATGCTGACCTGATGCAACTGGCGATGCTGATCCGGGCCGCGGAGTCCCGAGAGGCTTTGAGCAAGAGGCCAGGTGAGGACTCGCCTGCACTGCTCGCAGCCCGCGATTATGAGGAGTTTGAGGAGACTCGTACAGGCGAGGAAGAACCATCTGATGGATAGTACTATTCTCGTTGAGAATACTGCTCAGGAGTTCTGGGCGCTGGCAGGAACCACGTCCAGCTACCCTTGTGATATCAAAACGGTAATCACCCTGACCTTGCCGCTTGAGCTGTATCCCGTTGCTGGATTGCGTGTGAAGGATGTGCTTGCCTGGGCAGAGCGTATCAGGCTCAATTGTCTCATTCGTGGGCGAGATCGCCGTCTACATGGATGTCTTATTGCTGATAGAGGCAAGGGCACAATCTTCTTTGATACGCTGGATCACGAGAATGAACAGCGTTTCACCCTGGCACACGAGCTGGCTCATTTTCTGCTGGATTACCAGGCGCCGCGCCAGCGTGCACTAACCATCCTTGGCGAAACTATCCTTCCTGTTATTGATGGTGATCGCCCTCCGACACTCGCAGAGCGATTACATGCTGTACTCATCACCGTCCCATTAGGCGTGATGAGCCATTTAATGGAGCGCCCGGACGAAGGCCTTCCCAGTAACATCGTGATCGACATTGAAGACCGGGCAAATCGACTCGCGTTGGAACTTCTCGCCCCTGCCCGGCCTCTACAAAATGTGATGGAGCAGGCTACTACTCCGCGCGGGTTCAGTACGCGACTGGCATTTTTAACAGAGCTGCTTATCACTCATTCTGGTCTATCTGGGGCAATCGCAACTTCCTACGGGCACTATCTCCTCCGTCAATTTGGTGAACCAACCTTTCGTGACTGGCTTTTTCGTAGTGCTGAGTAATAATGCGGTAATGTGTATTGAACTATACCTTGAGGTGGGTGTATGAAAAAGTTGTAGGCAAACGAGCGTCAAGGAAGGTGGAGTGGGCCGATCAATCGGCTGTGGGCGCGATAAATCGGCACCTACAGCTGATCTGTTGATTACCTACAAACGATTCTTACACCCCTTGAAGTGGATATAGCATGTAGAGGGATCGTCATGGTAGCGCTGAAAGAGTACACCAGAAGCAGAGTACGATGGGAAGCGACCAACCTGCTGAACAGAAACCACCTGATTTTTCCGAGGTGGATAACATCCTGGCAATAGAGAGCAACGAGTTTCAGAGCGCATTTGGAGAGTCGGTAGCTAACACGCTCGATATCAATACGTGGCAGGCGGGGGAAGACCTTGCCAGCATGTATCAAAAACTTGAAGAAGAGGTTGCCAGTGCGGTGGAACAAGGGGGGCGAATACGCGAGCGTGTACGCGCGGAGTTGTTTCCTTTTGTCTTTAAGCGCGCAGGTGCGCCAGAGAGTGCCGGGTGTTACAAGGTTGACGTTGCCACAATTGAGCGGATTCACCGTGGGTTGCTGTTCAATGGCGGCGTTGAAGCCTGTGATGGCACGAGTTTATCGCATGATACGCTGCCAATTACGATTGCCCAGATTGGGGTCTCACTCGTTTCGTATCAAGGCGATCAAGGCACCTGGGTACACCGCCTGTTTCGGCGCGATTTGCGCGTAGGAGGTTTTGACCCTATAGACGAAGCGCTGGCATTACTTGAACGGCGCAGCAAGCGCGATAGCACCGATGCACGAAGCACACGGGACAAACTCAGCGACTTCACACAACGCGGCATCATGGAATACGCAGAACGGGCCATTCTTCTTCATAAATCACAGGCGCCCTGGCGTATGGGCCACGGGCACCCGGTACCATACGAGTTACTCACCGGTGGAGGATTGGTCATTGACGGAGATATGCCGCTATTGCACCAGAGTATGAAAATGTGGCGCGAACTGCTTGTTGAGCATCGACGCTGGGTATTTGTGACGAGCGCACCGGCTGATCGCGTCCTGCTGACGCTGGGTGACGCGCTCTATCCACTTGAATTTGCGCTGGTTACGACACCTTTACAGGTAATGCGCGATATCGCCAGTGGTCATCTACCGGTGCAAACTGGGCTGAAGGCTAAAACGCAGGCATTTGTGGAAGAGGTTGGACCACAGATTATCACCGGGTTGTATCGCGCATCGGCGCAGGCTCCAGTGCGTTTGTTTTATGCCCATCGCGATTACGCCTGCCTGGCCGCATTGATCGCTATGGCGGACAGCGTGCTTCAGGAACATCGCGGCTTTCCTATGCTGATTGACCTGGCCGACTTAGTCTGCCGCACGACTTTTGGATCGAATACCTTTAACGCTATGATCCAGCAGGCATACGCCGAAGCTGGCACACCGTTCCGCTACCTCGGTGAACGAGAGACAAGACGATGAAGGAGTACATATCATGACAGAGAACACACACAAGGACTTCCAGGCTTCGATGGAGCAAGATCACCTGAGCCTGACGCTGCCCCAGGAGATATTCGAGCAGATCGAAGAGGAGAGTGCGCGGGCGGGTGGTGAATGGAGCGAGCCGGCGGAGTATGATACAGCGGTAGGCCGGACAATGTTCGACTTGCCCTCGAGCGAGGATAACACGGTAACGGTACTTCTCTCCAAAGATGATATTCATCAAGCTCCTTCCCAGGCATTGGTGCGCATCCGCAGTGTCTCCGATAGCCGCAGGTACCTGGGAATTGTCGTCGCGGGTCCATTTGCCGAGCCAGATGGCTTGCGCGGCGACGCGCCTATTATGATTACGACGGCGGTGCGCGGCGGCATTTTTAT
>VBHI01000374.1:3535-5400 GCA_005881495.1 Chloroflexota bacterium
AAATAGCCCCGTGTTCGTCCTCGATACAGAGGAGACCTCGCGAACATTGCGCTTAGATGGGGACATTCCCCTGGGCGTTCCAGTTGGCTACGAGGAGATCAGTGCTGCTATCCCTTCTGATAAGAAATCGGTTTTGCCAAGGCACGTCGGCATTCTGGGTACCACCGGTGGAGGAAAATCAACGACAGTCTCATCGCTGATCAGCAGTTTTCAACAGTCTGGAATAGCCACGATTGTGATCGACACTGAAGGAGAGTACACGGAAATCTATCAATCCACACAGGATCACACCATGCTCACGGCGCTCGAGAAACGAGGTAAACAAGCGCGTGGGGTTGAGAATGTCTCCGTCTATCATCTTGTCGGGCGGGAAACGACCTGTCCAGAGAGACGCCGTACCAGGGCATTTTCTCTCCAGTTCTCCCAACTGTCACCGTACCTTGTTATGGGAATGCTAGAAATGAACGATGCTCAACAGCAACGCTACCAGAAAGCCTATGATATCGCAAAACGCATTCTTCAGACTATGAGGATATTCCCTGCAAACGATGAGGAAAAAAAGCAACTCTTTGAGCTGGACGAGATGGAGAGCGGCTACCCGAAAATGACAGTTGAACACATGTATGATGTGGTGAGGGCCTGTGCTGAACTTGCTGCTGGTGAAAAAGAACTGGATGATTTTGCCGCTGCTGATTATCGTTTCTTCAGTCGGGATTTCTGGCAACGGAGGGGAGAAGTCGTTGCCGTTCTTAAAAGGGAGAGCAAAGAACAGTTTACACATCCAACAAGCTGGCGAGTGATCCAGGGGAGGTTGGGGCAACTGATCCGGCTGAAGATTTTTGATAACCCGCAGGCAGGGCCGCTTACCTATAAAGACCTGACCCTTCCTGGTCATGTGAGCATTATCGACCTGAGTGATACCGACTCACCGCGGATCAACAATTTTGTGATTGCCGAGTTTTTGCGCGGCCTGCTGGAAGCGCAGAATGAAAACTATCGCGAAACCACTGCTCATGGCGATTCAGTACAGCACCGCACAATGATCATTATCGAAGAGGCGCACGAATTTTTGTCCGCGGAACGTATAAAACAGATGCCCTTTCTCTACCAACAAGTTGCTCGTATTGCGCGCCGTGGTCGTAAACGATGGTTGGGCATGGTGTTTGTGACGCAACTTCCACAGCACCTACCCGACGAAGTGCTAGGGCTGGTGAATAACTACATCCTCCACAAAATCGGCGATGCGAATGTGATCAGTCGCCTGAAGCGCTCGCTTGGCGTGGTTGACGATTCGCTTTGGAGCAGATTGCCGAACCTGGCGCCTGGCCAGGCGCTGGTGGCGATGAGCAGTTTCGCGCGGCCGCTGCTGATCAATATCGATCCAACACCGTGTAAGCTGCGCATGGTTGAGTGAAACCGCGAGACATCAGGGGGATGCAGGGCGGCCCAAGCCCGGAGGGCCGTCCAAGCCCGGAGTCCAAGCCCGGAGGCCGCCCAAGCCCGGAGTCCAAGCCCGGAGGCCGCCCAAGCCCCGAGCCCCAAAGGGTGACCGCAAGGGTCACCCCTACTATACACGTTTGACGCTTCACGGTCGTGAAGCGGCGGTGGGAGCCGTTCTGTCCACCGCACCGCCCCATTACACAGATCTGTACGCTTAAGTTGGTGCCTATGGGTGACCGCAAGGGTCACCCCTACTATACACGTTTGCTGCTTCACGGTCGTGAAGCGGCGGTGGGAGCAGCTCTGTTGACCAGTGGGGTGACATTTCCATTGACGAAGGAGGGTTCATTATGGTTGTGCGTAGTGTACCGGATACTATTCCGATTTCGGCTCTTAATACGCTGGAGTATTGTCCACGGCGGTTT
>VBHI01000375.1 GCA_005881495.1 Chloroflexota bacterium
AGGGACATGAACTGGTGGAGCAGGTGTTGGCGGAGCACAGTGTAGGAGGTGGAGCAGTATTGTTTACTACGCATCAGCTTGAGCGAGCACTGCAACTGGCTGATCATCTCGTTATGCTGAGCAAGGGGCGTATTGTTGTGCAAGAGAAAACGGCGGGCCTGGAACTGGATAAGATGAGGCAGGAATATCAAGAGGTGTTACGATGATGTTTCTTGAGCAAGTAATCGCCATCCTTTGGAAGGATATACGCTATGAGCTGCGCAGCAAGCAGATGTGGATGGGAATGGGTTTGTTCGCCCTGCTTGTGCTGGTCGTTTTCAATTTCGCCTTTGACCTGCGCGTAGACAACAAAGCCGCTGTGGCTCCTGGTGCGCTGTGGGTAGCTTTTGTTTTTGCCAGTATGCTGGGACTTGGGCGCACGATAGCTGCCGAACGGGAAAAAGGCTCGATGGATCGTTTGCTGCTCTGCCCGGTGGACCGCAAAGCGATCTACCTTGCGAAACTGCTGGGGAATATGCTATTTATCGGAGTAGTAGAAATTGTTGCCTTGCCCATTTTCGCGGTTCTGTTCAATGTCCCGTTGTTTTTCGGAACGCTGCTGCCAATTGTATTGCTAGGGACGCTAGGTATCGCGGCTGTTGGCACCTTGTTCTCGGCGATGGCAGCCGCGACCAGGGCGCGCGAGCTGTTGTTACCAATCCTGGTCTTTCCATTGATTGTGCCCGTAGTGATCGCGGCGGTGCGCGCGACGGGTACATTGCTGGTACCGGTGGCGAATGAACCACCGTGGCTGGGCCTGATAGTGGCTTTTGATGTGATTTTTCTGAGCGCCTCCATGCTCACTTTTGAATATGTTGTTGAAGAGTAACCAGATCTTAGACATTCTGCAACGACGCTACCGCGTCTACCTGACGGTCAGCAGAATGAAAGGAATGTAACCAGATCTTAGACATTCTGCAACGACGCTACCGCGTCTACCTGACGGTCAGCAGAATGAAAGGAATGTAATCAGGAGTAAAAGATACGATGGCTTTAGCCAAACAGGGTACAAATGTTGAGCGTCGAGATGCCCATGCGAAGGGGATTGCACAGGCGGAGCGCTTTCCTATAGTCTCGATGGTGTTGCTGGCACTGACGTTCGTAGGCATGATGATCTCGATCTGGATGATTTTCCTCTACGCGCCGACCGACGCAATTGAAGGTGATGCCCAGCGCATTTTTTACTTTCACTTGCCAACGGCCATTATCGGTATGCTCGCCTTTGGCATAGTGACTATTGGCGGGATCATGTACCTGTGGAAGAAGGAAGAACGGTGGGACTGGGCAGCTCGCGCCGCAGCCGAGTTGGGGGCAGTGTTCCTCACCTTCGCTTTGATCACCGGCTCCATCTGGGGACGGACGACGTGGGGGACGTGGTGGACGTGGGACGCGCGGCTGACCACGACCCTGATTCTCTGGTTTATCTATATTGGATATCTGATGTTACGCAGCTATATGGGACGCACTGCGGCCAGCGCCCGCGCGGGCGCGGTGCTGGCGATCATCGGCATTATTGATGTGCCGATCATTTACGAGTCGGTCAACTGGTGGCGCACACTGCATCCCCAGCAGGTGCTACCCATTGGCTCTTCGCCGCAGCTGCCGCCGGAGATGCTGTACACGTTGTTGGTTTCGTTTGTTACCCTGACGTTGCTCTTCAGCTTCCTGATGGTGCAACTCTATCAACTGGAGAAGATGCAAACACTCGCCCAGCGCCTGCGCGCCAGCGTCGAATAAAAGCAAAGGATGAAGTACCTAGAAAGCCATCCCTGCAACTCCGCTCTCTTGTAGCGCTTCTACTTTCAGTCAGCAGGGATGAAAGGAAGTAATTATGCAAGGAATTACCTATCTTGTCGCGGCCTACGCCATCGTCTGGGTCGGCCTGTTAGCCTACCTGGGGGTAGTGATGCTGCGCATACGCGGTGTGCGCACCGAACTTGCCGCTGTTAAAGAACTTGTACGAGAGCAGCAGGAAAAAAATTCATGACGCCCAAAGAAGACACAGAGAACAACATTGCCATGAAGAAAAACAGCGGCGCTTTGAAAGAGGGAAGATCAATCTCGCTGCATATCGCTGTGCTGGCGTTAGGGGACATGCTAGCCTTTCTCGCCTTTGCGGCTATTGGGCGCGGCAGCCATGGCGAGGAGACGGGGCTGGCAGCTATCCCGCAGGTGATATTGACGGCGGCGCCATTCGCTATCGCCTGGTTTATTGTGGCTCCTTTTGTTGGGGTGTATCGCAGGGAGCTGATGGCAGATCCGCGGAAGATGGCGGCGAGAACGCTTTTAGGGTGGGTACTCTCGTGGCCGGTGGCGATGGCGTTGCGCGGCATTTTTGTGGATCACGCTGTGCCGCCCTGGACCTTTGCGGTTATTGCGCTGGTTGTCAACGCGGCATTTTTGTTGATCTGGCGTTGGCCGTATGCGCTGATTAATAGCTTGAGGAAGCGCAGATAAGTGGGGAGTTTCCGCCATTTTGCTCACCTAAAGTATTTTGATTATCACCGGTGGCAAAAGGGTTGAAGGCGAAGAGCAGGGCGTTTGTCTTTACATGTGGAGGAAAATGTATGGCTCATCAGAAGGATCGTTCTCAAGAAGAGGAACAGGCCAAAGAAGACAGGGAGCTTGAGAAAAAGCTGCGCAAGCGTGAAAGTCGCCTGGAAGAGAGGTTGCAGGAAGCACAAGAGAGGCGGGCGAAGGCGCTGGAGCGTCTCAAACGGGCCGAGGCGCGCTTACAAAAACGCACCGCTCGTATAGAGCTCCTGGAAGGGCGTATAGCGATGGTGCGCTGGCAACAGGCTGAACTGGCGGCTCTTACAGAACCAGCTCCGGAGGAGAAAGGCGGTGAGTTAACACAAGAGGGGATCATTGTTGCTCTTGTTGAGCCTGCCGAACTGGCCAGGGAAGCTCGCGCAGTGGCAGAAGCTGCTGAAGAGGCCGCGTGGCTGGCTGCTGTGCGTGCGGTAGAAGTCTCCTCTCGCCTGGAGCAATTCGAGGAAGAGCAGGCAAGCGCCATAGCGCAGGAGGCCGAACGCGCTGCGCGCGAGGCCGAGGAGGTCGAACAACTGGTGCAGGAAGTTGCGGAGATCGAGGAGGAAGAAGAGGTAGTGGCGGCGGTCGCGGCCATGATGATCGCGGATGTTGCGGCAGCCGCGGCGGCCGAGGCAGAGGCGATGGCGGAGGCCAGCAGCGCGCGCACACATGAGGCGCGTTATGCTGCTTTGCAGGCAGACCAGGTACTGGAAGAAGTGCGTACGGCCATCGCCAGCGGAGCCTTAAGCGGAGAGGATGCAAGAACTACGCTGCAGAACGCGGAGCGAGAGGCCACGCGCGCACACGCGCGGCTGGCAGATGCCGAAGCCGCGGAAGAGCAGGCTCTCAATGCAGCCATGAACGCTGAGGCAGAAGCAGAGGTCGCTGAGGGCATGGCCTTTGCCACCAGCGACCTGGTTGAACAGAGTATCGAAGATGCGCAAGGATTGACTGAGCCAACAGAGTCAATAGAACAAGCAGCCTCCGCGCAACCTCTGGTCGATAATGCTGAAGCTCACGCTCATGAGACGCTGCCGGAAGAAGAGGGAGTGCAGGAAAAGCAGGGAGAAGGCGGTGAGATGCAAGACGATACCGGGGAGCTGCCCGTTGTCCATGGGCAGGAGCAGGTGTGATCATTACCTGTGTGCACGATAACGGCGAGAGCTGTCGGCTCTTATTTGCGGGGCACACAGGCAGCGCGGCGGGGCCGGATGTGCTGGACGCCGTCATACATTTTCCCCGGCAAGAGATGCAATGTGTTGGGGCCATAGAATTCCATGTGCGCGCCAGTGACTGGTATCATCACCACCATCAAAGCGATGCTCGCTATAATAACGTGATCCTGCACGTGGTGCTGGTCTGTGATGAGCCGTCGCACGCGGTGCGCCAGGATGGAAAAACTATTCCCATGTGCTCGCTTAATGACCTTGTGTCGCCGCGTAAAAGCTATCTCAGAACGGAATGGCCGTGCCAGCAGGTAATGCGTCAATTGGGGGAGAAAGAACGCAGTCGATTGTTGAGACAGGCCGGCCTGCTGCGCTTTGAGCAGAAAGCACACGCGTTTGTGGAACTCCTACACACTGGTTATCCCCAAGGCCCATTTAGCGCCTATGATGTCTGCTTGATTACGGCACTGGCCGAAGGATTGGGTTATGGTCGCGACCGTGTCTTTTTTCGAGCGGCCGGGCAGTACCTGCTCGGCCTGGAGAGTGGGATGCCGGAGCCATTGGGGCACACTGTCGATCCTCCACCGCTGGATAGAGGTCGTTTGCAAGTGCTGAGGAGGCTGGTTGAGCAGTGGCGCGTACTGGGCGCGTGGCAAACGCTGAGGAAGATCGTAAGTGTGACAGCCGCTCAAGCCGCTCAGCAGGCTATTGCAGCGACTGGTGCTGGGGAAGGTGATGCGTTGCCAGGGGCAAAATATGTTTTTCTGGAAGAGAAGAAGCGTACCCTGGAATACCTACATCGCTTACAGGAGCTGCGCGACGTATTTCAGGGGTTGGGAACGGCAAGGGCGGATATACTGATCTGTAACGTCGTACTGCCCTTTGCGGTGGCCGTTGCGCTGATAGAGCACGATACTGCGCTTGCAGGACAGGCCGAGGCGCTCTATACCGGGTATCCAGGGCTTTCATCAAACAGGATTACACGGGCGATGTGCAAGCAGTTGCAATTGACGCGGGAACCAAAGGGCGCCTGTGAGCAACAGGGGCTGCACTATATTTACCAGCAAACGTGCCAGGAGAAACGGTGTGAGGTGTGCATAATGGGGGAGAGAGCACTATGACACAAAAGACAGAGGGTGAACGAGAAGGTGAAAAGGGTGAGCGACTGGCACGTTTCCTGGCCCATGCAGGGATCGCCTCACGGCGTCATGCTGAGGAACTGATCGCAGGCGGGCGCGTGCAGGTCAACGGGGTAATCGTGACTGCCCAGGGCACGCGGATTGACCTCGCACATGACACAGTGAGCGTCGATGGCAAAGCAGTGGTAGCGGCGAGCAAGCATGTTTACCTGTTGCTGAATAAACCGGCGGGCTACGTCAGCACAGCCAGGGATCCCCAGGGGCGGCCAACGGTATTGGATCTGTTGCCTCCTGAGCTGCGGCGCCTGCGCGTCTATCCCGTGGGCCGGCTGGATATCGACACCAGCGGGCTGCTGTTACTGACCAATGACGGTGAATTTGCGCTGCGGCTCACGCATCCACGTTACGCAATGGAGAAGCAATACCATGTTCTGGTACAGGGCTATCTAGAAGAGGCGGCATTGGAGGCGTTGCGCAAGGGGGTGGAGATAAGTGAGGACAATGGACAAATGCATAGGACGGCGCCCGCGCAGGTGGGACGATTACGGCGCGTGGGGGCAGATTGCTGGCTGGAGTTGAGGATTCATGAGGGGAGGAAACGCCAGGTGCGGCGAATGCTGGCCGCGATGGGGCACAGGGTGTTACAGTTGAAGCGGGTAGGCGTGGGACCGCTCAGGTTGGGGGATTTGGGGGAGGGGAAGTGGCGCTATTTGAGTGAGGAGGAGTTGGAGGGGTTGAGGGGAAATAAATGAGTAATATCT
>VBHI01000376.1 GCA_005881495.1 Chloroflexota bacterium
CGTCGGCGTAGCCCGCCATCAAGTGCGCTTTGCAGGGGGCCGCCGCTGCCCACAGCCCAAAAGCTCCATCGACATGCACCCAGGCATTGGCGGCTTTCGCTTTGGGGATGATCTGGGGCGCGGGATCGAATGCTCCGGTGTTCACATTCCCGGCCTGCAAGCAGACGATGGTGGGACCGGAGAGGTTAGGAAACACGTCAGCACGCATGCGGCCCTGCTTGTCCACTGGGACGCGCACCACCCGGTTGCGACCAAAGCCTGCCAGCCCCAGGGACTTGAACAGCGTGGGATGGGCCTCCTCGCCAACGACCACAGTCACTGGTGGCGCGCCACACATGCCATCGGCTTCCACATCCCATCCTGCTTGCCCCAAGACAGAATGGCGCGCCGCGGCCAGGCAGGTGAAATTCGCCATCGTCGCGCCGGTGACGAACCCTACTCGAGGTGTTACTTCTGCCAGAGCAGCATTCTGATCCCAGGCGCTGGCCAGCCAGTTCGCTGCCAGTGCTGCTGGTAACACCCCACCGATCACGAAGCCAAAGAAGCGTGGTCCGGCCATCGCCATCGTGGCAGCGCTGTAGGAATCGAGCAGGGCCATGGTTTCGTCCGCAGGGGATGGATCGGTAGGTAGCGGGATAGCAAGCTCTGCGAGACGGGCAAAGACAGTTGGATCAGGGGCAACACCTCGCTGGTTCAGGCCTTCAAGATAGCGGATCGCCCGCACGGCAGCGGCCGTGAGCAACTCACGCATAGGAATCTCCTCTTTGCAAAACAGTTGTCACTGTCGTATGCATATAACTATACCTCTCGAATCATCAACAAGAAGGCTCTTCACAGAAAACGGAAGCACTAAAAAAAGCGCATGCGCTGAAACAACTGATCCATCACCTCTCGCTCCACACGCTTGCCAATGCGTACCAGAAGGATGTTGGCAGGATCCAACCCGACATTTGGCTCATCAGTCAGACATTCGAAAAAGTGATAGGGCCCAAGGATGTGTGCGAGCAGCGAGCGATAGCGAAAGGGAGACAAACCTGATCCTTTGAGGTCCCAATGCCAGGAGAGGCCTACTGCGACGAGCAGCATCTCCTCCACGGCATCAAACTCAAGGGCCAAAGACAGTAATTGACGAGCAATCCCCAACCTGCGCCAGTGAGTACTGACCTCAATTGCTAGTTCGTACGTATTGGCCACCCCTTGCCACCATGCGTCAGCAGGGGCCAGGGTCACCTGGCCAACAATCTCGCCGCCAGGAGTGTATGCAAGCGTGAGCGCACAATCCGGGCGCTCAGCTATTCCCAGTAAGAGTTGGTGTTCCCTTTCAGGAAAATGCGCAAACGCATGTAATCCGCGCTCAGCTTTGAGCGACGCGACCAGGGCTGGTGAGCAGAAACTTTGCAGGATGAGTGATCCCGCTGCTGTCTCAAATGTGCTCCTGCGCGGACAAGCAGCGCTCCTCTGTAACAGCGTATGTTCATGGAGCGTTAAAGGATGCGAGGTCATGCGCCCTCCTGCTCGTGAAAGCCATACCAGCGTTGTCTGCGTTCCCATTCTGGACTGTTTATGCCGTCAGTGCTATTGACTCCCCAACGGAGGGCTGCTAGAGCAAGTGCAAAAAGTGTAATCAATATGATAATGACGTCCATTCAATTTCTCCTTGTTTTTTGATCAAGATGTATTCTTTTATTATTTCATCGTTGAGTTATCATGACTGCCCCGAAGGGCTCATCACCTATGCGCCATGGGCGACAGAGCTGGCAAAGGTGCCACCCGCGCAAAAGCTTTCATCGTCGGGATGGGCGAAGACTCCAAGAAGACGTTTCGGATGGTGTTTTGTCATGTTCTGCTTCCTATTCATAATATTCATAGCTGATCCCTCTTTTTTTGCTCCTCCTCTTCTCTCAAGACCTGTTGAAAAAGAATGTGTGATGTGAACCATAATATGGACGAATCCGGCGGAATGTATGTTATTCGGAATAGAATTGTATCTCTGTACGCAACTTCGATTGTATCTCTGTACGCAACTTCGTATGAGTAGAGGCGTGATGAATCGTGCCCCTACTCAGCACTCAAAGGGATAGAAAGCCCATTTCGTTCGGTCGATGTGATACGCCACGAAGGCGTCGCATTGCCTCCATCCATCCCGCTCTCGGGCAGCATCACCTGGTTGGCGTGATATTCTGATTCACATGGAACAGATTGCTCGGATCATACGTTGCTTTGACCTGTGCCAGTCGGGCGTAGTTGTCGCGGTACGCCGCTTTCACATTGTCCGTACCCTCATCCATCATCATGTTGACGTAACCACCACCAGCCGAATAGGGATGCAGCGCCAACCAATAGTCCCTGGCCCACTGGATCATGCGCTCGTTGTTGGCCGGGTCGGGATCGACACCGACGATCACCTCGGCGAAGTTGGCGTCACGGAAGCTGAACGCGGTGTCGCTCGTGCTGGCCCGATGGACAGCGCCGTTGATCGGATAGATGTGCATCGTCGAGTACATCGTCGGCAGTTGCGCACCATACTTCACGTGCAGATCGATCGCCTTCTCACTCAGGTCGGTGAAGAAGTCGGTCTTCCAATACCACTGTAAACCTGGTGGGTAGAGCGCGTCGAATAGACTCTGGAGAACCGGCCACGGAATCGGCCCGGCGAAATCCACGGCAGGCGGGATGTTCGCGCGAATGGGTTGGAAGAGCGTGTCGGCCTGTTCCAACGGCGCGGTGGAGCACCACACGATGGCACACATCTTCTGGAGGTGAAATTGCTCCGGGAAAGGTGGTGCGGGTGGTACCGTGACAAACCCGAACCAGCCGTTGATCTCTTCGGGAGCGTTCAGGATGAAGTCGCGCCAGAATTTCATCAAGTCAGCCGCCTGTTCAATCGGCCAGAGCATCGGCCCGCCATAGACCATGCTGATCGGGTGCAGTTGGAACAGAAACGAGGTGACGACACCAAAGTTGCCACCCCCACCACGTACTGCCCAGAACAGGTCGGCATGCTCCTGGGCGCTGGCCGTGACGAAGCTGCCATCGGCGAGCACCATGTCAACGCCGAGCAGGTTGTCGATCGTCAGACCGAGTGTACGCGCGAGATAACCGATGCCACCGCCTAACGTCAGGCCACCGACGCCGGTGGTGGAAATAAAGCCACTCGGCGTAGCCAGCCCGAAGGGATGGGTGGCATGGTCCACCTCGCCCCAGGTGCAGCCGCCTTCGACGCGAGCGGTGCGCGCGGACGGATCGACGCGAATCCCCTTCATGTCCGAGAGGTCGATCACCAGGCCATCGTCGCAGGTGCCCAGGCCGGGACCGCTGTGCCCGCCGCCTCGCACGGCCAACGTCAGCTCGTGCTCGCGGGCAAAGTTGACCGCTGCAATCACATCGGCCACATCCACGCAGTGGGCGATCAGGGCGGGTTGCTTGTTGATCATGCCGTTGTAGACCCGAGCAGCCTGCGTGTAATCAGCATCGCCGGGACGAAGCAGTGCCCCACGCAGATGTGAGACCAGATCCTGAATCGCTGTTTCCTCTAAAGCGAGGGTGGGGTGTTGTTGTTCCATAGTTCTTTTCTCCTTGTCCATTTCATGTAACTGTCGTAATTTCCCTCAGAGACAACTTAGGGCTGGAATGCCCCATTCTGTACGCGCAATAAGAGCTTCATCAGGCACGGACTTGTGGCGCGGAGTTTGGCAAGGTGAAGCCAAGACGCTTCCTCGAAGCGAGGATCGTCGCATCACACGCGTATTCACCGTTCACTGAGAGGATAGCATGGACAGCGTTAGGATATCGTTTGCAACCGCCAGATGTGAAGGCATTTTCCAGAGAGATGAGGACGTCTGCCGTTAGGAGTGCGTTAGCTAAACGTTATTGCAGAACCACGGCATGCGCGGGCAGGCTAGAGTTGCGCGAGGAGACCGCGCCAGGCTTATCGTCGCACGGAGTTCCAACGACCTGGCCTTCTGGGAGCGCGCGATCGAGATCGCGCGGAGGATCGCCGCTTCGACATCAGATGCGTCCGCACCCTGCAGGAGCAGTAACTCGCCGCGCAGCCGGTGTAACTCCGCGTCCCACCAGCGCTCGTTGTGTGTGCGCGCTTCCGCCAGCGCCTCGTCGATGCATGCGAGCCCCTCCTCGGCGTGCCCAGCTTTCCCACAGACCTGCGCGAGTAGTGAGAGGTAATAGGGCAGACGCAATCTGGCACTCGCTGCTTTGAATTCGGCGATCGAGCCACGCAGCTGCCCGATGCGCTCCTCATTGGGCTGCTCCAGGGCCAGCGCATAGCTGACTAAGATATCTGCCCAGGCGCGATAGTAGGGTGCCTGGTATTTGCTCGCGAGCGCGAGCGCTTGCTCGGAGTGCTCTCGGGCGACTGCCTCATCGGCGCGCAACTGCTGCAGCAAGGCCAGGTAGGCTGACAC
>VBHI01000377.1 GCA_005881495.1 Chloroflexota bacterium
CTCTCGGGCACAGGGAACCAGGCGAGGTGCGTGCCTGGCTGGAGGAGGGCCTCTCGCTCTTTCGATCCCTGAACAATCAAGAGGGCGTCGCATGGTCACTGCATGGCCTGGGGCGTCTCAGCGTGCTGCTGGCCGACTTCGAGCGTGCCTCTACCCTCAACCGGGAAGCCCTTACGCTCTTTCGCGTGCTGGGCCTTGACGAAGGGGTCGGCCAAACACTCCTGCTGCTGGGACAGATCGACCTGCGCCAGGGTGAAGCCGTTCGCGCCCACGCGCTCTTCCAGGAAAGCCTGCAACTGTTCCAGGAAGTCGGCAATCGCCGCGGTGCTGCCCATGCCCTCTTTTCCCTGGCGTACGTTGCTGTGCTCCAGGGGAGCCGGGAAGCTGCTCGTCGCAACTGGGACGAGGGCCTGGCGCTGTTGCGCGCATTACACGATACCCCTGGCATGATTGCAGCGCTTGAGTCACTGGCTGCAATCGCGGCGCAGCAGCGAGAAGCACGCTGGGCGGCACACCTGTGGGGCACTGCCGAAGCTCTACGCGACACTGCTCAGCTTGACCTCTCGTCCACTGAACGTGCTACCTATGAGCGCACCATCGCTGCGACCCGTAACCAACTCGATCTCGCCACCTTCACCGCAGCCTGGGCCACTGGCCGCACGCTGACCCCCGAACAAGCCTTCGCTGTGCGGGATAAACACCCTTCTGCCATGTCGCCAGGACACCCTGACGACTTGAGTTTTCGCGAAATGGAGGTGCTGCGCCTGCTGGCGCAGGGTCTCACCAACGCCCAGATCGCTAAGCAACTGGTCATCAGCCCACGCACCGTCAACGCCCATCTCCGCTCGATCTACAACAAACTCGCCGTCACCTCGCGCACTGCTGCCACACGCTACGCCATCGCGCACAAGATCATCTGATATGTTCGCCAGGACGTGAGGAGAGTGCCGCCTTTGTGCCTCGATCGGAAGCCATGGCTGTCACCTGCGCAGTAGGTGGTGTGTTGCACCACGCAGAAAAATAGGCAGGGTCAATAGGCCATCTTAACGATGTAGAAGTGCTTCTAGTGCCATACACTGTTCTATAGAAAGATGTCTATAAAGAAGTCCAAGCAAGGAGCACAACTATGGCTAGCGACACATACCACGATCAGGCGAACATACACCCTTTGCCTCTGGGCCAGGCTATACGGGCACTACCAGCCCAGTACCTGAAGATCATCACCAGACCATCGGTGCGGTCCTTCTCTGAAGAGAAAGAGAAAGCAACCTGGGGCAGCACCTGGCTCCAATTGATCGCGCTCGGCATCCTGAGCGCATGTTTCTCAGTACTGGCTAACATGATCGCGCCTCCTCATCTCGGAAATTTTCCTGGGGTGAGTCCCGCAACGCTGCAGATCGTCACCATGACCCTGCTCGCCAGCTTCATACTGGTCGCTACTCCCCTTTCCTTCCTGGTTGCGGGAGCGATCCTGTATGGGTGCGCGAGACTGTTCAAAGGGGATGGCTCGTACCTGGAGCAAGTCTATACCTTGACTTTGTTCGGGGTGCCTCTGGTGCTACTTAGCTCCTTGCTGCAGTTGATTCCTGCAACGAATAGCTGGCTCCCGTACCTGCCGCACCTCTATAGCCTCATCCTGCTGGTTTTTTCACTCATGGCCGTGCATCATCGAAGCTTGGGGAAGGCACTTGCAATTGTGCTGATCCCTCTTGGTATCCTGCTCGTGCTTGCTCTGGTTGGTACCATCATGCTGGTCACACTCGCCCAGCATTCGTAGCAGACGATGATCCATGTGGAAACTTCAGAAACTTTTGAGGAAGGAAAGCGATGAAATCAATCAACGACCATAGTGGTCAGGAATTACAGTGGGTCCATCCCAACGTGCTGAGGTCTGAATACGAACTGCGTGCAGGCGATGAACTGCTCGCCCGCCTCTCCTACAAAGGAGCGCTAACATCCCAGGTCCGCGCTGAGACCGCCGATGGCAGCTGGGTGATTGAGCGGAAAGGCTTGCGCCAGGTCATTACTGTGCTGCCTCTAGGTGCACACACAGAACTGGCCACCATCAAGCGCGGGATGAGCGGCCAGGCCACACTCCTCTTTCCCGATGGTCGCGAGTACGCGTGGCAGTGTACCAGCTTCTGGCGCGATGTCTGGACCTGGCTCAACCTCGAGGGGTCTCCTCTGCTCCATTTGAAAAGAGGGGCGCATGTGCAGCTCGAACCGGCCGCACAAGATATCCCCGAGCTTGCCCTGCTCACTATACTCGGCTGGTACCTACACAAGCAGCAGGAAGAAGAGGGTGCTTTTGTCGCTACTATTGTCCCTATTATTGGATAGCTCGCGCCTAAGGATTGCTTGAGGGAGCACGTCGAGCATGCGTGGCGTTCGACGAACGGTGCGATGGAATGTTATCATAGAGAAATGACTCTAGTTGCTCTCCTTGCCTGGTGGCAAGACAGCAAGAAGAACACTTGAGGGAATACGCAGACCTGTTCTCGGTCGACCGACCAGCAGGAGAAAGCGGCGCAGATATGTACACGACCGTGAAGGTTCCCCCCAGACAGCGGCTCTCTACGGAGCGGATCCGCCACCGCTGGTCGCAACTGGAAGTTGCCGACCAACTAGGAACCACCCCCGGCAATGTGAGTCGCTGGGAACGGGGACTCACCTCGCCCGGGCCCTACTTTCGTAGCAAGCTCTGCGAGCTGTTTGGCAAAAGTGCCCAAGAACTGGGCTTGACCTGGGACGAGTCCGACGGGTTAACGACATACGTTGAAGGGAAAATAGCAGACCTCCTCGCCTCCAAAGCGCACCTTCCAGCAATTGCTGCCCACCTGATCCATGCTCATGCGTATGAACATGTCCCGCTGGCCCAGGGGAGCTTTCCTGTAGCGCTCTTTTCACCAGGCATTGGGACCCCTCCGGTGGAATATACCAGCACGGTGGAAGATGTCGGCAGTCATGGCTACATTGTCGTCATGCTCTACCATACTTATAGTGTTCCTTTCACCGTCTTTGCTGATGGACGTGTGGCGCTGCTCAACGAGGCGGGTATCCGTTCCGAAAACGAACCAGCGGGGACCAGCGACGCACAAACCAACCAGGACCGCAATGCGATCGGCTCGGTCTGGGTGGCCGATGCCCGCTTTACTCTCGATCAACTCACGAAGCTCAATAGCGATGACAAGCTGCTGAAGACGTAGTTGTTCGCAAAAAAGTAAAATTCATCCCTTAAAAAGGGAAATTAGCTCAAAGAGAGGAAGAGCATGACCCCTCAAGAAAAAGCGCTCTATCATCAGATCCACCCACTCAAACTCTTGACTGATATCTGTGCAGAAGTAGTTTCACTCTATCTGTTTTGGAAGCGAAAACTACTTGCAGGATTCGTCGTCCTGTTGGTGCCACCCATCATCGCGTCAACACTGATCGTCAAATGGGTTGATCTGGAGGCGTACAAGCAATCAGCCTTTGCCCACGAGGTGCGCAACGAGATCGACTTTGGTCAAGCAAGCGACTTCTGGAACCAAAACGGTCAGGACGAGTGTATACTTTTGTGTAGGTATGCTCGTCTTTCAGACGAGGCCAGTCAAAGGAGCGGAATCATATGTGGCCGAGATTCG
>VBHI01000378.1 GCA_005881495.1 Chloroflexota bacterium
AACAAGTTAATAGATGAAGAGACGTTTAGCTCGTGGACACGGGATCTGGAGTTTTATGTGAAACGACAGAAGCTCGGAAACCACTGGCCCGATCTCAACAGCTTTTTTGAGTCGTCATTTGCCCAGCATGTGACGGTGATCATTGCTTCCCTGGCGAAAGAGACGGAGTAACTCCTCGACGGTCTTGAACGTGCTGAGTTGATCGGCCCTTCATCTGATGCCGTAGTCCTGCGAAATTTCTCGTGCTGCGCGGGCACCTTCGCTCGCGCCGCCCTCCATAAAGCCCTGCCATCTAGTAGAGCAGTGCTCGCCTGCGAAGTGGATCGGTCCCTGGCGAACTCCCTCGTAACCACCAAAGAGGGTATACTGCCCCACACGCCAGCACGCGTAGCTTCCGAGAAGATGGGGATCGCCCGTAGGGTAACTCAAAGCCGCTGTTCCAGTGTAGTGAGCGCTGATGCCAGGAAAGATGCGCTCCAATTGCTGAAGGCAATCCTGGGCATACTGCTGGATTTCTTCAGACTCGGTCATGGTTGAATAGGCTGTAGGTGGAGAATAGGCTGCTCCTCTCTGTCCACTCGTATAGTTGACGAGCATGCCATGCGAGCCTGTTTGCCCAAGCGAGCCATCCCAGAGCGTCTGTACGTCCATGTCTGTGATGAAAAACCCGTTGTTGACACGTGGCCAGGGTCCATCCTGATACCAGTAGGGCGTATCGAACTGCAAGAACAGTTTGGAAATAGTGCCATATCCAAGCTCCGTAATGGCAGTTTGCTTTAAGGCGTCAAATCCAGCTTGCTGATAATCAACGTGCCGCAAGGTACTGAACGGCAGAGTAAGGATCACATGGTCGCAGATCACTTCCAGGGGTTCCGTGGGAGCTGTGAAAGACAATATGATTGCATCATCGCTCTTCCGTTTGATGGCAACCAGTTGATGGTTTAACTGAATAGATCCCTCCGGCAGACTGCTGGCAATAGCCAGCGGAAGCTGCTGGTTCCCGCCTGCAATTCTCAGGCTGCCTTGCATTGGTCCCGCAGAGGTCGGCTGATCATCGTCTTCAGCGTCTTGCTCGTCTTCGGTGAACCACGAGCCAAACGTGTAGACCA
The DNA here is from genome assembly GCA_005881495.1 of Chloroflexota bacterium. The sequence continues at coordinate 1,110 of VBHI01000378.1, forward strand.
GGTTGAGCGAGCTCTGCATTCGCGTTTCCAGCCCAAAGTATCCTCTACATGCACCATCCAACATGTGGCCCAGTGGAGTATCGTGCCCACCCTCCACATACTGCTCAATCCAGTCATAGGCACTCAAGTGGTCAAGCCGGTATCCCGTCTCCGTAAAGTGGGTAGAAGTAGTTGGAAATCCGGCTTCCTGAACCTGCTGCTGCAGGATAGGGTAGATAGCTTTAAGGCCTCTCCATAGTTCTTCCGCGTCATAAAAGCGGTTGAAGAAATACATAATGGTCTGTGCCCGCTCTGGTATTTCCCGCCCCAGGTCAATAGTCTTGAGCTTGAACCGCTCGATCAGATGCAATATTGTCCGGTGATCGCCATCGATAAATTCACCGCACCATTCACTCACCATGCCATCCGCCCAGGTGGTGGTATCAGAATGCATACGCCCACCAATGCGGTTTGACGCTTCGTAAATGCTGCAGACGAGGCCTGCATCCTGCAAGGTTAAGGCCGCATTCAGTCCCGCAATACCTGCGCCAATGATAGCGATGCGAGTGTGTTTGTCCATTTTTCTATTATACGATTTTCAACGGCTCCCCATCCTTCAGGGTGAAAGTAGGTGAAAACTGAGAAACGTGTTCAGGTTGCTTTTTCGTATCTTTTCTCCTTGCTGGAACGAGACACATCATTACCAGGGCCACGAGTGCCAGGAGTGCCGCGATAAGAAAACTCTCGTGCATGGCCAACAAGGAACTTTGTAGGCGTAACAACTCGCCTGTGATCCCCTGCGTGGCCAGACGTATGGTGTACTGCTGGCTGCGTCCCTGCACGATGCTCGAAAAAACCGCCACGCCCAGTGGAGCCGCGGTAGACTGCAGCACTATAATCAAGGTCGAGCCGTTCGTGACTTCTTTGTGCTCTTCTTTCTCAATGCGTGACATTGCCGCGACCGGGATCTGCTGAACGAGCCCCGAAGCGCATCCCAGCAGGAGCAACATCCCCACGATCTTCCAGATTGGTGTTGTCAGGGTGAGCGTCATTAACAAGGCAGCGGCACCGGCAAATACGAGCAGGCCGACCATTACGACCGGTCGAGGCCCGATGCGATCGGCAAGCCTTCCCCCAATGGGCAGGATCGCCATCGTGGCCATAGCTTGAGAAGCCTGGACCACTCCTGCTTGCAAAGGGGTTTCCTGACGGAGCGTTTGCAGGTAGATGGGGATCAGAAACAGGATGCCGAATCTGACAAAAACGATGAAAACCTGAGCAAGCGCGCTAAACGTGAAGGTGCGGTCTCGGAAGCGGCGCAGATCCAACAGCGGTGCCCGTCCATGCCGTGCTTTGAACAGCTCGATCGCCACGAAGGCGAGCAAGAGCATGATGCCCCCGCATAAGAGCAAGACCGTGCTGATCGTAACATTGCCACTCGTCACGGCAGCGGTGGTATAGAGCAGCAGCGCGCTTCCGGAAGCTGCGGTGAGAAAACCCGCACCATCGAAGCGGATCTTCCGCGGTTCCGATGACGTCTGCCGCAGTACCTTCTGCGCGATCACGACTGCTACGATGCCCAACGGCACATTGATAAAGAATGCCCATGGCCACCCGAACGCGCTGACCAGGTAGCCACCCAGTACCGGTCCGATCATCGGCGCAATCATCAGCGGGACCCCCATGATGCTCGCCGCTCTTCCGCGCTCCTCGAGAGGGAAAGCCTGATACAGCAAGGTCATCACCATCGGTAAGAGAATCCCACCTCCGATGCCCTGGATCAGTCGGAAGAGGATGAGCGTGGGCAGATTCCAGGCAAACCCACAGAGCAGAGAGCCCAGGAGAAAGGCGCTCAGCGTCCAGACATACACTCGTTTCCCTCCGAACCTGGCGGTCAGATACGGAGCGGTGGGAATCACAGCGGCCTGGGTGAGCATGTAGATGGTAACGACCCATTGGACATCATGAATATCAGCTCCGAAGGCTTTTTGCATCTGTGGAATGGCCACAATGACAATGGTCGAATCCATCAAACTCATGAACATCCCAAGGGTGACGGCAATTGTGATCCACCATTTGTATGACAGGTCGATTTTTGAGAGCGAATGAAGAACCATGAACTCCTTCTTTTTTGGATATGAAGCTTGAGCGAGTCGTGCTTCCCCATCCAGCCAGAGATGGACAGGTAGCTCGTGGGAAGAGCCCAGGTGGCCTATCTCGCCGAACGTGGCCAGCGCCGCATCGTATTTGCCGCCCCCGAGCGGCGCGATGTGCAGTGGCTGGCACAGGCGCGGCTGAATGGCGTGCGACAGGGCTGTGTCGAATGTGCGCTTGAGCCCCCAATCGTACAGGTGGTGCCGTCCTCCCGTACGGGTGCGCAGGAGGCCATCATGCATCTGCTCGAACAGCAGTCACCACCTTTTGGTGTGTGCAGCTATAACGACGAAGTGGCCTTTGCCGTCCTGGCGGCTTGCTCTGATGCAGGCATCCAGGTTCCAGAGTTGGTCGCGGTGATCGGATGTGACGACATCCCGCTTGCCCAGTTGAGCATCCCATCACTCACGACCATCACCTTTGACGATAGCCAATGGCTGGCCGTC
>VBHI01000091.1 GCA_005881495.1 Chloroflexota bacterium
AGCCCATCGAAGACCGAGAGCAGCAGAGCCGCCAGAGGAATTGGATCCAGAGATGCCTCCTTTGCGCCCTCTGTAGGCTCCATCTTCTCTATGATCTTGGCGATCACGATGCCAAGCTCCTGCCGCCGCTGGGCCATCCGTTCTCGCACCCTGGGTTCGATGAGAGGATTGTGAAGGCCGAGCGCGAACGATTCATAGCGCAGGCGATACACATTCGGGTCCTGGTCAACACGTTCATGCAGTTGCGTCAAGACCGCTTCCAAGGAGCGATCGGCAGGCATGTTCTCGACGAGGCGTTCCAATCGTTGATGGAAACGCTGACCAGCGGCTTGCAGCACCTCAACGAGCAACTGATCTTTGCCACCAAAGTAATAATGCACCAGCCCGGGGGCAGCCTGGGCCTCACGCGAGATTTCCCTCAGGGTTGTCGCTTCGTATCCCTTCTCTGCCAGCACCTTGGAGGCCGCGGCGATGATGCGTTCTCTCGTCTTTTGCTGTTCTTCTGATTGCTCAGATTCGCTATATTGCTTGCTCATACAAGCAATATACCATAGCCTTCAAGAAATTACAAGGGGGATACCCGTATTGCTCGCTACTCTGCCCCTGAGAGCAGCTTACGTGATACTGGGTCAACCAGAGACCCCGTCCCAAACCTGCTCACTCGGGTGAGCTGCCTTGGGTGGTGAGCCGAGCCTGACGGAAGATGACAGCGGCACCCAGCGCGGCTTTGGCCGGGACAAAGATGCCATCCGAAGGCTCTACGTTCACGGCCAACCCGCTGTCCTCAAGCCATCTCCGTGTTGAGCGAAGATCACGCACGGCAACGGCATAGGCGACAAATGCAGGAAGCGCCGGTGCTGTTTCACCCGGCAAGAAATCTCCCAGCCAGCTTGCAGGAATGAGCCTCACACAGGACTGCCTCAAGTCAAAGACGCGTGCAGCACCGTCCCTGCGGGCAACACGACCCAGGTAGCGTTGGTATCGCTCCACATACGCTTCGATCTGGGCATCAGGCGTACACAGAATCGACTCGACCAGATCCAGCGCACCATTGGGGTGTTGCTGGGAGGATTGAGCCTCTGGTGCCTCCGAGATCGGGCTTTCCGCGACTGCCAGGCGACCTTCCGGGACATCCTCCCTGTCAATCTCTACTACGCCAATCGGAACCCGTTGATGCGGCTGCTGAACTCTATTGACGCCGCTATGGCCGACTCCGGTCTGGTCAAAGCGTCGAGCGGTTTCGTTTGCATCTTGCGTCTCAAACACGAGAATGTGCAGTCCTTCAAAGCGGGCGAGCGAGGCAGAGATTTTCGCGATCGTGCGTTCAATGCTCTCGACAACGCCAGGAAGAGCGGCGGGGGGCACCTGAAGCGGGATGGGGTGAGCATCGTCAGGAAGGTGGCTCTCTTGGGTGACAAGCGCCATGACCTCAACGAAATTGCGTGCGAAGGGAGCATGCATATTGGCAGCCCCAAAGGGGCTGGCTGGCTCACCTGCGTTGCGCGACAGCGTTGGATAGGCCGGGGCAGTACAGAGGAAGCCGAGGCGACGATAGCATTCCTGCCCTTGCGCTATATCCCGGACGACATGACCGACGTGATGGATGTATCCAATTTCATTGTTCATGATGATCCCTCCCTGTTGAGAGAGCGCAGTTGCTCTCCATTCATCGCTCATTCTTTTGTCTTCCGCGTATCAAAATCGACCGTTTAATGACAGACTTCCTCTCCGTGATGCGGCTCCTCTCCCTTGTTACAGAAATGCGCGTTCGGTTAAATCCGTATTGACGCCTGCGGCGGCCCGACTTCCCTCGGCGGCGGCGATGATGAGCTGAGCGGGAACAACCAGCGAGGCATCACCGGCGGCATAGACGCCTGGAACCGTCGTTCTCCCAAAGGAATCCGTGACGATTCCCCCCATGGCATTCATCTCACAGCCGAGTTCTTCGCCAAAAGGGGAAGCCTGCAGCAACTGGGGGGCGACAAAACCGCCGCGACGCGCTCTCTCTTCCTGCGTGGCAAACACCATCCGCTCAAGCTGCCCCTGCTTTCCAACAAGAGCGGTAATACGGTCTTCCACCACCTCAATCCCTTTCTTGCGCAACGTTTCTCGTTGTTCCTCAGTGAGAACCTGATGGCCATTCGTACAGACGAGCAGGTCGTGACTCCAATTCCAGACGACTTTGACCAGATGGAACGTCTGTGGCCCTTCTGAGATGACGACCAGGGGCCGATCCCTCAGTTCCCATCCGTCGCAATAGGGGCAGCAAAACACACTTTTGCCGTAATAGTCATGCAACCCCTCGATCGGAGGAAGAATCTCTTTGAGACCGGTGGCAAGCAGGACCGTCTTTGCAGAAAACAGGTCCCCTTGCTCTGTGGTGATCTCAAAAGAAGCATCAGCATGGCGAATACTAGTGACTCGCACCTGCTGCATGTCCACCGAAGGATACTTGCTGATTTCCTGGTGCGCAATGGCTCTGAACTCGTACGGTTTGACTCCGTCGCGTGTCAAAAAGCCATGCGACTCCTGCGTGACGGCATTTCTTGGCTGATTATCGTCAAACACCAGCACCCTTCTCCTCGCCCGGCCCAGGACAAGCGCTGCATTTAACCCAGCCGGTCCAGCGCCGATAATGGCACAGTCAACGAGCATAGCATACACATCCTTTCTTTTAAAGACTTTATAGACTCATAATATCTACGATTGCGTTAAAAAAACACGCCTGCTCTTTCACACCAGCGCGCTCACATCACCTACTTGTCCAACCAGTTCAACCAGCTTGCGCTCTTTGAGGTAATCTTCCATCTGCTGTTCCGCCTTCGCCATCACTCCCTGAATCAAACACCCTTGATGATCAAGCCCGTCATCACAATGAAACAGGGAGGCCGTCCCTTCAATGGCATGAATCACCTCCAGGAAAGAAAGATCGGCTTTGTTTCTTCTCAACCGGTATCCTCCGTTGATTCCAGGAGTCGACTCGATCATGCCAGCCTTCACCAGCTTGGTCAAAATCTTGGAGAGATACGTCGGGGACAGTCTCTGAAGCTCTGCCAATCGTTGGACCCCGATGGTTGTCCCCACAGGGAGCGCCACAAAGTACAGCATGGTGTGGAGCGCATAATTGGTTGCTTGTGAATACTTCACCCCGCTCTCCTTTCTATTCCAGACTCATTGAGTCTCTAATAGACCAGGAAGACGGATGATGTCAAGCTTTTCGATCCTCCAATGGCCTCTTTTTTCGAGAGTGCTTTCCGTTTTGAGGGTGCGTACGCGATGGTTCGCCTTTTTACCCCCAGGTTCAGCATGCTAGCGATAAGAATAAAACGCCTTGTCGTAACCATTCATACTATAGAGCCTGCTTATTGCATGCTCGTTGCGCAACCCGTGGGTACGAGCTCACCCATCCCTCACACGGAAATTTTGTGCAAGCAGATACCCTGTCAAGGCCAACGTACTTTTCATATGTACTGGCTGCTCGCAAGAGATTGACAACTCACAAGCAACCTTGATGGCCTCAACATTGCAGGGGTGGGAGAGCAGTGCTAGCCTCGCCGATGTGGGAGAGCCTCCATCGCCTCATGGATGCGCGGGAGTAAGGGAACCAGTTGTTTTTTCCGTGAAACCAGTCCGTCTACGACCGCCGTATGTCCATTGGTCTCCAACGGCACGCCCAGTACCTGGGCTACCGCACGCTCACCACCCCAGATGAGCAGGTGGCAGCGCATCTGAAGAATATTTACGATCATAAACATAAATGAGGCGTATCGATGTTCTTGGGCGATGCGCTCCATGGTAGAAAGCAGTTCGGGGATCCGCTTTTCAAGTGTGGCGGTATTCACTGTCTCGATGGTGCCGATAGCGAACCTGCTTGCCTCGATCACGAATTGATCTCCTGGCCAAACTGCTCAACATCCTCACCGGCAAGAGCGGCCAGTTCTGTTGCGATGCGCTTATCTCGCGGTGTGCACGTCGGTGAACGCAGAACTAACGTATCTGAGAGGATCCCCCCCAGCAAGATGCCTGCCACCTCCGGTGGCAGGGGAATATTCTCTTCCTGATAGAAGGTAGCAATGATGGTGCTTGTACTGCCAACAGGTTCGACCCTAAAGAGGATTGGTCTGCTTGTACTAATATCGGCCACGCGATGATGATCGATAATCCCTAAGAGTTCTGCCTCCTCAATGCCATCGACGGCTTGGGAGCGCTCGTTATGGTCGACCAGATAGACCTGCTTGGGACGAGCATTGAGGAGATCGGTCCGTGAGAGATAGCCGACGAGCCTCCTCTTGCTATCCACGACGGGGAGCGCATTGTTCTGTAAGAGCTCTGGACGAATATCGTCCAGGTAGTCCTCTGGATGACAGAAGGGGAACTGACGCTTCATCATGGCTTGAGCACTCACACTCATACTGAGCAAGCGCACGGCGGTAAACGTACGGTAAGTGGTAGAGATCACCATGGCACCGTGTTCACGAGCCAGCGCCAGGATGCGTTCGGTCACAGCTGCTCCATCTGTGACCACCAGGGCAGAGGCACCGTGTTCAAGTGCCGTTGCCTGTGCACTTTGCAGGTCACCGGTCACGACAAGGTCTCCCGGCTCAAGAGCTGTACGCAGGGTTTGCGACTCCATCGCGGCAACCAGAATACGCTTGCCCAGTTCGCGCTGTCCCTCCAGCAGGACACGGCCCTTGAGGACACGTACCACATTCTCACGCTGCAAGGGAGCGAAGTGATCAACGGATGAGTCAAATTCTTCAGTAAGCTGCTGGGAAAATTGTTTGGCAACATCCTCCTGGGTAATCACGCCCTGGACTTGCTTGTGTGCATCGATGACAGGGAGTGAGCGATACGAATGCTTCTGCAAGAGTTGGGTGGCCTCCAGCAGCGACTGGCTGGTGTGAATGACGACCACGTTGCTTTCCATGACATCGCGTACCTGGAGATAAAGATCGCTCAAGACCTGGGGCGGCTCAATATGAAACCGCTTGAAGACAAAGTCCACCTCTGGTCTCAGTTCGCCACTGCGTGCAGGAGTGACATGCTTCCCACCTTGCAACTGCAACAGCCGCGCATAGGCGTAGGCTGAAGCGACGGAATCCATATCAGAATGCTTGTGTCCGATAATATAAATTGGTCGTGTCATCGCCGTCTTCCCCTGAGAACTGGTATCTTTCGGATCCGGTACAACCCCGCTAACCGGTGAACAAGCCTAAGCCACCTTCCAACAGTCTCTTTGCTGAGCGCGGCAAACCGTGCTCAGCAAAGAGACTGTTGGAAAGCCCTGCCCTTTCAGCGGGGTGCAGGCCAGGCTCTACCCTCCCTCTGTTCAAAAGCAAAGCGTAGTGACGCCGGAATGGGATGAGGCCGACCAGTGAGGTAATTGCACCACACCAGGGTCGACTTGCCAGTCGCAAAGATACGTTCATGCTCGTTCACGTCGCGTATCTGGTGTTCCATAGTGAAGCTCGTACGCCCCACTTGGACAACACGCACCCCGACCTCTACGGTATCAGAGCGCACCACAGGCAACATATAAGTACAGATGACTTCTTTGATAAGCACCCCGTAGTGAGGCCCGTTGGGGCGTGTCTGAATACGTGGATTGTGCGGGGGGTGCGAGACAATGCTTTCTGCTTCTTGCTGCTCCTCGCTAGAAGGCCACTGCTCCAACCACGAATGGAGTTGGTTAAAATAGTAGCTTCTTGCTTCCTCGAAATAGGTAAAGTAGACGGTATTATTCACATGGGCCAGGGGATCAAGATCACGAAATCGAATTTGTACCAGATACCAGCAAGGAAAATCTTCACTCATAGCGTTATTGCTTTTCCCTTTCTTCTATGCGCTCTCCTTGATCTAGCGTAAGTTTTGTGCAACCACTCGCCGCACCACCTTCAAAATTGAAGTTTTCTGTCAGTTTTCAACGAATCGCATCTGATTGCACAACCGTTACGTTAGCTTCTGGCAATTCGCCAACAATATCTGAGTGGGGCTGTACCGCAATAAAGAACTGACGCACCGTATGAAGAAATTATACACGACGTATCGTCATCTGTAAAGTCCCTTGACTAATGATGAATTTGCTGGTAAACTCGGTAATATGCCACGAAAGTTAGTGGTAAAAATTATTTACTGATGACGACGGCCTTGTTTCTTCTCCTTGTCCACGTGTGAGGCTACAGACGAAGACGAGGACAGGCAAAACACCGTCACGCTTCAAGGAGGAACCTCATGAGGGAAGCCGTTATTGTCTCAACGGCCCGGACCCCGCTTGCCAAGTCCTTTCGAGGTGCTTTCAACCAGACCCCCGGTGCAACACTGGAAGGAGGAGCGACCCCTGACGAGCGAACCACACCAAGCCGAGGCGTTACAGCGGATCTTAGAAGAGGAAGCCAAGCTTCTGGCCTTCGATTCGGGCTTTATCGAGCGAGAACGAGCCTTCAATGGAGCCGATTTCGCCCAGGCGTTGATTTTGGGCTGGTTACAGCGACCCGATGAGCGCCTGGAAGGGTCACGCAGATCTTGCAGCGTCGCGAGGTCAGCATCACAGCCTCTGGACTGTCTCAACGGTTTACCAAGGAGGCCGCGAGCCCTGCGAAGAGGTGTTGTACCTGGCCAGTTGGACCATCGTGGTGACCAATGTGCCACGTGCTCGGCAGAGGCTCCCCGAAGCCTTGGTGGGGCTCGCGACTGCGATGGCAAAAGGATGCAGAACCCCTTGTCAGTGGCGATTGACACCATGTAAAAAGGAGGTATCTCTATGACAGATGGACCGTCTCTTGACCAGAGTTCCTTCGAGACCTGGAGCAAGTTACTAGAGAGCACCATGAAGGCAAATCCTGCCGTGCAAGCCAGCGCAGAGCAAGCAGTGGAGGGTGGCAATGATGCCTGGACGGCCCTGATTGATCAACTCTGGAAAGCCAATCCCTACAGCAACTTAGTACCCCTTGATCCGGCAGAGATCACCCGGGCCTTCCAGCAGATCTGGCTCGATGCCGCACGCAACCCGGGCCATGCCTGGACGGCCTATAGCGATTTCGTGCAGCAGTACACGCAGGTCATGGCCTCGGCTGCTCTCACGTTCTGGGGGCCTGATCAGCAGAGCAAGCCTGTGGTCGAGCCGGAGAAGAGGGACACGCGCTTCAGCGCACCCGACTGGCAGCAGAATCCGCTCTTCGACGCCCTCAAACAAAGCTATCTGCTGGCCGCCACGACCCTGCTCAAGTCCGCTTCTGAGGTGCAGGGGCTCGATGCGCATCAGCAGCGCAAGCTGGTCTTCTACCTGCGCCAATTCCTGGATGCCATCAGTCCCAGCAACCTGGCCTTCACCAATCCGCAGGTCATTCACGAGACGGTGCAGACGGGTGGCCAAAATCTGGTGAAGGGGATGGAGCATCTGTTGCACGACCTCAAAGCGGGGCAGATCAAGATGACCGACACCGACGCATTCGCCCCGGGGCGCAACCTGGCCCTGACACCTGGGCAGGTGATCTATCACAATACGCTCATCGAACTCATCCAGTACGCACCCACGACGGAGCAGGTGTACGCCATCCCCCTGCTGTTTATTCCACCCTGGATCAACAAATATTACGTGCTGGATATGCAGCCGCACAACAGCCTGATCAAGTTCCTCGTGGACAACGGGTTCACGGTCTTCGTCATCAGTTGGAAGAACCCTGATGCCTCGATGGAGGAGATCAGCTTCGAGGACTATCTCACGCTCGGACCGCAGGCTGCACTCAATGCCATCAAGCAGATTACCACCTCATCCAAGGTCAACGCGGTCGGCTACTGCATCGGGGGGACGCTGCTCTCCATGGCCTTGCCTTTTCTTGCGGCCATCGGGGACGACACGGTGAATACGGCGACCTTCTTTGTCTCGCTGCTGGATTTCAGTGAGGTAGGCGATACGTCGGTGTTCATTGACGAGCCACAGGTCACCTATATCGAGGGGCAAATGATGCAACGTGGCTACCTGGATAGCCGCTCGATGGCGACGATGTACAACATGCTGCGGGCCAACGACTTGATCTGGAGCAATGTCGTCAACAACTACTTGTTGGGCAAGGAGCCCCCGGCCTTCGACTTGCTCTACTGGAATGCGGATGGGACGCGCATGACCCGTGCGGCCCATTCGTTCTACCTGCGCAATACCTACCTGGAGAACAACCTGATCAAGCCCAATAAGATTGTCTTGAAGGGGGTGCCCATTGACCTTGGCAAGATCCGCCAGGACATCTACGCCGTTGGTACCGAGCAAGATCATATCGTTCCCTGGAAGTCGGCCTGGCGCATCTCTCAGCTTGCCAGCGGTCCGGTGCGCTTTGTGCTTGGGGCCAGTGGTCACATTGCTGGTGTCATCAGTCCACCAAGCAAGGATCGGGGCTACTGGACCAATGAGCAGCCGGTGCAGGATGCTGACCAATGGTTTGAAAGCGCCCAGCGCCACAAGGGGAGTTGGTGGGCCGACTGGGTAGACTGGTTGAAACCCCGCTCCGGTGAACAAGGAGCGCCACCGGCCATGGGGAGTACCAAGTACCCGCCGCTCACACCGGCCCCTGGCACCTACGTGCTGGAGAAGTGACGGCACACGGCCGTTTGTGGGAGGCAGGGGTGCATGGATGGAGAAGATACACACCGTCAAAGAAAAGGAGCGGGCCGCTCCATCACTCGGAGGGGAACGAAAGGTATGATCAAGAAAACTAAACAAGCAGAACCAGTCCTGGTTCCACTCGTAGACGCAGAGACCAAACGCACGATCACCGAGGACAATAAGAAGGCCAAACGCCCGAATCTGGCCCCGCTGCCAGCCATCGGCACACGCGCCAAACGCACTCGCACGATCACCGAGAACGATATCGTCCGCTTCGCCGACGTCAGTGGCGACCACAATCCCCTGCACCTGGATGCAGCCTATGCAGCACAAACTCTTTTTGGCGAGCGCGTCGCGCACGGCATGCTCACGGCTTCAATGATCTCCGCACTACTGGGGAATGATCTGCCCGGTCCAGGGACGATCTATCTGGGGCAGACGCTGAAGTTTCTCGGGGCTGTGCACATTGGCGACACCGTGACGGCGAGCGTCGAGGTCATAGCAGTACGCGAGAATAAGCGACTATTGACGCTGCGTACCGACTGCATTAATCAGGACGGCGCAGTGGTTCTTACGGGGGAAGCCACCGTCAAGTATGCAAAGGAAGCTGGAGCAATCTGAGCAGAGGAAGCCAACGAGGTCAGCATCACTGATCTTTCATAAGAATACTCGCCGGGCCATATCTTACGAGTATTGATGGCTATCGGCTAGTAATGTACTGGAGAGGTAAGTAATGAGCAGAATGAGAGAGCATTGGCTAGCCGTAGGACGGGTGTCCAATGCGGCACGTGAGCAACTAATGGAAGCTAATTGCCACGTATTGGATGTAAACAGTAAGCCACCAATAGTGCTTGTGGGCTTGCCCTATGAAACAGCTAGCGGCCAGTTCTCTGAGAACATGGCAGTAGCAGACGTAGACGAGATAGAGATCAGATTCAAAGGTCTTTGCCTGCTCTGGCGTTTTCCTGATGCCTGGCAGGTGGCAAACTCAAGTGTAGCAGAGACCCAACTGGTGACCTGTGAGGAGTAGTCTCTCCTATGATCAGCAGCCCTTCCTAAGGATATGGATTTGCGGACAGACATACAATAGGGAACAACAAGCTGACCGTTCTCTGCTGAGGCACCCTCAGCAGAGAACGGTCAGCTTGTTGTTCCCTTGTGCTATGTTCCTACTGATAACGATATATCGTTTGGTCTATCACGTGCTGCATGGAGTTCAATTAGACGGCGGGCGCGGAGCGGGCTCTGCGGCGCCAGAGCGCAACGGCCGTCAGCGCGGTCAGGGCCATCACCACTATCCCGTAGCCATAGGTCGTGTCGCGCAGGTCATAGTGGGTGACCGCGACTCCGGCGATGAGCGCTGGAACGCTGAAGGCGAGATAGACGACGATGAAGATCGAAGCGAGCAACCCAGCGCGCTTGTCCGGCGGAGCTAGAGGGGTCAGGCTGCGGACAACTGCGGAGAACGCCGGACCGAAGCCCAGGCCGGCGAGTACGCTGCCGGCGTAGAGGCCAACGGCCGAGCCGATCGCCACCGAAAGCTCGGTGATCCCAACGCCCACCACCAGCACGAGCGAGGCACGGATCACGATCACACCTGCATCCGTTGCCCGGACAATGGTGGCGGCCACAGCGACGGCACCCATCAATGCTACAATCACCCCGGCACCGGCGAGGTAACTGTCGCTTTTGAGCAAGGAGAGGGCCAGCGAGGGTCCCAGCGACAGATAGAGCCCGGCCAGAGCCCAGGTCGCGATCAGCGCGGGAGCCGAAGCGGCGAACAGGGAGCGTGCCGCCGGCGGCACGCTGATCTGCGGTCTCATCGACTGCAGCCACCCTGGTGTCCGCTGTGCGACGTCGGTGATGAGCGGCATCGTCGCCACCGCGAGCGCAAAGACGGCGCACAGCAAAGCGAACACCAGGTGCAGCGGATCGGGGCCATATTGCACCAGCAGGCCCGAACCCAGCGCGCCTGCCGCCAGTCCGGCGACCGGGGCGACACTAACTACCAGGCTTCCCAGGCCTGGATGGTCTGGCGGTTGCAGATCAAGCAGCCAGGCGCTGAGCGCGCCCGTAGCCAGTCCGGTCCCCAGTCCCTGCAGGAACCGCGCCGCGAACAGCATCCCCACGTCTCTTGCGGCGATGAAGGCGCCCATACTGGCTATCTGAACTACCAGGGCGAGCAGCACCACCGGCCGTCGTCCCAGGTGATCGGAGAGTCGCCCGGTGATCAACAGCGTGGCCAGCAGCGCCAGGACGTAGACCCCAAAGATCGCGGTCAGGATGAGCGAGGAGAAATGCCACCTCGCTTGATAGACCACGTAGAGCGGCGAGGGGGCGCTCGCGGCGAACAGCAAGAAGGCTAACACGGTGGCCAGCAGCCAGAACGAGGCCGCGCGCGAGAGCTTCAACCGAGCCATCATTCATGTAGTTCCTTTCTCTGCACAACGCACCGTGAGAGGCTCTTCTTTTCTGTCATCACTTGCATATGCTTTGGCCTATGAGGCCCAATCACGGTCGGTTCCTATCGGTCTGTGCCTAGCGATACGACCGCCAGGGTGCACAGCGAGGCGCAAATCAGCCTCTCACGCTCGTCACGAATCTTGATCTCCCAGACCTGGGAGGTGCGTCCCACATGCAGCGGGGTGGCCGTCGCGGTCAAGACCCCTTGGCGCAGCGAGCGGAGATGATTGGCATTGATCTGCTGACCGAAGGCGCCCATGCCCGGTGGACAGTTCAGGAACGCGCCGACGGTGGCGGCACTCTCGGCCAGCGCGAGACTGGCTCCCCCGTGCAGGAAACCCCAGGGTTGGTGATGGCGCGCCGTGACGGGCATCTTCATCACGACCCGCTCACGGCTGGCCTCGACCAGCTCGATCTCCAGCGTCTGGTTCAAGCCCCCCATTGGGGGTACGTTGTTCATCTGACTAGTTTCCGTGCTCATAGGTCCTCCCCTGTAGCTGTCAACTGTGCTGGTGCTCGCTCGTTGCTCGCCTCAGTTGCGGCGAGCGCCGATCCCCTTCCTCCTTCTTCTCCGTGAGACCGGCCTCACTTGGAACGCTGGGAGATGTTTGTGTCGGCTCCTTATCGGCTGGCGAGTACTCTGGATTCTGTTGCTGTGCCATAACACCACTCCTTTCTGGGCTCTGCCTTTGGGGACCGTTCCTCCTAGGCCCCATAGTCGTCAAGTTAAGACGTGTCATCATGGGACGCCTTGCGCCTGATGGCGCTCGCAGGGCGACCATGAAGGTCGCCCCTAGCTATACACGCCTGGGTGGAACGCGACCGCGTATAGCTAGGGGCGTACCCTTGTGGTCGCCCCCTCGTCGCGCCAGCGGCGAGGCCCCATGTCCATTCGGTAGGTCGCTTCGGTAGGTCGCTAACTTGACGACTATGGGACCGTTCCTCCTCGGCCCCCTTCATCTGCACGAGCAGAGGCCTCCAGATCGGCCTAGCTTGGTCGCTCGAAGACGGCAGCAATGCCCATGCCCCCGCCTATGCACAGCGTGGCCAGCCCGTAGCGCGCCTGCTGGCGCTCCAGTTCGTGCAACAGCTTGACCACCAGGATGGCTCCACTGGCCCCGATCGGATGGCCAAGGGCGACCGCACCGCCGACAGGATTGAGCTTCTCCTCCGGAATCTGGAGTTCCCGTCCGACGTAAAGGGCCACGTTAGCATAGGCTTCGTTGACCTCAAACATGGCGATGTCGTCAACGCTGAGCCCGGCCTTCTGCAAGGCCTGACGGGTCGCCGGGATCATCGCGATCCCCATCACGGCCGGATCCACGGCTACCACCGCGTAGGAGACGAGGCGACCGGCCACTGGAAGCCTCAACTCGTCGGCCTTCTGAGCCGTCGTGACGAGCATGAGGGCAGCCGCATCATTGATGCCACTGGCATTGCCGGCCGTGACCGTGCCGTTGTGCTTAAAGACGGCCGGCAGCCTGGCAAGCTTCTCCAGGCTGGTATCTGGGCGCACATGCTCGTCGCGGGTAAAGGGGATGGTCTCCTTCTTGGCCTGCACCATGACTGGGACAATCTGCTGGAGGAAGAAGCCGCTCTGCATGGCCTGCGCTGCCCGCTGATGGCTGCGCAGGGCGTAAGCATCAGCCTCCTGGCGGCTGATGTGGTAGCACTCAGCGATGTTTTCCGCGGTGATGCCCATGTGATAGTTGTTAAAGGCATCCCATAGCCCGTCGTAGACCATCTCGTCGAGCAGGTCTGCCTTGGGCATGCCCATGCGATAGCCATAGCGGGCCTTGGGCAGTAAGAAGGGGGCCAGATCCATGTTTTCGATGCCCCCGGCCAGGATGACCTGCGCCCCCCCCACGACAATCTCCTGGGCGGCCGAGACGATGGCTTGCAGGCCCGAGCCACAGACGCGGTTGAGCGTCATGCCGGGAACACTGTTGGGCAGACCTGCCTTCAGGGCCACCTGCCGGCCCGGGTTCATCCCCTGACCTGCCTGTAACACATTGCCGACGATCACCTGGTCCACCTGCCCGACATCCAGTTGTACCTCTTCTAATATCCTTTTGGCCACGGTCGCCCCCAGATCAGCGGCTGGGGTCTCTTTGAGCATGCCGCCAAAGGTGCTGATGGCCGTCCTGAGGGGAGTAGAGATGACGATCTCCTGGATAGTGCTCATGACTTGCTCCTTTCGTGCGTGTCAACTCAACTGCAATGGGAGAGGCTCGCAAGCGAAATTGCTGTGCAAGTGCGCTCTCCTCTCAATTTCTACCTACAGGTTTTTTCCATTTTCTCTTCTTTCAAAAGAATGCCAGGCTTGGCACTCCTGTCCCTCAGGCGCGCATAACGAGATAGGCATGGTCTTGCACCTCCGCCTTGAGCTCTATGCTCGTCTGGCCGCTGACCCGCCATCCCTCGTAGACACTGCCATCACGCAGCACACGAGCCTGTGCTGGCTCGCGCAGGTGCTCCACCGTGAAGGTCGTCGAGGTTCCGGCCAGCCAGGGGTCTGCTGCATAGGTCGACACCGCAAGGATCTCCTTTTCCTCATCGTAGATAGCCTGGGAGATCCCCAGTCGCGGGAAATCAACGCCGGAGACGGTCGGTTGGTCGAACTTGCGCAAGTTCGGCTCGTTAAAGATCCGCCACCATGCCTGCTTGCCACCCGCCTCAGCCGCCATGATGACGGCATTGGCCTGCCCACGCGGATACGGCTCGGAGAGTCCAAAGCGGTAATAGAACTCGCCATGCTCTCGGTCCCATGTCGGCTCACAGAGCTGCTCGGCCAGGGCCTGCAGGTCCTGGTAGCGGGCAGTGTCCCCCATTTCGCTTGCGTCCAAGAGGCCCAGGCCAAATCTGCGAGGATCTGCCAGATGCGCCCTGAGTATTTGTGGGTCAGGGGGGTTTTGGAACAAGGAGGGAATAGACCACTCGTAAAGGCGCTGGGCGTCATCGTAGCGCTGTGGCGAGAGGTAGAATACCAGAGAGGCTGCAGCCTGGAAACCGCCCTGGCACAGGTAGTCAATGATCGGGTCATAGTACCAGGCGACCCACTCAGGCGATCCTGCATCGGGGAGCCGCACATAGTGCTGTTTGGCGTACTTCCACCAGCGGTCGAAGACCCAGTGGGTGTCCGTCTGGTAGAGCTGATCGTGCAGCCTCAGACCGAGGCCCGCCGGAACCATGCAATAGGGCCAGATCTTGGTGTTCTCGCAGTGACATCCCTCACGACGAGCGGCCCACTGCCGTGTGAGAAGGTGGTTAATGCTGCTGTGCGTGTAGGTGAAGGTGTTTGCTCCATCACAAATGATGTTGAAAGGCCGGCTCCATTTTTTGTCCCCGCTCACGTAGCGGTATAATCCCAGCAACAGATTGAAAAACCCTTTGTAGAAGAGGTTGCCATCGGCCCCAATGGGATCCATCTGAAGTCCCCACGGTTCGATGCCATTGGCGGTCCAGCCAGGCACGTCGTAGTGGCCCCGACGATCAGCTGGGATGTAGAGGCGGTTCCAGGCCTCTGGATAGTTGCCGCGCTTGGGGTCGTGGCCAATCTGCGTCTGCCAGTCGATGGCTCCCCAGTAGGTCCCGTAGCGTTGGAGCAACTGGTCGAGGATGCAGCCATACACCTCGCGCCAGGCTGGCGTGGTCTGGGCCATCAGGGCCATCACAACGCTGGAGTCGATAAGATCGAAGCGGGCAAAACACAGTAGCGGCGGAGTGGATTTGTCGTCCCACATCTCTGATGGGTGGCTCCCGCGGTCCCAGTCGTCGGGCGTGTTGACCTTGCGATGCAGGTATTTGAGCCATCCGCGGGAGCGCTCGGAGAGCATGGGGTAGTCGTTGACGGTTTTCATAAAGCCTCCCTTTCTTTGTCTCCTTGCGATACGTGTGGAAAGGCCGCCTGCTCCTTAAAACTGAAGAGATGACGCTCCAAACAAAGCGAGAGACGCATAGGCTAGCTCTCAGGAACGAGAACAGCACGACCCTCAATCTGACCATGAGCCAGTTTGTCAAAGGTCTGGTTCATCTCGTCAAAGCCAACGCGTTGGATGCGGGTGCGAAGCAGTCCTTTGCGGGCAAGGGCCAGTACCTCGCTGAGTTCCAGGATGCTGCCCCACCTGCTGGTTGTGACTTCAACCTCCTTTAAGGACAGGGCCGTGAAAGGCAAGGTGCTTCCGGCTAGACCCACGATGACGACGCGTGCCTGCCGTCCTGCTGACTGATAGGCCTGGCGTAACGTCGTATCAGCCCCTACAAAGTCGACGACGCCCTGGGCACCTTCACCGCCAGTGAGTTCCCTGATGCGCTGGACAGGATCTTCGTTGCGGCTATTGATGACCACATCAGCGCCAAGGTCGCGAGCAATCTCAAGTTTCTGGGAGTCCACGTCTACAGCCACGACCGTGGTGGCGGCTGGAAGAAGCAGCCTGGCATATTGCACACCGAATTGCCCCAGGCCACCCGCCCCAATGATGACCACCGCGCTGCCAGGATAGATGACCGGCACGAGTTTCTTCACGGCCCGATAGGGCGTTAACCCGGCATCAGTAAGTGCGGCGGCTTCGACGAGGTCGAGTCCTTGAGCAGGCAAGAGGTAGCGATAGGTAGGTACGAGCAGATAGTCCGCGTAACCACCAGGCTGCCCAACTCCGACCCATGCGTTCATATCGCTCAATTGCTCCTGGCCACTGCGGGTGAAGCGGTCGCTTTTGACGCTCCATCCTCCGAAGACGACGACAGGATCGCCAATCTGAACAGCGTGGACGTTCTCGCCCACTGCGGCGATAGTGCCTGCATTTTCGTGGCCAAGCGTGAAGGGAAAGCTGGGGATGATCGGCACTGCGCCATCCATAAAGTGTAAGTCAGAATGGCAGAGCCCTGAACCGACGATACGGATCAAGACATTTTCACCCCGCGGTTCGGGCACAGGCACCTCACGAACCTCTAACGGCCGTTTGTACGCAAGTAGCTGCGCTGCTCGCATCGTTTTCGGGATACTCATCTTTGCTGTTCCTTCAGCGAATACTCTCTCCTGGCCTCTTATTCGCCAGTAAATAGTGGTTGGCGTTTCTCCAGGAAGGCACTGACTCCCTCCTGCTGGTCTTTGGTACTGAACAAACTGGCGAAGGACAACGACTCCATCGTGATGGCAGCCCCTAGTTCCAGATCGTACCCTTTGTCGACCATCAGTTTGGCCAATTGCAGGGCGCGAGGCGGCTTTTCGCTCAGTTTGCCCGCCCAGGCTTTGGCCTCCTCGAGCAGGGTGCCAACCGGCACCACCTTGTTGACCAGACCAATGCGCAGCGCTTCGCTGGCATCGATGCGCTCCCCCAAGAAAATCATCTCTTTGGCTTTGGTCAAGCCAACGACGCGTGCCAGGCGCTGGGTCCCCCCAGCACCAGGAATAATGCCCACGTTGATCTCCGGCTGGCCGAAGGTTGCTGTCTCGGAGGCCAGACGCAGATCACAGGCCAAGGCCAGTTCACAGCCCCCACCGACCGCAATCCCCGAGACGGCCGCAATGGTCGGTTGCAACATGGAGGCCACCGCTCCCCAGATGTCACCGACCTGCAGACTATTGAAGGGGCGAAACTGCTGCATGGGCGTGCGTCCTCGCATCTCGCTGAGGTCGGCACCGGCCGCGAAGACCTCTGGTCCCCCCCACACAATGATCGCTCGCACGCTCGCATCTGCGCGAACCTTCATCAGGGCATCGAAGATTTCGGCCTGCATCTGCTTGTTGATGGCGTTACGCTTCTGTGGGCGGTGCAAGGTGAGGATGAACGTCGCCCCATCCTGTTCCGTCTTGATCGTTTCATACATACTCCCTTTGCTGCTCATGTCGTGTTCGTCGGCCATGGCTCTCTCCCTCCGCTCTTGCCTTTAGGCGACTTCAAACAAACCGGCAGCGCCCATGCCGCCGGCGGCACACATCGTCACGACGACGTACTTCGCCTTGCGGCGCCTGCCTTCAAGCAGGATATGCCCGACCTGCCGTGCCCCCGTCATGCCGTAGGGGTGACCGATGGAAATGGCTCCCCCGTTCACATTGAGTCGTTCTAGAGGGATTCCCAGGGCATCGCGACAGTAGACCGTCTGACTGGCGTAGGCCTCGTTGAGTTCCCATAGATCGATATCGTCGATGCTCAGGCCATGCCGCCTCAACAATTTAGGGACAGCCAGGGCTGGACCAATGCCCATTTCGTCGGGCTCGACGCCGACGACGACCAGACCACGGTAGATCCCCAACGGCTCAAGGTTTCGTTGCTCAGCCAGTTTGCCGTCCATGACAACACAGGCTGATGCCCCGTCAGCGAATTGGCTGGCATTGCCAGCAGTGACCGTCGCGCCCTTCCTATTGTAGACTGGCCGCAGGGCCAGCAGTCCCTCAAGGGTGGTGTTGGGACGATTACACTCATCTCGGCTCAAGGTGACTTCCTCCTCGTGTGTCTCGCCAGTCACCTTGTCGGTCACCAGTTTGGTGGTGGTTAAGGGGACGATCTCCTCGTCGAAGCGTCCGGCCTGCTGGGCGGCCGCCGTCCGCTGCTGACTGAGCAGGGCATAGCGGTCCTGCTCTTCACGCGAAATGCCGTAGCGGATGGCCACGACATCGCCCGTTTCGTTCATGGGCATCCACAATGCCGGTTTGTGTTCGAGCAACCAGGGGTCCACGCTTTTGGGTTGGTGCAGCGTGGGTTGGACCAGGCTGATCGACTCGACGCCCCCGGCCACAAGGATGGGCACCTTATCGACAAGCACGCGCTGGGCCGCGATACTGATGGCTTGCAGGCCGGAGGCACAGCGGCGGTTGACAGTGGTTCCTCCCACCGAAATCGGCAGGCCAGCGCGGACCGCACAGAGGCGAGCGATGTTGTTGCCCGTATCGCCTTCCGGAGTTCCACATCCCATGATCACGTCCTCGACCTCAGCCGGATCAAGCCCTGCGCGTTGGACGGCGTGTCGGATCGCGTGGCCGCCCAGGGTGGACCCGTGGGTCTGGTTGAAAGACCCCCGAAAGGACTTGGCAAGCGGAGTCCGGGCCGTTGAGACAATAACGGCTTCACTCATGAGGCTCCTCCTTGAAGTGTGACGGGGTCTTGCCTGTCCTCGTCCTCGTCTGCAGCCTCACACGTGGACAAGGAGAAGAAACAAGGCCGTCGTCATCAGTAAATAATTTTTACCACTAACTTTTTTTGTGGCACATTACCAAGTTTACCAGCAAATTCGTCATTAGTCAATGGTCTTTACAAATGACGATACGTCGTGTATAATTTCTTCATACGGTGCGCCAGTTCTTTTTGCTGCTTAGAGGTATTGCTTGTCTTTGCATACGTCCCTCAGCAGCATCAGCAGGCCGCGCTCCATAGCGGCCTGCACCGCTCTTATGTGAAGGGAGAGATATGGACCCTGCAGCTTTAACCCGCCTACGCGTTCACACGCTTGCCGATATTGAGGCGTTCGAGCGATTCCCGTTGGAGCAACGTGCCCTCCCGCACAGCACCTATGCGATGATTCGCCAAACGGCTCTCGCAGATCCAGGGCAAGCAGCACTGTACTATTTTGCCGATGCAGACACCTACGACGTTAGCGTATGCATCACCTACGAGCAGCTCCTTGGACGTATCCATCAAACCGCCAATTTGCTCCAGCACCTCGGCATTGGACCTAATGATGTGATCTCTCTGTTGCTCCCCAATATTCCCCAGGCACACTTTCTGCTGTTGGGTGGTCAGGCCAGCGGCATTGTGAACCCGGTGAATTTCTTTCTGGAACCACGGCAGATTGCAGATATTCTTCGCGCGGCAGGAACCAAAGTACTCGCAGCCCTCGGCCCACATCCTGGCTTCAGCATTTGGGAAAAGGTTGCTTCGATTCGTCGAGAAGTTCCCAGCCTCCAGGCCGTACTCCAGGTCGGCGACTTCTCGGACGAAGATGGCAGCGTTGTGAACTTCGACCGAGCCATCGAAAGGTATCCGACGAATGCATTACTGAGCGAGAGACGTATCACATCCGACGAAACCGCAACTCTATTTCATACTGGTGGAACAACTGGAATGCCGAAGCTTGCTCGTCATACACACGGCAACGAGGTCTACAATGCCTGGGCACAGGGGGTGACGATGGATGTTGTTCCCCAGGAGGTGCGGCTGAGCGGATTGCCCCTGTTCCACGTCAATGGGGCTATTGCCAATGGGCTCATGCCGTTTAGTCGAGGGGCAACGGTGGTCCTGCCGACTGCTGCGGGGTATCGCAATCGCGCCGTCGTGCGCAACATCTGGAGGATTGTCGAACACTACCACGTCAACATGATCAGTGCCGTGCCAACGCTCTTAAGCAGCCTGCTTCAGGTGCCGATTGATGGAAGAGATATCAGCTCGCTTGCTATCGTGCGCTGCGGGACTGCTCCCGTCCCGAAGCAGCTCCATACTGCGTTTGAGGCATACACGGGTGCTACTATCATCGAAGGCTACGGCTTGACGGAAGCGACCTCGATTAGTGCGGTCAACCCGAGGTACGGTGAAAAACGAGTTGGCTCGATTGGCTTGCGCCTCCCCTATCAATTGATGAAGGCGGTGCAACTCACAAGCACAGGAGCGTATGGGCGTGACTGTGCAAGCAACGAAGTGGGCAGCATTGCCGTCAAGGGTCCCAACGTCTTCCCTGGCTACGTCGATGAGGAGCACAATAAGGAGCTGTGGATTGAGGAGGGCTGGCTTGATACGGGAGATGTGGGCTTTCAGGACACGGATGGCTATTTCTGGCTC
>VBHI01000379.1 GCA_005881495.1 Chloroflexota bacterium
AACAGCGGGACATCCCCATCATGGGTGGTAGCCAGGGTCAAGTCAACATCCACTGCGGTGCGTTCCTCCCGATGATCGCGCGAATAGCCATACGTGATCGCGATCAGTGCAGTCTGGGCCTCCCTGGCCTCTGCTGTCTTGCCTGGCTCTTCCACCCACTCACCTGCGCTGCTGTAGGCTCCACTGACCGAGAAAGAGGTCGTGTCCACATGCACCTGATGGGCTGAGATGCCAAAGACCTGCCGCGCTCGGTTGGCGATCCCAGCAAACAATTTCGTCGGGTCGTGCGCATACAACCAATCCAGGGTGTGACCCAGACAGTCATCATTGAGCATGTCCGCACTGATCCCAGTACCCAGCAAGTGCTCGACCGGTTTGTTCGCGAAGTACTGCGGTACCAGATACAATTGTCGGTTGCTGAATCCCAAGCCGTTCAAAATCATCGCAGCCGTTGCTGTTCCCACACTCACCTGCTGCCGATTGGCGGTCTTGGGCATCCAGCCACGCCGCAAGACCAATCTCTTGGCACACGCCCGCCACAATCCCCAGGTTATCGAGCCGTTCATTGAGATACTTGTCCATTGTGGTCATCAGGAGTCCTCCGTTTCAGTGGACTCCACACTACCAATTTTCCGAAAAACTGTCAATCAAAGTGCGGAATGTGGGATACAGGAAAAATTCCGCAGACACTCGCAGATATTGCTAGGGAAGATGCCATCGCGAAAGTTGTGTAAAGAGAAGAGACCTGCTCACCACTTGTGGACATCTGTGATGCGTGCTTTTTGGACGAAACCCTTGCATGGCTCACCAAGGCTCGCGTAATATGGAGATATATCCACTTTCACCGAGAGGGTGAACACCTATTCCTTTGAATGAATGAAGAAGACGGAAAGAAAAGATGGGATGGGACGAGCGGAGCTATGCGTGAACCACCCAGGATTACCGAGGAAGACCTTCGCGCCTGTTTGCAGGACCAGTATGATCTGAGCCCCGTCACGCTTACGTTTCTTCCCCTGGGACATGATTACGACGCCGGGATGTATCGTGTGGAAAGCGAGCAGGGAAGAGCCTATGCGCTCAAAGTCACGTCTCGACCGCTCTACGAACCACGGTGTCTGGTTCCTCGCTATCTTAGCGATCAGGGGATTGCATCGGTCGTGGCTCCCATTCCCACCCGCAGCAGTGCATTGTGGGCCCGGCTCTCGGATTGGACCGTGATCGTCTACCCCTGGATCTCCGGAGAGAGTAGCTTGACAGGGATGATGGACGAGCAGTGGAAGCAGGTGGGAACCATCTTCCAACGGATTCACCAAGTCATGCTGCCGCCTGGTGGCTTTGCGTCCCTGCGCCAGGAGACCTTTGATCCGACGGAGTACGTTGGATGGGTACGTGCCTTTGAAACCCAACACGGCCAGACCCAAGGCCGAGGGGCCTCAGAGCGGGCGCTTCGCACCTCCTGGGTGGCGCATCAGTCCACGATTCACACGGTGATGACCTCCCTGGAAAAGCTGGCAGCGGTGCTCCAGTCGCGACCATTGCCCTGCGTCATCTGTCACGGCGACCTGCATGCAAGAAATCTGATCCGGAATCGAGCGGGTCAGGTGTTTGTGATCGATTGGGATGAGGTGATGCTGGCCCCCAAAGAGCGCGATTTCATCTTTGTCAGGTCACCACACGCTGATGCGTTTTTTCAGGGCTATGGACAAGTGGAGATCGATTGGGTGGCCCTCACCTACTTCCTGTGGGAACGAGTCGTACAAGATCTGATCGAGTGTACCCACAACGTGTGTTTCAGGGATGATTGGGCAGAAGAAAGCAGGGCGGAGGCCGTCCAGTTGCTTGATGTCATCTTGGCAGAGGACAGGGGCCACATCGACGCTGCCTATCAAGCCTCGGCCCATCTACCAAGAGACCTCACTGTTCACAGCAGGAAGAGCTCTTGATGAAAGCACTGGCTGAACGAAGACCACCTGATGCGTGATGAAACTTCTCCGATCCATCTGACTGATCCGCACACCGAGGTCGCATGTTCGCGCCATTTCGCATGAAGCACAAGACATGGGCTCGCCAGAAACTCTGCCATGAGAGCAGAAAAATCGCAAGCCGTGCTGAAAACAGGCCAGAACAGGCACAAAAAGACACCTTCTCCTGAACCACCTTGCATGGTTGGTTGCTTTTTCATCAGCCCTGCGAAGTTCGTGAGCTTCATTCCAGCGAGAGTTTGTGCAAGCGGATATCCTGGATGGTGGCCCAGACAATGCTCAGGCAACTGGTCTCCGTCGTGAAGACATCGATCTGATCAGTCCGCTGGCGCACATTGCTGAAGAGACTCTCAATGGCATTCGTGGTCTGAATGTGTCGGTGCATGGTCTGAGGAAACGCGTAAAATGTCAAGAGGTGTTCTTCGTCCTCCATCAGGCCTCGCACTGCTTCGGGATAGCGCACGGCATACTTGGCTTGAAAAGCGGCCAATTGGGTCAAGGCCTCCGACTTTGTCGCTTGCCCCCAGATACCGGCTAATTCGGCCTGGACCTCAGCCCGCTCACGCCGGGGGATAGCGGCAAGCACGTTGGGCTGTTTATGGACGAGACAACGTTGGCGAGGGGTGGCTGAAAACAGCTCCGTGAGCGCAGCCAACAAGCCATCATGTCCGTCGGTGACGATCAAATCGATCTGCGTGGCCCCTCGTGTGCGCAGATCCTGCAAGAGAACGAGCCATCCCTCCTTGCTTTCCTCCGCGCAGGCGTGCAGTGCCAATACCTCTTTGTTTCCTTCTAGATCCCCGCCCAGAGCGGTCAAGATGATCGTGGCATCGGCCTTCCACCATGGCGAATGCTGAAATGCACGCCATCAAGGTACAACACACGCCAATGCTTTGGCAGCGAACGCTGTCGCCAGGTGTCAAATTGCTGGGTGAGCGTCTAGTTGAGACGACTGTTGAGCGGGGAGGCAGGCGCTCCCGTCCGAACTGGGCCATGAACGTGTGAGCGAAAGGAGGCACTCGCTCATAGAACGCTTCGAGGGTGCGCTCACCGTCTCCTCGCATAGCTGAGTAACACCGTGACACAATCGATCATCTCGTCATGTCGTGAGCAGCCGGCGGGCAAAATGTACCTACTCTTCAATAGCAGCAAGCACGCGCCTCTCGTTTGAGGTAGTGGGCGATCAGAGCTACCTCTCCCCGCCCTCGCAGGCGTTGAGGGAACAGATGGTGAAGAGACGCGGGAGAGTGACAGATGAATCGGAGATACCGATCATTAGTCCTCCTGACGAGATCGTCGTGGAACAATCCCGTTGAGTTGAGCCTAACGGAATTG
>VBHI01000380.1 GCA_005881495.1 Chloroflexota bacterium
CTCAGTAGGCGGTCGAAGTCATACAGCGAGGTGTTGTAGAAGGAGAAGCCTGAAGCTTTGCACAGTTGGGGAGCCAGGTTTTCGAGTTTGCCTTTCAGCCTGGTGTTGACTTCGAGAACGTGCTCTTTGGTAGGCTGTAATACGCAGTCGATGCGGCGGAGTACTGTGAGCGGTAGAATAACGTCCTGGTATTTGCTGCGCTTAAACGTATCTCGAATAAGGTCTGCGACGCTCCAGATAAAGTTGACCTTTTCGCTGAAGTTATTCATAAGCTTGTTACTCTCGGGCCCTTCCAACACTGCGTTCAGCAGGGGTTTTCTTTCTTCGGGGACAGCTTACTACTGCGCCTGTCTACTGTCAAGCGAGAAGGACAGCGGCTTTGTTAGATCATCACATTCATTGGAGAAGTTCTATCCATTGAAGACTTTGTTGGCGAATGACACAGAGAGTGAAATTTCCGGGTGAAGAAACGTTCCTTTGCCACGATGCATGCCCCGGCTTGCGAAGCCGTAGCATGGTAGGGACGATCCCTTGTGGTCGCCTATTCGCACCAACTTAAGGCCCATTCGACCGCCTCCTGCTCCAGCAATTGGGCAGAGTTGGGATGTTTCTTGCGCTTGTTCATCTGACAGCCCGAGCGCATGCGTCGGCCAATAAGCTGCAAGGCTGACCGCACGGAACGCTTGCCCACCAGCGCGTCCATGAGCGTCCAACTGGTATCACGCACCACCTGAGCCAGTTTGACCAGGCTGCGCTGCGGATCCTGCCAGGCGAAGAGCACGCTCAACCACTGGTGCAGCAGCGCCCCGATCAGTTTGGCAGACAGTTCACACAAGACCCGCCAGGGGGTGCTCGTGCGCCACTCGTCTACCTGCCCGTGCTGCTTCCACAGCTTGTCGAGCAATTCCATCTGCCACCGTTCGCGGAGCAGGACCAAGGCCTCCTCAAAGCGCAAACGCTTGGCTGGCACATCGGTGATCAGGATCGTCCAGTCGGCCAGCCGCAAGGTCTCCTCACTGATGATCTGCTGGCGACGCTGCGCATCGGCCAGCAAGTCCTCGCGCCGCTGATCGGCCACGGCTTTGGGCACCCGCAACAGCAATAAGCGCATCGGCAGCCGTTCACTGGCCCCGACCTGCACATGCAGTTGCTTCATTTGGCCGACACGCTGTGGGAGCAGCACGTCATCGAGCCGCAGACGGTGGCCTTTGGGCGTGAACAGCGCGGTGCCGGCTCGCAAGCGCGCCAGGGTGTAGCCTCTGGCTCGACGCCGCTCTGCCATCTGCCGCAAGCTGAAGTACCCCAAATCCCTGATCGACAGACTGCCCGCCTCCACTTCTTCGTCGTTGAACGGGCTGGCGTGATCGGAGGGGCGTCCATCGGTCAACTTCGGCCCTTGCACCTGTCCTCGCTTGAGTTCGAAGCCGCACAGGCCGTTTGACTGCCGCCGCGGTGTGCGCTGGATTGCCGCCACAGCCCTGCCAGATCTCGGCCAACGCCTCCGGCAAGCTGCTACGGCTGCTGTCCTCCAGGATCACCGCACGGAAGCGGCGCAACAGCTTGATCGGCACCACGTGAGCCGCTTGCACCACCACGCGGCTCATCTCCTGCAAGATCGCATGCAAGAACTGCGCACACTCCGGCGTAAAGCGCTTCTGCACTGCTGTGTCGCTCACCGACACGGCGCGCACCTCCGCTGTCGAGGCCCAGCTCTCCAAGCTCGCATGCGGATGCTGCTGCCAGCCAAACACGAGGGTTTGCACCACATCTGCCCCGCTGAACTTGCGCTCCCGTTTGATGCAGCCTGTTTCCTTCGCTAACTCGTCCGCTCGCTTTTCCAAGATGAACTGCAACCGTTCACCGACCTCTGCTACACTACTCATGGCAAGGCTCCTTTCCGTCACGATAGGACGTTCAAGATGTGTTTCTATCATGTCAGATTGAGCCTTGCTTTGTCATCTCCTTTCTTAAGTTGGTGCGAATAGGCGATCCCTTGTGGTCGCCCTGGACCCCGCGCTGCTCCCTTGCGCTCTCCCTGAACCCCACCCATATAAATTTGAAAAAATAGCAAATTTGTTCCAAAAAAGCTTGCAAAATGCCACCTTTGAGTGTATACTTCATCTTGGATAGTAATTAGAACAAAATATCTAAAGCCTCGATTCATTGAAAAACGAGAGGACGGTAATGTTGTGGCTCAGAAATATTTGCAGGGAATATACAACCCTGCCGAGCTATATGCTTTCGATGATGCTGAACCTGAACGTACACCCAGTAGCGCACTTCATTATCAGAGAATAGCCGATGTAAGATCAGAGGTAGGACGAGCCTCTGCTGATGTACGTGTGCTTTCTAGCCAGGGAAGCTACCAGACTCGCAACAAATCCACCGTTCCACCTCGCAGTTCCGCTACAAAGACAAATATGCCGGCAGTCTCGGGCAATCGACGCCATGACGAGGAGACCGCAAACGATGAAATTGCAATTCGGCGCACGGACGATTTAATGATTCGTCCCTTCATGCCTCGTTTTCATTGGACCGTGCTCCTGGGTATGGCAATGTTCATCATGGTGGTAGGCTGGGTCTTGTTGACCACGGTGGCCAACTGGTGGCAGGTAACGCAAGATGATTGGCATTATGGGCGACCTCGGACATTCCAGACGGATATGGTGGTAGGACATAACGATTCAGCAACCAATCCAAGCCATTTTCTGGCTTTAAATTTAAATCGTCATATACAGATCATAGAATTTCCGGGTGGTGATTCCTCAAAAGCCAAGATTTATATGGGCCCAACGTTAGTCGGATCGGGTCAGGAACTGGCAGTGGTGACGCTGACATTTAAGGATGTCAACGGAGATGGTAAACTGGATATGATTGTGAATGTGCAGGATAGCCATTTTGTGTTTATTAATGATAATGATCAGTTTCGCCCGGCACGCCCCGGCGAAAATGTTCAGTTCTAACAAAATCATCTGGTCAAATGTTGGGGCCGATTTAACGTGCCCCCATACACTATTCACCTCAGGTGTATGAACAGGCCGTAGGGGCCGATTTATCGCGCCCAGCGCCGATTTATCGGCCCTCGGTGGATCTTCTGCCTTCCTACTGGCTCTCTCATTTTGTAATAATTATGCCATAGAAACCGTATCCATCTCGCCAGAGTTGTCATGGTTCTCTTTGCTAATGGGTACAGCTACCGGTTGAGTAGCTTTCACATGCAGCGATGTTGAGGCAGTGGTAACAGGAAAAGAGCGTGCTGGCGTTGGCAACTCTTCTAACTTGATTGTGCTGGTTGGATTTGCGCGTAAAGCTAACACTGCGAAAGTAACCATCCAGGCCAGTAGAAACCCAAGAAGTGTCCATGCCAGGACCGTTTGGGTTATTGCTAGCGTGGTAGATGCATCCATGGGTGAGTCCTCTTTAAACTTCCGTACG
>VBHI01000092.1 GCA_005881495.1 Chloroflexota bacterium
GCAAGAAGCTTTGCTCTCTCACGAGAGCCGATGCGGCATTGTCGGCGATTTCTCGCCGGTATTCCTCACCAAAGGGCAGGTTGCCCACGTGTTACTCACCCGTCCGCCACTCGCTCCCTTTCCTCTTGCGACGAAAAAAAGCTCGTTCGACTTGCATGTGTTAGGCACGCCGCCAGCGTTTATCCTGAGCCAGGATCAAACTCGCCATCCAATCGTTTATACCGCACCCTCTTCACAAAGGGTGTTTCTACCGGTGTTGGTGCGACGCTCTCGCTCGCTGCCTCGCTCTCTCAAGCGAGTAGACGACTCCAAGCGTCGGAGTTGCGATCCAGGCCAAGCTGCTTGTTACTTTGTAAACACTTGGCTGTTCGCAGATTGTGTTCCTGCTCCCCCTAGTCAGCGGGGAGCTGAAACGAAAATTGACAGGAACTGCTTGCTTGTTTGTTGTGTGTGTCTCAGTGTATGTGTGTCTCTGCCAAGATGATCGCTCTTGCGAGGATCACCCAAGCAGCAGTTGCTGTTTGTTCTGCTTTCCACTCTTCAATTGTTCAGGTTCAACACGCGGGGGAAGCAAGCCCGGAGGCTCGTCGCTGGCCATCGGCCAGTCTACTCCCGGTGGTGTGCGCATCCCACCCCGTTCAACGGGTAGGTGCGTCAGTAGCGGTAGTATCACACATCTGTAGCGCTTTGTCAAGAGGATATCTCCTCTTGCTTTCAGCTTTCCTCGACGTGCATTACTTCCAGGCTATCTCAGCCACAAAGAGAAAACGCTCTTCGCTTTCACTTTATTCCCAAAAAGGGGATAAAGAACTCTTTCGAGTAAGATAATGCTCTGGGAAGGAATGATCCCTGAGGAGGCCACATTAGCGTGACAAACAACTACTCATCCAACAGACAGGAGCACCCAATCATCAAAATCAGGTGATTGTCTTTCTGGTGGCATCACTATTCTCCCACATCCCTTTCGAAATGTCAAGAGAAAAGGTATCACAGAAACATC
Organism: Chloroflexota bacterium; assembly: GCA_005881495.1. The sequence goes on from VBHI01000092.1 coordinate 1,001, forward strand.
TCAATGAGATGACTCCGTACCTGCCATTGTGGTGACTGCGGTATTCTCTCACACCAGAGATGACTTGTCAAGGCTTTTTTACGAGTTTTTGCAAAATGATAAAAAATTCATTCTGTGATTCGCGTTAAAAACAGTAATGAAATAGAAATTCGTACTTGCTTAAATCAAAGCTGATACGTTGTAATAACTAGATGCAAACATACCTGTGTCTACTTCATACTATTGAAAATACACATAGCAACAAAGGAGTTATTTATGCCTGGAATGCGCAATGTCATCTCGACGTTGACCGACAACGGCGAAGAAGTTATGGGTCCTGAGATTCTACTCTGGCACTATCCTGAAAACAACATTATGAATGGGTCGCTGCTCACTGTAGAAAGCAACCATTTCTGTGTACTCAAGTCGCGCGGTGCCATTCTACAAGTCTACGAAACAGGACAGTATCCTGTGCAAACACCCGATCGTCCTCTCTTTGGCTCTATGCAGCAGGCCTTTTATGGAGGGCAAAGTCCCTGGCAGTACGAGGCACTTTATATCAACCGCGCAAAGCTGGTTCTGAAGACAGGCGGCATGGCGCTCTCACGGGAAATGGCAGAGATGGCCTATAACGTGGATTACTATATTCATGTTGAGACACGCGAGGCAGCCGTACGGCTTGTTCAACACATGCCCTACCGGGGACACGCCCTGACTACACAGGAAATAAATGCCTATGCGAGTCCAGTGATTGAACAGGCGGTCAACCAGCTAGTACAGATTACGCCGCTGGAATCAGTCAACGAAAAGATTCACGACCTTTCGCAAATCGTGTTCCAGCACCTCCAGGAGTTCCTTGCCATTTACGGCATCACGCTAAATAATGTCAAGGTCCTGGTATATCCACGTGATGAGCGTATGAAAGCGCTGATTTCCCTCAAAGCCTTCGGGTTGAGCGAACTCGACTCCGTACGCTATTACACCGCGATGATGATGGCGGAACGAGGCGTGGTCTCCGCCCCGAATATGGCAATAGGTCTGCCCTTCAATATCAATGGTGTAACGACAACGGCGAGCACAGATCGCTATACACTCAACCCGCCTGCTGCTCCCCTACCATCAGCTCCCCTACCACCAGCTCGTCCAAGTTTACCAGCGCGCTAGCCATTGACAGGGACGCCAGATGTTGGCGTCCCTGAGACTGGAGATCACACTATGAGCTCAGGGCCATCCAACGATCCCGTAGTACAGCAGTTGCAATTGCTGCTCACAGGTTACGGCTATAACTTTTATAACTCGACAAATCAAGTACGTGCCGATGATATACTGGTGCGAGAACGTGCCAGCTATCACCTGACGCAAGCGGTGAGTATGCTAGCAACCCTGCGAGGAGATTACCAGCGCCGCTTTATTCCACCTCTTACCCGCGCCAATCCCGATCCACCCCAGGAAGCCCTGGCGCAGGTACGGGAGATACAGGCTGCTCAACAGGCCCTATCTGACCTCGAAACAGCCATTCGTGGCATGGCCGTACCTGCACAGGATCGTATCTGGTGGCGTTTCCGTCAGGAAGAGACGCTGCTGCGTCAATTACTGCAATTTGATCTCGCCCTTGTACGCAATAGCGAACAGGTCTATTGGTACGTATCACAGCTTACCCCCGATAACTGGAATAACCAGGTAATCGCGTCATTGCGTCAAATGACTCAACAGTTGACGCAGGTCGCACGCGACCGCGAACGTTTTTTTCTGCTGCCAATGTGAGTAATTAGGAGGAGAATCTGAAAAGGCAAGGAGACGCTCGCTATACCCCGTGCAAGGGTATAGCGAGCGTCTCCTTGCCCGCTGTCCTTTTCTCATCTAATTTGTCAATATACTGATGTAATTACTTGGTAGGGCGCAGCCATGGTAAAGCCTGGCTAAAAGTTGCTCCTGGCTTGATACGACAACCTTGCCAGAGGCGCAGGTCATGTTAAGCCTTCGCGCTCCCATCGAAAGGTCCTGGCGTAATGGCTTGGGCTGATTATTCACATTACGCACCCCCATTGGCCAGAAATACCCCTGACTGGAAAAGTCCTTGGCACTAAAGTAGAAGAATGGTACCTTATAGCGCATGGTCGTCACCACATCCGTGATGAGCGTCATAATGTGGGAGACCGCTACGACATAGGGGCTTGAGGAGTCAATACCACAATTGGTGATACAGCCGGTCCCCTCGATGACCCACAAGTGTTTTCCAAGCGCGCCGCTGTTCAGATCAACCCCAAATTGCTGCGCCCAGAAGGCGAACAGGCCATAGAGGCTGTTCGTCGCTTGACTGGGATAGCCATTATGCCAGCTATCGATCAAACCGATGATCTGCGACCGCCAGGTCCAGTTCCCCCCCGGATGCACCGACGTGTTCATGGCGGCTTGCATGGCATTGAAATACTTCACCTCCTGGGCGAGAGGAGCAAAGTCAATTCCACCGACATGAGGATCATTCGACCCGATAATAATCGGTATCTTAGGACGAACGGCGTGCATCGCCTGCTGGCACAGATCAAAAAACTTCGCGAAAACCCCCGGAGAAACCCCCAGGTTGTAGGGTCCTGTTTTCATCTGCTCGTTACCACATTGCACAGCATCAGCGCCAGCCTGCGCGGCGTCATTCAAGAGCTTCGTGTCATACAGTCGCGCATCTTTGGCCCATTGACAGATCGTCAACATCACTTTCACGCCTAGCCCATGGTATTTTGCTACTGTAGCCTTCAACCCTGCTCCACTTGGGCCATTCCTAATGCAGGTTGCATAGCTCACTCGCACCCACGGAATACTATGAAAAGGGTTAATATCGTCAGCCGTAATACCTAATACAGCCGATGGCGGCACTACAGATGGATAGATATTTGGCACTAGTGTTGTTTGAACTGTAGAAGTATCCGATGCACAGGACACCAGCAAAGTACTGATAAGTGCTATCATCGTAGTGATGATTATTGTTTTTCTTTTCATACGTTCTTGCATAACCTCCAATGGACATTGTACAACTTCCTTCTAAAAAGCCTCCACCACCACTCCCTTTTTATGAATCTCATTTACCTATGCAAAATTCACTGAAAATTCTATCTAACAAATCATCGCTCGCCGTTTCCCCGGTAATTTCGCCAAGTGTATCAAAAGCCGCCCGCAAATCAATAGAAACGAAATCCAGTGGCATTTCCTGCTGGAGGGGTATATATGAAGCGCGTACATGTTCGGCTGCACGACGCAACGCTTCCTGGTGCCGTACACTGGTTACCAGCACACTTGAGCTATGCAATGTTTTACCAGCCAGCACCAGGTCGGCAATGGTCTCTTCTAGCACTGGCAACCCCTGACCAGTCAACGTTGATGTAATGACAAGAGGCGCATCAGGCCACATTTGACGTAATACATCTTGTTCCAGTTGTTGCACACAATCTGCCTTGTTGACCACTACAATTACAGGTCGATGAGTACTCGTGTCATCCTCCCCGGCCACAGCGGAACTCGCCCCAAATCCCATCGTGTTCAATTCCTCCGTAACCCGTCGATCCTGCTCGCTCAGTTTCTCAGAGCCATCAAAAACCAGTAGTACTACATCGGAGCTTTCTGCGGCAGATCGGCTGCGTTGTACGCCAATTTGCTCAATTGGATCATTACTTGGTGTGATGCCCGCCGTATCAATAAGGTGGAGTGGTATGCCGCGGAGATTTGCCACTTCTTCCACTGTATCACGCGTCGTTCCCGCGATAGGTGTGACAATGGCGCGCTCAGAACGCAGCAACGCATTGAGCAAGCTGGATTTGCCGACATTTGGTCGACCGATAATAGCTGTACGCAGCCCCTGCCGGTAGAGGCGTCCCTGCTGCGAACCCGCCAGCAAAGCATCCACCTGCTGCTGTGCAACAGCAATCAATGGCGCAAGCTCCTCCGGCTGAGGAGTCGGCACATCCTCTTCTGGAAAGTCAATGCTGGCCTCGATCCGCGCCACTACAGCAAGAATAGCGTATCGAGCTTCCTGCACCTGCTCAGAAACGCGTCCCTGTAGCTGCTGCATCGCCAGGCGCTGACCTGCCTCGGTCTGTGCTCCAATCAGATCCATAACTGCTTCGGCCTGCGCCAGGTCGAGACGCCCATTGAGAAAGGCGCGAAGAGTAAACTCACCAGCGTTTGCCATGCGCGCTCCCTGCGCCAATACTAAACGCAGGATGCGCTGGAGCACAAGCGGCCCCCCATGTCCCTGTATCTCTACGACATGCTCACGGGTATAGGTGCGGGGCGCACACATAAAGGCTACTAGCACCTCGTCCACTATCTCTTCAGTGGCCGGATCAACGATATGTCCATAGGTGAGCAGGTGCGAAGGAGGAAGGTCAGTACGCCCTCCAATTTGTCTAAAAAGAGGGAGTACCAGGTCAAAAGCTTCCGTCCCACTCACGCGAACTACACCGATGCCACCGGCGCCGGGTGGTGTCGCTACTGCTGCAATTGTATCATTCTGCATAGGCGGATTATACAGTATCCCTGTCGCCTTGGCTAGATTACCCTCAATGTGGTTCTTATTTATCCTGGTATTCCACTGAGGTTGAACAATTTCCCACGCAAACCGCCTCAAATCACTCGCTCAGGATGGGTATACACGTTCATTGAATGGTCTCGTAGGAAACCAATGAGGGTAATGCCCGCGCGGTCAGCCAGTTCAACCGCGAGGCTGGACGGGGCGGAGATGGCTGCTATGCAAGGAATGCGCGCCAGCAGGGCTTTCTGGATAATCTCAAAGGACGTGCGACCACTTACCAGAAGAATATTCCTCGAGTAGGGAAAGGCGCCATGTAACAGCCCGTATCCGATTATTTTATCCACGGCGTTATGACGCCCTACGTCTTCACGCAGCAGCAGCAATTCACCTGTTGCACTAAAAAGGCCAGCCGCGTGTAACCCACCTGTATAGGTAAATACGGTCTGTGAAAAACGCAAGCGATCAGGTAACCCGTAGAGTGTCGAGGCGCGAAACTGCACATCATCCAAAGCAGGCTCAATGGATGGCGTAAAAGACAGCAGATCGGTAATACTCGTTTTACCGCACAGACCACAACTCGAAGAAACGGCAAAATGTCGCTCGAATGTCGCTGATTGCTGCGATGGCACGTTCCCCCCGTAACACAACACAATATTGACGACGTTAGGTAGCGGCAACCCATCAGCGTCATTCTCTTCTTCTATCCCCAGCACATCGTCAGGCCGAGTAATGATTCTCTCTGTATAGAGGAAACCCATAGCCAGCTCGCGATCGTGCCCCGGTGTACGCATGATCACTGCCAGGTTGCGATGGTTCATTCGTACTTCAAATGGCTCCTCAACCGAGAGAGCATCTTCACGCTCATGCTGTGCGTCCTCCTGCCAATGAGTGACAGCGACATGCATCACACGTTCGGGGTCAATTGGTGAACGCCAGTAGCTTGTCAGGGTCATTTATCGTTTCTCTCTACGCTCGTGCTTCACTGTAGCGTGCGTATCAGTTATGGCCGTTTTGCTGATATACTCCGGCAGACGCTGGCGCTTGAAGTAATACTTGCATGCACCCGGGCGTACAGGATCAGGCGGCTCGATGGCGACCAGTCCCCAACCGTCCTGTTCCAGCCAGCTCCATGCCTCATACTCTTCTTCAAAGTCGCGCACAACATCGCCCGCTATAGTAAAGACCATTGTGCCCAACAAATATCGATGTTCCCAATGTACCATATTTTTGACCTTCTTGTTTGACCTTCTTGAAAGAACTATCTTCCCTGTTTCTGCTAGGAATGAACGCTTCTGATGAAAGCATTTCGCATCCAGATTTCTCTTTTCACCCACTGTCATTCTGAGCGCAGCGAAGAATCTCTCTCCCGATGAAAGCATTTCGCATCCAGATTTCTCTTTTCACTGGCAGATCACTACCTTGAAGTAGTGACTCAAAATCAATTGACTACTCAATAGCTACAGTGTTACCATAGAGTGCAGGTACATATTCATTCTCTGGACTACGAAATAGGGGTTGTTGATGCAACATTATGTCAAGTCAAGTAACGAAACGTTGCGGAAACTCGGTTATCGGCTGACCCCACAACGTCATATGATTCTCAGTGTTATTCAGGAAGCCGGCGGGCATCTGAGTATCGATCAGATATTGGAGCGAGTACAGGAGCGCAACCCCTACGTCAGCCTCTCTACCATCTATCGCACGCTGGAACTACTACGAGAGTTAGGGCTGGTACGAGAAAATCACCTGCCAGGAGAACAACCTCATTATGAGGCTGCGGAAAGTACCGCGCATCATCACCTGGTTTGCCGTGGGTGCCGCACCGTAATTCATCTCGAAGATACACTGCTAGGAAATCTCCATGAAGAATTACAGAATACATACACCTTCCACGGTCTGACTCTCGATCTCGTAGCCGCGGGGTTCTGCGACACCTGTTGGAAGCGCTTGCAAAAAGAGCAGGTATCGGAATAGCTGTCCCACAGTCGCTTCACAGTCGCTTCACAGTGCCTTCCGCAGCCTCCAGAAGCTTAAAAATAACATGGGAAATGCCAGCAGGTAGGTGAACAGGAGATAGTTAAGTAGATCAATGTTGAAAAAGAAATACAAAGCGATAGCAGCATATAGCACCATACGACTGGGTCGAATAAGCCAATGAGAGGTCACCCGCAGCTTGCGGTGCATGACCAGAAACGTGACCAGGGCAGTATAGACGTAGACAAATAAGATAGCCAATACCGGGTGAATTTTTCCTATCCATGCCATGCCTGCTACACTAAAAGCTACCACCATCTGATCGCAAAACATGTCCGTGAACGCACCACGCTCTGTATTTGTTTTCTTCAGCCTTGCCTCAACACCGTCCAGACCATCACATATGATTGAGGCCACCAGCAGCCAGAACGCTATAGTGAACTGAAACGGGGCAAGTACACAAAAGCCGATCCCAAATCCAACAGAGGCAAAGGAGAGCATATCTGGACTTATCCCAAGACGTGAGAGTACGAAAGCAATCGGGGAGAGGAAACGCTGGCGTAGCCTTTGCCAGGGAACCAGTACCAGCGCTTCATCTTCGCTATATATGCTGCCGATATCCTCTTCAGGTGTTTTCATATCCCTCTTTATAGTATATGGTGACTACTGCAGCAAGCCCGTCGTAAAGCAATAATTTGGGTCCACCGGAGGTGATGTAGGTATCTTCATTATTTTCGAGAAAATGTCATTGTACGTGCGAGTAATCATCGGCCCAACGGCTGAACCACCCTCACCGACATTTTCCTTCATCGCGACAATCGTCAGTTGTGGATTTTGATACGGAGCTTGTGTCAGGAGCCACCCCTCCGCGCCAACGGTATGACCATTGACTTTAGGAACCTCGCCTGTCCCAGTCTTGGCAATGATAGCCCAGGGAGACGTATCCAACTCGGGAGCTAGAGACGGGGTAGGGCCAAACTTACCAGAACCGCACTGCACAACGCCATACATCGCATCCCGCATCTGGCTTGCTGTGTTATCACTTATAGGCGTTCCCAGTGATTGCGGACTCGAGGACATCACTATTGCGCCAGATGGGTCTACGATTTTCAATACAAGTGAAGGACGCATCAATACACCATTATTTGCTATGGCATTATCGATCATCGTCATCTGCAAGGGAGTAATCGAATCTATGCCTTGCCCAAAAGAATTCTCCGCCAGTTGATTAAGCTTAAGAGGCTGGCCATTCGCAGGTGCTACAGTACTGACTTTTACTGGCAGATCAAAAGGTATCTTCTTTCCAACATAGAAGCGGCTGTTATAATCCAACCAGGTTGAGGCGCCCATCTTCGCACCAACCTGCGCAAACATGATGTTATCCGAATGGGTGTAACCATAGCGCAGAGCTACCGGAAACGTATGTGTATATGGCTCGAGATTATTGCCATTTGGGCCAAAGACCTCTGTCTCGTTGCCCGTACCGATAGTGACCGGGCCAAGGGCTTGTGGATGGTTGGGATCGTGGTCGTTGTAAAAGGGATCGTCCAGGTGCGCGCTCCCAGAGTCGAGGCCAGCCTGTAGTGTCATAGTCTTATAGGTTGAACCGGGTATATAGGTGGACTGCAGCGGCCGTTCAAGCAGCGGTTGCTCCGGGTCTTTTTCTAGTGAATTAAAGTACTTGAGATCACCTGAGGCTATGCGGTTAGGATCAAACGTGGGACGGCTAAGCATAGCCAGTATCTCGCCTGTATGAGGATTCGCTATAATCGCTGAGCCGCGATTAGTATTAAAGATATAAAATCCATCTGCTGGCGGCGCCGCCTGGTCAAAGTATTTATCGAGCAAGGCTTGCAAACGCACATCGATCGTCAGGTAAATGTCATCGCCAACAGGAGGTCGGTGCAGTGTCTGATTCACATAATTGTTCAGAGCGGTCACCCCCACACGTCCACTGAGATAGTTATCATACTGGCGTTCGATACCCGACGAGCCATAAAGAGGGCTAATGTAGTAGCCTATAAGACCTGCCAGCGATGGATAGTTCTTTACGTAATAATAGCGCTGATAACCGCATATTGCGTTAGATGGTTTTGATTCGGCCAGGAGCACGCCATTGCGGTCGAAGATACGTCCGCGAACAGGAGCGCTATCACTCAAACAATGGCGGCTGTTATGGATATTTGTTGCTACCTGCTGTGCCACTACCGCTTGCCAATATACAAGTACGGCACTCAGGGCTATAAAAAATACAATAAACAATTGGGTTAATTTACGAATATTGTTACTAATGTTCATCCAGAATATCCTTCATTGTGACATAAAATGATCTATGCATCCCGAGGAAGTGTATCACTCTTCATTTCGGTTGACAAGCAGAGCATGACATTGGAGAGGTAGCAATTCGTGCCCCCTCTATAGCGCCGATCTCTTTGTCCCCGGGCACAATGAATTGCGTTCTCGCCATTATGTTGTCCAGTTGTGATAATTTTTCATCATCTCACCCAGACTATCGCCACCAAATTTCTCGAGAAAGGCTTCAGTCAATACAATCGCCATCATTGCCTCACCGACCACACCCGCTGCAGGTACCACGCAAACATCGCTACGTTCATAACGACTCTGATCTATATTCTGTCCACTGGCCAGGTCTACGGAGGGCAAAGGATGAGCCAGCGTAGGAATAGGCTTGACGCCAACACGCACTACCACCGGCTCGCCATTGGTAATACCTCCCTCAATACCGCCTGCGTTATTGCTCAAGTGATACCAGCGGTTATCATCGTCATGGCGCAGCACATCGTGCACCTGTGAACCGGTGCTGCGTGAAGCCGCAAAACCTGTACCAATCTCCATTGCTTTGACCGACGGTATGCTCATCATCGCCATCCCTAAACGAGCGCCCAGACGGCGATCCCACTGGCTGTAGCTTCCCAGGCCAATAGGGACGCCAACAGCAACAACTTCAAATATACCGCCGCAGGTATCCCCATTGCGTTTGGCTTCAAGAATGCGCGCAATCATTTTTTCAGTCAATGTGGCATCGGCACAACGCATTGGAGATGCTTCTACTGCTTCCCACATTTCAGCAGGATAGGCATCCACGGTTAAAGGATGCTCAGCAGCAAAGCCAACGTCAGCAATCGCCAGGACATGGCTATGAATATTCATCCCAAAGGTATGCAGCAGTTGGCGGCACAGGCTACCTACCGCAACACGTGCCGCCGTCTCGCGCGAACTTGAACGCTCTATCACGTTACGAATATCTTCGTGACCATATTTTTTAGCACCGGTAAAATCGGCATGACCGGGGCGAACACGAGTTACCGGTTCAGTCGTCGCTTCGATGGGAGCCGCGCTCATACGCTCTTCCCAGTTTACCCAGTCGAGATTTTCAATCTGCATAGTAATCGGAGAACCGAGAGTCTTCCCGTGACGCACGCCAGAGAGAAAACGAATGGTGTCTTTCTCAATCTTCATGCGCCCTCCACGACCATAACCTCCCTGCCGCCGGCGCAGGTCAGCGTCAATCAACGCTGTGTCTACTAAGAGACCGGCAGGTAGCCCTTCTACAATCATTGTCAGGCAAGGGCCATGTGACTCACCTGCGGTAAGAAAGCGAAACATAACAATCTCCTCATAATACAGGGTACCATCCCTACGAACTAGAAATACTTACTGCGAGGCAGTTCAGCGCGATCCTTGGGCTGAGCTACCTATTCCTCCGCGCGCCGGCGCTCCATTCCCTCCATTGTAGCATATCTACCGGTTTGATTGATATATTGGCATAACTACACAATTCTATTTGTAACACAAGATAACTGTATTCTATTTGTAACACAAGATAATTGTATAAATATGAATTCAACATTTATTACAACTAAGTTATTGACAGAAAAGATCAGAATAATTTACAATATACTCAACCCTATTTTTCCCTATATATTGATTTCCGCCGGTTCACAATATATTGTAATTACTATTGTTTTCAGTGTAAAAGGAGGTTACCATGTCAACAGAACAATCTAACAGCCACTTAGGAAAATCTGTTGGAGCCAAAATTCGAGCAGCACGACAGGCGTTGAAATATACTCAAAGTCAACTTGCTACACCAGAATTTTCAGTGAGCTATATTTCTGCTATTGAACGCGGCCAGATTCAACCTTCTCTTCGTGCACTGGAAATACTGGCAAAGCGCCTTGGCATCCCTTCAGCCCAATTAATACAGCTTGACATTCAAAACGATCATACCCTCGGTTTCGCTACAAGCGTCGCTCTTAGCGACGAAGCATTACTAGAACTGGCCCTGTTAGAGGCGCAAATCTACATTTTGCAAGACGACGCAACAAAAGCTATCGCACTTTTAAGCGAGCTACCAGCCAGCAAATTGCAAAAAAAGTACCTCCTACAACACCGCTTTTTACTAGGCTGGGCCTATCTACGTACATCTGAATTGCATAAATGTATCGATACACTTGCTGAGGGAGAAGCATTTGCGAATGAGCAAAATGATTCCTCCTATAGCTTATACCTATATAATCTGATGGGTATGGCATACGCAAGTATGGGTGATGATGCTCGAGCACTCCAGATCCACGAACGCTGTTTTAACATGGTAGTGGCAACACAGGCGCGAGATCCTTTTTTTTTGTGCCATCTCTATAACCAACTTGGCCAACACTATACTCAACTGCGCAAGAATGATGCCGCAGTTCATGCATTTCAACAAGCTATTACTATAATTGAAGAACTCAGCACCCCGCAGAATCTACAAAGAGCCTACTGGGACAACGCACTTTCTTATGCTGCCGCGAAAGAGTATCAGTCAGCAAGTATCTATTTACATAAGTGCCTGGCACTACAGAACCAGCGTGTGCATGCTCCTTTGAGAAGTGAAATATACTACTTCCTTGGACGAGCATTGATGAAAGGTGACCAGGCAAAGGCACGAATATACCTGGAGGACGCCTTACAGCAGAAACCTGACCTATTGGATGCGCTTACCCTCGCCAGTATTATGACCCGCCTCGCAGAATGGTTTCTTCTGCACAATCAGTTACCAGAAGCAGAAAAGTACGCGGAGAAGGCCTCTGAGTTGGCAAAACCATTTGGGACAACACTCATCACAAGTGAAGCTCTCATCATGTGGGGTCGTATACAATACGCTCATGAATCCTACAAAAGCGCGGATAAGCACTTTGCTGCTGGCCTGGAAATGTTAGAGCATCTCCACGTTCCCCAGGAACAATCCGATCAATCAGCACTATATGCGCAACTTTTAGATGCACGTGGGAAGACAAAAGAAGCATTACACTACTACAAGCGTGCCTATGAATGCCTGAGAAGATTGGGAGAAGATTTCTGACTTTTCAACGGATGGGCCAGGTAGCCAGCACAGGCTACTGGTTGTGGGTCACGATATCACTGACGCGCTGGGAGAGCTCGGTGCCGTAGGGATGCCCTTGGCGAGGATCCGCTTGTGAAACAGGGAACTGGCCCTCTCCATGGGCACGAGCACCGTGTCGTAGCCCTGGACCCAGGAGATGTTGTTGGTCCAGCTGCCCCCTTCCATGTGGAAGCGCCCATCCTCAGCCCGCAGCTGCTTGATCACCTCAGCCAGCCGGTCTGGTCCGTCGCCTGGGACCATGCGCTCCCAGATCCGTGATTGGAACAGAGGCTGGATCACCGGGAGGTCGTTTTCATAGACCCCCATAGACTGAAGCCGCTCCAGATATTCGGTGACGTTCATGATCGGCGTCCCAGAGCCGGAGCACTCGCGGATCACCTCGAAGTACTTGGCTGGGAATTCGTTCATCATCACACCGCCATTCTCCCCGTCGGCAATCTGGGTGACCAGTGGGGGTATCTGTTTGCCGGCGAGATCCAACCGGGACAGGCCCTTGGCCTCGTAGTACGGCTGCATCTGGCCGATCAGCTTCGTGTCACTGCCCTGTGTCTTGATCACGGCCGTGATGGTAGCGCTGTCGCCCCGAGAGTTCGTGCAAACGAGGCGGTGCGGGAGATGGCGGTGCTGCGGAGCCTGCCCGTCCGGCTGCTCGATGGTGTGCTCTTGGACGAGGACCCACTGGTAGCCGCAGTCGATGAGGGTCTTGACGAACTCGTAGGCCACGTCGGGCTGGTTGGGAAGCGCCATTTCTGAGGGCGAGAAGCCGCGGACCCTGCTCAAGGCGTCGAGGCCAAAGATGGCGGCAAAGTGGTGCTGCCAGGCCTCGACGTGAAGGCGGTAGTCCTGGATCGGGGTGGAGGGAGCCACGGCGTGGCCCCACGGGCAGCCCAGCCACTCCACCGCCCGGCGGTTGCGCTCGTCGCCTGTGATCCGCGCCAGAGCATCGAGCACGTCGTTGGCACCCATCTGGCGCAATCCGTAGAGCAGCGTGCCGGAGTACTCGAGCATGACCCGAGGTTGGAACCCCTCGTCGAGGAGTTGAGGGACAAACTCGCCCATCCGTCTGTAACACCACAAGAACACCCGCGCATTGTGGTTGTCACCGATGTCCGGGTTGTCCAGCATCCAATGCAAGTTGCTGATCACCTGTGCCGTCCGCAGCTCAGGACCCCCTGCCGGGATGAGTGGCTGGTGCATGTGCAACGCAATAGTGAAGGCGCTGTTGATCTCACCGAAACCTGAGGCCCCCTGTGGCAGAAACACCGGATCGGTCCGGCTGGCCTGGATCGCCTGCCTGATGCGCTCCTCTGAGCCGGAGATGTTGGGAAGCCCGTCAACGTATTCCGCAAGGTTGGCCATGGTTACGCTCCTCTCGCCGGTCTGGACCGGCTCTCACTTGTGACGAGTCTCGTAAAGTCGTACCCATCGGTTTTCGGCAAAGTCTCACAAAGTCGTGCCAGTCAAGTTGTGAGCATATTCCCAAAGGTACAAGGCACAGGATATTCCAGATGTGACAACTCCCCATGTCAAAAGACAAGGGGCTTCTCAGGAAACGCGGCACCCATCGGTGTACGTTGACTCCTGAAGGCCATGCCCTGGCCTTGCAAGCTTGAGAATATTCTGAGCGGCATTGACATCACGGTCTGCCACATAGCCACAGCAAGGACAGATATGGGTACGCACCGACAGAGATTTCTGCACGATCTCGTCACATTTGAAGCACTTCTGCGAGGTGAAGCGCGGGTTCACTCGGATCACTGCGTGCCCAGCTCTTTCAGCCTTTTCACTCAGGATGTCGAGGAAGGCGCCCCAGCTGGCATCACTGATGCTCTTGGCCAGGGAATGGTTCTGGACCAAGTTGAGAATGTGAAGCTGCTCAACGGCGATGACTTGGTACTGTTCGGTGTACTGATTGGCCGTCTTATACTGGAAATCTCGCCGTTGACGGGCAATCTTGAGATGCGTTTGTGCCGTACTCTTGGCAGCTTTACGGCGGCGATGACTCCCCTTCTTCCGTCGGCACAGCGTTCGTTGCTTGCGTCTCAAGGTTTGCTGCGAGGTGCGATAGAAACGCGGGTTCTCAACGGTGTGGCCCTCACTATCCGTCAAAAAGGACTTGAGGCCAACGTCAAGACCAATGTCAGGATGCTCGCACTCACCTGGATCGTGCTCGATGTGTGGCTCCGTCTCACATACGATGAGGGCGTACCAATGCCCATCAGCACGATGAACCAGGTGAACCGTCTTGGGCGTCCCCCCTAGCGGGCGGTGCAGCTTGATCTTGAGGAATTTCCCGATCTTGGCAGGCACATGCAGATGCTTGTTATCCGCATCCAGCCACACATCGCGGCTTGTGCCGTACTGTCTGAGTTGGAGAGAGTGCCAGCGGTTCGGCTTTTTGAAACGGGGGAAGCCCACATCAGCAATGCCCAACTCTCGGGCCTCGAGAAAGCGTTTGAGCGATTTGGAGAGACGATCAGCCAGCATTTGTACGGTGGTTGCAGGCACCTGCTCCCCACCCCGGCCCTTGAATTGTGCGGTCAAATCGTACTTGGTGGGGAAGGTGCCCTGCGCTGCATACTGCCCTTTGACGGTCTCAAGCATCTCGTTATAGAGCGTGCGAGACGCGATCAGGCACTGCATGAGCAGGTGGGACTGTTCTTTATTGGGATACAAGCGGTATTCAAACGTTCTCATAATCCTACGTTAGCAGATGAGGATTATCATGTCAAGCGTTTCTCCGCCTGTGGGCGGGCGGCGTTTCACCCCCAAGGCTTTCGCCAGGGGCACTCACGCCGCGTTTTTGGTAGTATGTAGGAGAGCCGAGAGGTTCTCCTACGTACTGAGTGGTTACGGGATGGCGACGGTAGCAGTGACCTGCTGCTGCTGGTTGGCGGGATTGGAGCCATCGTTATACGTGCTCACAAAGCTCGATATATTTGTTGACCCACTGGTTATATTGCCGAAGTAGTCGCCGATGAAGGTCCCGATGCAGGTAGCGCACGACGTGTGCGGTGAGTTCAGCTGCGGGTCCCAGGTGTGCTGGGTGAGCCGGATGTTATGCCCCAAGGGTGTAAGAGTGGCACTGTAGAACTGCACACTGGCATTGACGCAGTAGTTGGCGGCACCGTATGGAGGCAGACTGCCCGTATAATTGGGGTTGACCTGGTCAAGGGCGATGCCAGCTCCGGTAGCCTCAGTGCTCTTAGCAGCAGGACAACTGAGGCGGCGATCGTAGAAAGCCACACTCACTGTCCCGTCGGTGGCGACCGTCAGGTTGGGTTGGAACTCATCGACTGGCGTTTGGTTATCGTTGACCTGGATGGGAACCGTCCAATTCTTGCCGCCATCGGAGGAAGCCGCGAGCAGGATGTTCGTCACGCCCGCGCTGTAGTCCTCCCAGGTAACGTAGAGCGGATAATGGCCCCCGGCGAGCTGGTTGCCCGTGCCGAAACTGTTGAGGATGCCGTCGCGGAAGGTAGTGTTAGCGTAGCGGG
>VBHI01000093.1 GCA_005881495.1 Chloroflexota bacterium
CTTAGCATTGATACTCGCTGGCCCAACGTGGCGTTGGCTATCCATAATTTGCACCACGCCTTCGCCGTTGAGTGTTTTCAGCGCGTCATCGATGCTAGCGTTTAGCGTGGGTACCTCTGCAATCGGCTGAAGTTTGGGTGTAAAGGTGCTACTGCGGTCGTAGTCACCACCACCCATATCCGCACTAAAGCCGTAGTGAAAGGTGACATATACGTCGGTAGGCGCATCTTTGCTTGGTGGAAAGGCGATACGGCCCAGCACGGGGTCGATTGCGATCTTGTCTTGTGGAATATGCGCCCAACCAATCACGGTATTACTTGCATCCGTGAGATCGCTCAGGTTGCAAACTTCGATGAGGTCGGATATTTTCTGCGTTGGCTGCTGCAGGTCGGGCAGGACAGGCTTACCATCGACGTAGAGCAGGAGGCTCTTTGGATCGATGCCGTAATAGCTGTCCAGGTAGGCATCAAGCACGCGGCGGCTGATTGGCATAGGCACATCAGTTGGTGTGGCCAGGGGCGACATCTCATCTTTGCTCTGCGCGCGGCTGAATAAGGGTGTGTTGTTCCCGAGCGGACTGAACAGGTAGCGACGGGGGTCCGCTGGGAACTGAACGGCGGGTGAGTTGGTCAGAGCATATGCGTGTAAGCGCCAGAGGAAAATGCCGATATTTGGTATGTTGTAGCGACCACGGCCGCTGGCTATATGGCGCACATCCACGCTATGGGCCACACTATCAAAGGCGCTATTCAGGCGCTCCAGGGGTTCCCACTTGCGCAGGTCAGGGCTATGCAGATTATTGGGGCGCAGGTGCTTCATATATTGAGTCGTGGCCAGCAATTGGAAGAACTCCACGACGTGCGCACTCCAGTGTGTCGTGCTGCGTGCGAGTTCCTCAAGCATGGAAACAGTGCCCTTGCGCCGACGAAAGCCAATCGTGTTGGCCACTTCGGCGCGACGAGCAACAGAGAGGGCGTCCGCTGTACCCTTTGATGCCAGCTTGATATCGTATAGGCCGCGGTAGCCGATCAGGTCTCCGATATAGGGGATGACCCACTCAGCGCACGTCTCGATGAACTGGTCATCGTAGAGCTGCGCCAGGTTTTCCTCGGCAACCGCTACCTGCTCAGCGAGAACTGCGAACAGAGCCTTTAATGATTCGCCTTGCTCAGCATCGCGGATACGATAAATGGCAGGCAGTAGGGCATACAACGTTTCTGTATCAAAACTCATGACATCACCCCCGAGAGCCAGTAGGGGCGGGTCTTGACCCGCCCAGTGTACAAGGTCACTTTATCAAAACTCATAGCATCACTCCCAGATCATCAAGTGGCGCAGGATCAAGAGTGAGCAACTCCGCTGCGAGTATGCCTCCCCTGGTGCCAGGCTGGGGCACCGCTGCCACAAGAATATCGTTCAATAGCCTGTTACTCCCGGGTGGGAAGAAATGGCTAATACTGGACGCACGGACTCTTGCGAGCTCAAAGAAAATCAGGTGGAAAGGGCGGTAAAGTTTGTAGAGGTCCACCGCCACTACTCCCGGCACGGCCTGCATGGTGGCGATGACCTCGCTCTGCGTCACCGGCTGACCAAATGCTCGTGCAGCGAAGGAGAAAGAATCGCGCAAGGCTTTCTCAACCGCTGCCAGCACAAGGTCTTGTGCATAATCAGGGTCCACTTTGACCCTGGCAGCCATTCTGAAATACGCCTGTCGGTATGTCTGTACACGCAGAGGAATGTAGGGATCGCCCGCCATCTGCATAGCAGAGAGGAGGTTCTTGTAGGTTGGGCTGCCCTCACTGACCGCCTGGCCATTGGTGCCGGCGACAGTCACGAACACGCCGCGGACCTGGCCGCTCCACGTCCAGGTTGCCAGAGCCTTAGCAATGCCGGAGAAGGCGCGGGCAAAATCTTCGTAGTCCTGCAGCGAGACGATGCGATCCAGAGTCATGACGGTCAGTGGTGCATTGCGGCGTGCATCGTCAAGCACTTCGGGGTCAGCCGCCCCGCTGGCGTCCAATGGGTTTGTCACACCCTTGACGCCCAGTGGGCGCGTCATCAACAGGCTGAGTTGTCCTGCTTTGACCAGTCCTCCTGTCCCAATGCCTTTACGATACGTTGCGCGTATATTTCCCTGGCCCGTCGGAGGGCGAGCGCCTGTAAGCCCATCGCCAAATTCGACGCTTGTTTTTTGATCGTCACTGGTGTTGGTTACGAAGATGCGCTCGCGAGATTCATGTCCATAGAGTGTAGGCACTTCGTGCCACTTGATGTCGTTGACGCGTACCTCCAGGGTCGATTCCGCGCCACTTGCCGTTGACGAGCTGGTGTAGGTGAGCGGCGACTGGCGCAAGGTGAACTGCTGGTAGGACTGGCTGGCATCACCGCTGCCAAGCACTTCGTTGGCCACAGTTTCCCCGTGCGTAGCGCGCGCAACGTTAGCGTTAATGCTGACCGTTGTCGGATCATAGCTATTTTGCAGGCTCGTGCTCAGTGTGATGCTCATTCCGTCGCGTGGGACATTTTTGATGGAGATAACTTCGCTGATCGGTGGGTCGCTGGTGGCTGACCCTGGTGCCATGCCACTAACAACGAGTGTTTGCCCAGCTTGAAGGTCTGATGCGGCCTGGGCAAGGGCGATCTCACTGTCACCCGCTTGCAGCGGTGTGGGTATCTTCGGTGTCTCTGCTATGTCTAGCTTCTCACTCTGAGCAAAAACGACCACACTGCGTAAGTGCGTGGCAAAGTTCGGCAAGTAATTCCCAGTATCGAGCGTCAACTTGGTAGTTTTTGTCGTTAGAGTGTAGTCTTTAGGTGAGGACTCTGAAACTCCTGTAACAAGGTAGAGTTTACAGTATGTGAGATAGGAGAGCACGACCCAGCTATCTTGGGGAGCGACCGTCGGCACGATACTTGAGTATGTCGCATCCAGGTTGATTGGACTGGATAAGCTATATTTCCATTCATGTTTACTAGTATCTATCTCACTCGTAAATTTGTCAGTAATGTCTTTGGGTAATAAGCGCACATCAGGCGCATTGGAGCCAAAAAGTGCGGCACGTTTGCGGAATACGTAGCACGAAGCATCGCTCGCGGGATTCATATTCACTGATCCTAATCCTCTATCCCACGTCACAAGTGTACGCGCATTAT
This sequence comes from Chloroflexota bacterium, assembly GCA_005881495.1. The sequence continues at coordinate 3,154 of VBHI01000093.1, forward strand.
TGGGATCGGGAGTGATAGTCGTGATAATGCGGAAATCCCATTGCTGGCTGTTGGCACTCCCTTCACGGTCTTTCGTATTCCCCTTTTGAGCTTGCCAAGGCTGCGTCAATTGCGGCTTGAGCGCGTTCCAGGCGGCCTTTGCCTCGATCTTTTCAATCGTCTCAAACGTCTGTGGCAACTGACCTGGACCTGGAATACTCTGTACTTTCGTGCCAATATCGATGGTCGCCTGGCCGGGAGCTCCCTTTGCATCTTCCACGGTAAAGGCCAGAAAGGTGCTGGCCGCGACGCCGGGTCGCAGCTTATAGCCGATGAGTCGCGCAAGCTCAATCAGCGAGATCCGCTCGGTTGCTGTTCGCAGGTAGGACTCGTTGGCAATGCGCTCCTGGTAGAAGGTGAGCACATCGGCGACCGTTGCCCAGGCATCGAGAAGCGCGATAGAGAAGTCATTGTCATCACGCGTTTTGAGCTGCTGGAGCGCCAGAAAGTCCTGGGCAAACAGCGAGAGACGCGCCAACATGCTGTCTTTGAACTGCGCATGCGTGCCGACGCGATAGGCAATAGCCGATAAACCAGGTCTGTTGTACACCGTGGCGGGCGTCTCGACAGTAATGCCTTCGCAGCAGTCGCAGTCGTTCAAATTGACGAGAGAGACATCGGTGACATCGCTCATTATTTACCTCCCTCCATGGTCAAACGAAAAACCCCGTGCTCCGGGAAGTTCGGATCGTTGTCGAGGCGTGCAATCTCCATGCGTCCCATTTCGAGCTTCCCGTTAGCCAGTGCTATCTGCTGTGGATCGGGCCGATCCTGGCGCTGAAACAATGTGATTTGCACAAATGAGACTCCTTCGACCGCCATTACCGCGGCATACAGGGGGCTGAGGTAGACTGGCTGCCCAAACGTGAAGTTATCAGAGTGGAAAACTCCCCGTCGTCCATCTGGCAGAATGCGGCTGCTGAAGACCTGCAGGAGCGCAGCTTTGACATGACTGCGGAAGTAGTCTGGCAGCACGCAGACCGTCATGTTGATCTCCAGCGAGACATACAGTGGGTCGTCGATCTCCATATCATAACCAGCCATACGATACTTATCCATGCGCTGGTACAGTGCTGTCTTAAAGTCGTCGTTGACAGGTACGCCTCCTTCGCGATCTACAGAGAGGAAGACGGTACGCCAACTGCCCGTCCAGCGAAAGGTTGCCGCGGCTCGCTGGATGGTTGGGTCGCGCTGGGCAACCTCAGCGTAGTCTTGCTGGGTCACGGCGCGTTCCTGGATGCGAAAGGCGCTGGGTGCTTTCTGGCGCACATCCTCGCTACTCTCTGGCTCAGCACCGCCGCGTGCGGCCAGCGGATTGCGCACGCTCACGATAGCGGGGTTATCAATCAGGATATGGGCAATGCTCTCGGCTCCCACATTGCCGCGCACGCCGTTGCCGACGCGATAGTCGGCGGTGAAGATACTCTCCGGCTCAGGGCGTAAGCCGTACTTATCATCACCAAAACGAAGATACGCGCTTCCATCGGTCTCGGTCTCTACGACAAAATACTTGTCGGTTGGACCGCTGCCTAACAGGTCGTAAAGCGGCGTCCATGCTTTGGGTGTCAGATCTAACGAGTTGCTCAGTTTGATGACTGGCAGCGTGTCTGAGACGCTCCAGTTCATCACGGCGCTGGCTGATGGCGGTGATTTCGTAGCATCATAGGGCACGGCATGGGTGAGGGGTCGCCCTTGCAAGTGCGGACGGTAGCGTGGGTAGATAGCGACCGCATTGTGTGGCTCGCAACGGTTCCCACTCGGCACGAGTGCCTCGGAGAGAACGGACGCGGGAACGGGTTCAAGTGTCTCTGCTGGTATGCTACGACCCGCATCGGCCAGCACGATATTGCCGCGTGCAACGCTCACATCGTCAATTGGCAGCTGGTCGCCGTTTTCGAGCGTGAGGGTAGAAGAGATACAGAGCGGAAAGGGCAGGGCATCATCGCTGTGCCACTCGATCTCGGTCACATCTAGTGAGTTGTCGTTGGGGAGTTCCTGAAATTGCCCTCCCAGAGGGTCCTGAATGAGCCTGACATCCGTTAGTCGTACGGCGCAGCGATGAGTAGGATCGGCATCCGCTGCTACACCGGTCTGTGGCCCGCGTACCTCTTCAAAGATCAGCACGTCACCCTTGTTCAAATTCGGCAAATGGCCCTGCAACGTGGCGTTAGTGGCTCCTTTGGGTAAGCAGCAGTCGTGCGCTCCCCAGGTATAGAAGGTGAGTTCGTTGTGTGCCTGGTACAGTTCATCGACGTCCTCCATCGTCTCAAATACCTCCGGGTTGAGGGCCAGGACTGCGGCATAGGTAGATGGATTTGACGAGATATGCACGGGCTGGACTGTAAGCCGCGTGAAGAACTGGGTTCCTTGCGGCAGCGGAGATGGACCAGCACCCGCTTTCACGAGGTCGGTGTTTACCTGCACCTGCACCCAGACACGAGCATTGCTGCCATCATGCATGAAGTAATCCACGAATCGTGCATGGCGTCGGACCGAGATACGTCGATGAGCCGTTCCCAGGTAAGCCTCTGTAGCGATGGCATCTTGTTGGTAGCTCAGGTAGTCGCCGACGTAGGCCAGCAGTTCTACCAGAACGATACCAAGGTCAGCCGGGTTGCGCTCTTTCCATTGCGGCAACAGCACCGCCATGCGATCGAGCATCAACTGGCGCAAGCTCGTGTAGTCCTTGGCCAGGTAATCGATCTCTGGTTCAGAACGGGCCTCCGGCGGGCATACTTGCTCATCCAGGCAATCAAAGTCGTTAGGGCAATCGATCTTGAACGAGAAGTCAACAGTCGAGAGCAGCGGGTCAAAGTGATCCGGCTGCCGCAGATCTTCGGCATTGCGTATCAGACGCAGCGTGTAGATCGAGAAATCGCCCGGCGCATTGACCTGGACGCTCAGCACATTGGCCGGATTGCCTGCATTATCAGTACCGACCGTGATATGGGTAGCTGCCACATTGGTGATGCGCTCGCCTCCACGGATGAGTATGTTCGCTGGGGTCAGTGTCGTGTCGGTCATAGGTTTAATGAAAGTCACGTATAAAGTGCCCTCGTTCTGATCGACCTCCAAATAGTCGATGCCATTGAGGGTTGTATGACGACGCACCGCTTCCCGTCGCCGTTCATCGCAGCAGAAGTAGATCATAGCTCTGCACGTTCACGGCGTTGACCTGAATGAGGTCACCGAGCCACTGTTGCAGCGCGCCCTGGATAGTGAGCTGGGTAGCGGCCGCGAGCGCATCTCCGTTAGGTGCAAAAACCAACTGCAGCACGCCGCAGCCAAAGGTTGGGCGATTGACGCGCTCGCCAGGTGAGGTAAACAGCACCTGCTCAATCAGATCGCGAATATGTTTAGCATCACTGGTATCGGCAGTATGGCCGCGCCCGTCGAAGTGAAATGGATAATCAAGCTGCATTACGTCCCCCTAACTTGTACTTGCGTCACCAGAATCAGCAAGCCCGTCCCGGTAGGCGTGCAGATGGCCTGGCTATCCTGGAGTAAGACAGGGATGCCACCTGCAAACACTCTGGTCGCGCCGGTAATCCATTGAGCCATCACACACGGTGGCAGCATTGCTGCCACCTGCGCACAGCCAGCGACGACATAAGGACTGGTTTGCGTGACAATTGGCTGTCCACCAACCAGCACCCGCGGGTTGGGGACGAGAGGCTGTGCTTGACCGGCGTGCATACAGGTTACGGTTGCCCCCACATGTAAAAGAAAGCCTGGCATGCTTAAATCACCTCCAATGCGCCATCGTTAATCGAAACCTGTGGGCCTGTCAGTTGAATCGATCCCCCCATGCCATTGTCGATCTCGATGCCCAGGGCGGTCATCTTAATCTTCTGTCCACCTGATGTCTGGAGTGTAATGCCACCCAAGCCGGGTGTGTCGTCGAGCAAGATGCTGTTTCCGCCGTCGGTTTGGATCAACACTTTGTTATAGGGCGGTGGAGGTACGAGCAGTGTGGGCGGCATCTCTGCTACCGAACCCCACCAGCAGCCCGACCAGATGGGGTAAGGGAGCACATGGCATGGCCCAGCCGCTCTCGTCATCGCCCATTACATCCGGCACTCTGGCTTTAACGCGTCCGATCATCAGTGGATCATCAATGTCGGTCACGATACCGCGATATTTCCCATAAAATGTATAATCATCGTTCATGTCAGTACTAGTGGCAGCAAGGTGCCTGTCCCCTCTCTACTAAGTGCAAATCGTTGTGTGTATGTACCGCGTGCAATGGTATGGGTGACGCGGCGCACATAGTAGTTGCCGTCATAGGCAAATCCAGCCCCGCGCACTCCTACCAGCCTGCGCGCTCGCAGCACATTGCCATAGCGTACCGTTTCAATCTCGCCTTCGGCTCTCACCGAGTCCGGTGAGTTGGTGACGGCGGCGATGGCTGATGTGGCCGCCTGTGCTGGATTCTGGTTGGCCGTTTCACGCAACTGAACAGTACGCTTAGCCGGTGTCGCAGCACTTACAAGTGGCGGCAAGCGCAAGGAGGGCAACGGAGGAATAGGAATGCTGAGCTTGGCGATAGGCTCGACAAAGCTTCCCTCTGTGCCAACGGGTGCTAGAGCATCATTTGAGAATTGTATAGTTGGGATATTGGTAGAAGGCCCCATATTCATGGAGATTGCCGACTGGGGAATGCTCGCGTGTGTTTCAGGTCCCCAATAGGCGGTATCTACGCCTAAGGTAAGCGGCTCTGTATAGAAGATAAAGCCGTTGCGTTTGGCCATGCGTCGAATAAATTTCAGGTCGGTTTCGTGCTGGCGGGGCACGCGCTGCAACTCAATCGGTATATCGGTTGTTGGCGTCACCTGGTAGGGCGGCAGCAAGCCATACTGCGCGTAATTTGCCAGGATGCGGTTCACGATGATGAAGTCGGGCTGATTTTTGTAGGGTTGGTTTGCCTCTTTTAAGTCAAGCATCGCCCTGACATCTTTGCCCGTCACGGTTAGTGTGGACATGCCGGGATCGCTGCTGGGCGTGAACTGGTGGTGCGTAATCACACCGTTGATCAATACTTCCGGTGACACACCCAGCAAGACGCCGATCACAACGCGGTTGAACGGGTCAAGCGAGCCCCCGCTGAGCAAGCTGTAGCCCATGAGCGAATCCTTGCTCAAAGCGAAGGTCATCTGGAAGCCATCGCCCTGGTCCGCATCGTTCGTCACCTCGACATGCGTAAGTGAGGTCATCAGATCATAAGAAGCTGGCAAAGGGATGGTCTCGCCTACGAGCAGGATAAGACGGATACCCAGCAAGCTGGTCAGCATATCTTCCTCATTCTACATGTGCGGCAACGCGATCTTGATCACATGCCCGATATCATCCGTGAGTTCCGTTGGCCGCAGTGCGTTGTTGGCATCACAGACACGCCAGAACTGGGTGGGGTCACCCAGGTAGCGGGCGGTGATGTTGTCGAGCCGCTCGCCCTGTGTGACTGCATGCTCGACGAGCGTCGTCAAGCCAGCGCTTGAAGGAATGAAGCGGCGGCGGACGTAGCGGATCTCGCGCGGCAAACCGTCGCTGTCCAGTACGTTCATAGTTGCGATGTCAATATTGTAGTAGCGGCTGGTTTTGTCAAACATATATTTTAACCTCCTAGTGTAGATGGCAGAGACGAGATATTGCCTACGCTGCCGATGGTAGCCATGACCTCTTTCGCGACCTGGTGGGCCATGAATAAGGCACCCCCGACGCTGAGCAGTCCCAGGTCCATGTAATTGAGGACGCGCATGCCCAGGCTGACCTTGGCAAGAATAGGGTTCAAATTAGGATCGAAGGCCTGCTCCGTAATGCTAAAGCTGGTCAGGCGCACGGGCAAGACGCGTTTAGCTCCCCACACAAAAAGCGTGAGGGGCGCTTCTGGCGGAATGATCTCGATGATACCAATGGCGGCCAGCACTTCATTGGCAATGACCAGCGCAGATTTGGGATACAGCAGCATCTCCAGGGCCGAAAGCGCAGGATAGATGCCCATGTTTACGGCGTTGCTGTCCCCTTTTTCCAACTGATCGGTAGCATCAATCTCGATATCAATGGTGATGCTTTCCTCCGGTGGACCTTTTAACCGTAGCGCCTCCCCTCGGCTGGTATCACTGCTGCTGGTCGTTTGCGGCGTCAGCGTACGCGTGAGCGTGTCCGGATTGTACTGGAACACAACCACGCTCGCCAACGGATTAGCCGGGTCAAGCCCGATGATGGCCCCTTTTTGTAGTTTGGGCGAACCAGGGAAGGTGGTCATGAGAATTTACCCCTTACTCTTCTTAATCATTTGCTCATCCTTCTATACTTACTGTTTGTATACATCCTTTTGTCAAAATTGCATTTGTATTCCAGTTGTTATAGAAGTTCCAAATTTCACAACAGCATGATCTTCGGGATCAGCATCACTCCCGCGACGCAAGCGCACGCTGGGGTTAGCGTTGAGATTCAGGTAAAGGGATACATCACTACCTGGAATATCATGTTCCTGTATGTTGAGTTTCCCTATATGGATTAAAGGTTGCACACTGAGACCACCAGAGAGATTGACACCACCACCACTGGTGACCTCAGGACCGAGCGTCGCATTGAGTGCAACCTCGATGATATCCTCCCCGTGCTCCTGAAGAACATGAAAATCGAGGAGAGAGATCGAGGCCTGAATTGCTACCGAATTGAATGATGCAGGAGCGCCAGGTATATTGGGCAGGGTAAACTTTGTCTGTATGCCGATACCCGGTTCATGAGCAAGGTCCATCCTACCGTGCAGGAATCTGCGCCAGTTCAAGTTGCGCCACGTAATCGACTGGGAGAGATTGCCTGTCACCTGGCGTTCTTTAGGGTTGGCTTCTATTTCGACATTCGTGGTGGAGCCTAGACGCGGCTTGTCACTATCATCTTGCTTCTCCGGCTTGGTTGATTCTGGAACAGGCGGAACAGAGTCGAGAACAGGTGATGGAGGAGGGAAGTCTGGCTTGAACGAAGGAGGCAGACGAAGGTCCGGAAACGTTGGCGTTTCACGGCTCGGTTCGTTGGAAAAAGGTTTGCTCAATTGCGGCACCAGGCGATGAGGTGCCTGATAGTCTGCAAATTTTGGTTTAGGCATAGTGAGTTGAAAGTCAGGAACGGGTGGTAGTTTCAGTGCAGTACGCTTGATTGTTTTCTTCTTGGGTTTGCTTACCTGTTGAGGGTTGTTTTTAGTGTCTCCCTGACGATGAAGTGTACTAGGAGATGCTCCCTGTTGGATAGAGGGCAGGTGCTCGTTCGAAATACTGCTGGCAACAGCATCTGCCTCGATCTCCGATGGAACGGTAGCGGAACTGATGCCTTCCGCATGCATCGTGTTTGCTCCCTGTTGCACTACATGCGTCAACTCATGCGCCACTAACTTTTTTTTTCCTTCAATCGTCTCAGGAGAATACTGTCTTGCCCCAAACACCACATTCTGACCAATAGTATAGGCTAAAGCGTTCACTGCTTGTGCCGACTCCGCTGCCCTCGCGTCAGTATGCACCCGTACCTTGCTGAAATCATGCCCAAAGCGCGGCTCCATAAACCCACGAGTTGCAGGATCAAGCGGCTGACCACGAGATTGCAGCACCTGGTATACACTAGGCGGCACTATCGCAGATGTTGCCTGATCGCTAGCTTTTCCCTGTAAACTGAGACGCTTTCTACGGCACTGCTGGCACTCTCCGTCAACACCAGGTGCTCCACCGCAGGCGCATTTGCGCTGCAGTAAACCTGATGGTACAGGAGTGAAAGATGATTTCGGTATAGATGAAGTTTGTACCTGTTTTTGCCATTGTACGCTCATCGAATCATCCTTTATACACTACTTACACCCAATGCAACATCTTGATACTTGATGATTATGGCTTTGCTTGTATCTATCAGGTGCATTTCTTTCTCTTGATTTCATCATCATTCCTAAACACTCTCTCAGGGCTTGACAGCCTGTGTAGTCTTCGTTACAGTTCCGGTAGTAATATGTATTCCGGACCCTCCAGAGGGGGTATAAGTGCTGGCTTGATAGTTACGAGTAATAAGAAAGACGCCTGTGGTAGCTTGTGTCCTATCGCAAAAATACCTTTGTTCGCAGATAGTGGTACATGAATTAACCCCTGTACCTTCGAGAAGGCTTTTAGCGTTGCGTGTTCGATGTAGATCAATAAAAGCTGTAGGCCCGTCACTGAGCATTGTGTGTGTCAGACCATCTCCTGCACTTCCTCCGCTGTTAATGTCAAGGCAACGATTACCTGTGCAAGGTTTCGAGGTAACCTCACCTCCTTCGCTTCTGCTGAAAAGAGCTGCTGGACAGTCATTTTTTCTAGTGGCTAGAAGTTCTTTCATACAATGACCAGTATGGTTGGGGCTAGGACCAACATCCATGCGTGAAACGGTGCCGAGATACGTTCGCCACTTTAACTTGTCACTATCGGACAAATTACTGTGATTGAAGGGTGAGGTAGCACCCACTCGCACAGAGGTTGGACAGGGAGTTGCCGCACTCGTGGGTGAACTTCCTGCATCAGATTGCGTGGGAGTACTAACGTCGAGTGCTGGTCTCGTGCCTGCATCCTGACGTTGGAGTAGTGGAGTAGATGTCAAGGGCTTCACACGCGCTTGTTGTTCCATCAGAATGCCTGATGTGATGCGACTAGCTTCACGTTCACCGGCATCAGTAGGTGAACTCATGCTTGTCGGAGTCGATGTAAAACTATCCTGCTGCACTACATGCGTCAACTCATGCGCCACTAACTTTTTTCCTTCAATCGTCTCGGGAGAATACTGTCTTGCCCCAAACACCACATCCCGCCCCACCGTATATGCCAGCGCGTTCACCGCCCGCGCTGACTCTGCCGCTCTCGCATCAGTATGTATTCTCACCTGGCTGAAATCATGCCCAAAGCGTGGCTGCATAAATGCACGAGTCGCTGCATCCAGCGGTTGCCCAGGAGAGCACAACACATCATGCACGATGGGCGGTACCGTCGCAGGTGTTGCCGGGTTCGTAGCTCGGCGTTGCAGGCTAAGCTGCTTCTTGCGGCACTCCTCGCATTCCCCATCGACGCCAGGAGAGCCACCGCAGGCACACTTGCGTTGCAATAACCCCGGCTGCACAGCAGCGAAGGTCGTTTTGGGCGTTGAAGGGGCTTTGACTTGCGTCTGCGTTTGTGTACTCATCCTTTCATTCCTCCATACACCGACTGTGCCACCTGCGTACCTATCACTTCGGCTTTTGATCCATGTGCTACAGTAAATGACCCTCCGTTTAAGCGTGCAATCTCCCCACCGCTCATCAACGATGGTGGTATCCCTTGTTCCCCAAACAGCCGTGTCAATTCTCGCTCCACTGCCGCTCCAATCGAGTAGCGGTCGCCAGGGGCGAAACCGTGGAGCACGAGTTCCTCGATGTGCAGTTCAATGTTTGGAGTCGTCATACCCAACCTCCTACCTCTGTCTCGGTCAAAGGCTTCTCCAACTTGGCGTATTCGCTGCGTGCTGCCTGTGCGAGATGCCTCATCCGCACGACCTCTCCCGCGTCTGCCGCTAGGAATGCGGCGTTGAGCGCGATGTTGCGAATGTTACCACCCGCCACATTCAATCGTGATAACTTGCCGATATCCAATCCTTCAGTCGGCGTCGTGGCCGGAAAGATGCGCCGCCAGATCTCGGCTCGTTGTGCTGCATCGGGAAAGGGAAACTGCACGATGAAACGGATACGCCGTAGGAAGGCTGCATCGAGTGCGTTTTTCATGTTTGTTGTGAGGATCGCCAGGCCGCGATAGGCTTCCATGCGCTGCAACAGATAGCTGACCTCGATGTTGGCGTAGCGGTCGTGGCTGTCCTTGACTTCGCTGCGTTTCCCGAACAAGGCATCCGCCTCGTCAAAGAGCAGGATGGCTCCGCCCTCTTCCGCCGCGTCGAACACGCGGCGCAGGTTCTTCTCCGTCTCGCCGATGTACTTACTGACGATTGCACTCAGATCGATATGATACAGGTCCAGCCGCATCTCGGTGGCCAGCACCTCTGCCGCCAAGGTTTTCCCTGTGCCGCTCGCCCCTGAAAAGAGCGCACTGATGCCCAGGCCCCGCGAACTCTTCTTCGCAAATCCCCACGTCTCATAGACCGTATGGCGCTGCCGGACATGCGCTGCAATTTCGCGCAGCACCTGACGTTGGAGCTCTGGCAGTACTAAATCTTCCCACGTCGCAGCTGGCTCGATGCGCTGTGCCAGCCCTTCCAGGCCCGTGCGAGCCTGCACGCGGCAGATCTCCCACAACACGCTGCCGATCTCATCGATGGCAGCCGCATCATCACCTGGTGCCATCTGCCCGAGAATTCCTACGCCGGTAGCCAGGATCGTCGATGCGTTGAAACTGAACTGCGAGACCAGACCTTCCAGCCGACCATTCAAAGGTTGTGCAGCCGTGCCCAGCGCACGCTGCCAGACGGTCCGTTGTTCTTGCAATGTTGGTTTGTGGACATCAAAGGTAATGGCTGGCCGTTGTAAGAAACGTCGTCGTTCACGACTGGCGATAACTAACGGACCGCGCATCTGCTCGACAAGCTGCGTCATCGCTTTCGTATGTGTGGTATCGGTCGCGTCAAGCTCATCGTATTCGATCAGGAGCGCACCGCCACCTAGCACAGCCTCCCGCTCCCATAGGCGCAGCAAGGCATCGAGTTCACCTGGACTGGTGGGCATGGCAAAAGCAGCCAGCTTGTACAATCTCAAACCTAAGGCGTTACAGACGGCTGCTGCGATAGCTTGTTTGCTTGCCAGATCGTTACCGCACAATTGCACGAGGGGTAGCATCGCTGAACTCGTCGCCTGGGTCCACGCATGCGTGATCCGTTCTGCTAGCACCGCATGTGATGGCACCAATTCACCTCCACCCTGCACCGGCTGCACCAGGCCGACCAGTCGCTCGTCCAGGTGCTGCATGCCGACTAGGTAGTGGAGGACGCGCTCATCGATGCGCAAAGGATTCAAGGTCATCACGCCTCCCGTGTCAACCTCGATCAGCCTCCAGTGGCGCAGCGGAGCATCTGGCAAAAGAGCGCCCCAATGAGGTTGAGGTAACGCTGCCAGTGCAAGGCTAAACGTGGGATACGCCTTCGTCGCATCGCCCTGCGCAGCAGCACATAAGGGGATGAAGGCAGCGTTCAATTCCATTCCTGCGCATAACAACAGGATATCGCGCTCAAAAGGCGACAGACCAAACACTGTACAGAGTGTCTCTACTGTCGAGGGCTGCGGCATCGCGGAGGCAGCTTCCTGCAAAGCCTCTTGCACCGCGCTTCTCTGTTCCTCTGTCTTTTGTTTGCGCTGGAAGTCTGCCGAACTTTCATTGGCCGTCGATACAATATGGCACTCTACAGTGGTACGCACGACGGCTAGCGCTGCCGTCAGGTAGCGTTGGTTCGCCTCGATCCAGTTGTTCGTTGCCAGCATGTTCATGGAATATGCACCTGTGGACCAGTATAGTTGCCAGCGGTAACGTCCAAGGCGCTCTCGGCATCATCCACCCGAATACGCACAAGATAATCTCCGGTTGGCACGTTCTGTATGGATATGGTAATGGAATTGCTGTCCGCGCTGCGTGCTGAAGCCAGAAATGTATAGGTCGTCGACAGATCATTCGATACCAGGTTTAGCAGCAAAACCACGCGCTGATCCTTGCCTACAATTGGATTGACTTGCACAGTCACAGCGGTGGCTGTAGCGGTAATCTGATAGACTCCGCCGCTCTTGTTGATAGTTGGGCGTAAAACAAATGCGGCTATATTAGACTCGAACTCAACACTGGTATGCCGCACAGGAGGGATACCTATATAAATGGGCTGTATCACCTGCAGGCTCTGCATACCTGCCCGTACACCGGCGGGTACCGTTACCACCAGGCGTTCATTGGCCATGCCTGGATCGGGCGTTGCCTCGATGTCGCCGAACAGCACCAGTGTGTGGTCAGCACGCAGGTTATGTCCCTGCAAGGTAAGTTTGGCTCCGGATGTTGCAACGATCATCTGCGGCGTCACACTATCAATCATTGGCTGGTTAAATGGCAGCACGTAGAGCTTGCGCTGCAGGACAGGAGGCGCCTGCACCGGGGTATCATCGCTCTCGATCAGCACAACGCAGCCCTGGTAGGCAACGGAGAGGGTATAGGGCGTCTGGAGGAAGACAGACCAGAGCTTCGATAGCTCCTCCAGGGACATAGAAAGAGGTGTAAAGCGCACCAGTTCGATGCTATCGGCAAGGTTCGATGGGACGGGCGTTGGAAACGTCGTGTGCAAGATGGTATCTGAAATCTCATGGCGTGACAGGATGGCCTGGCTATGGAGGGTACGTACTACGCTTCCCAGCACGAGTTGTGGCTCAAACTTCGTCTCATCGCCGTAGAAACTGAACAGGTAGTGCAAATCCAATGCCGCTTGCGGTCGCTGCATGACCGTCCCATCTGGACGACGCGTGGGTAGGTCAGCGTTCCGAAAAGCAGCATTCGGCGTCACTTGGTACAGATAGATATTCACCCCCATGAAGGAGGTGTCATTTGACAGCGTCTCGGGACGGACCGTGCGCACATCCGCCCCACTGACATCCACAGTCACCACAGCATGCAGGATGCGTTTGAGCGTTGCGGTCACAGTCGCTATAGCCAGGTAGTTGCTCATCGCTGCCCTCCATTCTGCTGCTTTAAGTAGTCGTCCAGTGAAAGCTTTGGGCCGGGGCGCGGAGATGGAGGACGCACGGCAGGTTCTTTCGCCGGCATAATGGAGCGCACTTCGATGCGGCCGATAGTCACCCGGATAATTGGCGCAGATGCCGATTTTTCTGTCGCAGATGCTTCAAGATGTTGAACTGACGGCAAAGCCCTGGCATTTGACCTGGTTAAAAGAGTCCAATCAGTTGAAGGGGATGTACCTGGGGAAACTTCATTCTGGGCAGGAACAAGGGTAATAGACGATGGGACTATACCCAGGGTAGGTGTAGCTGCACCTTGATCTGAGACAATAGTGGTATCCAGGGTGGGGACAATACGGTGCCTAGGGTACTCCTGTTCTGGCGATACATCTCTGGGTACATGCACCAGGTGTTCGGGATGCGCATGTATGCCCTGGCTGTACTCCAGGAAGGATTGGTCTGCCCCGTGTTCAGAAGCCTCTGAGTTTATTGGGTGACGGCGTGACATGCGCAATGTAGTTGGGCTAAAGCGATCTCTTGCAGGCACCATATCATCGTGGGCGGTATTCAATGACATCTCCTCGCGCTGGAGGCGCTGCGCCTCGGTAGCTGATGCTGGCTCAGGCGCGAGGATCGATTGTACCACTGGTGTATTCTCGCGCTGGAGTAGATGCGTATCGCTGGTTAGCACCGGCTCAGGCCCGAACACCGGCGCGATGATCGGCTGTACTACCGATGCAACACCCAGGGTACGTTCAGCGAGTCGGGTGAGAAAGTCGGCCATCACGTCACCATTTCCATATACAACTGCCGCCGGGCAGCACTCATCGACAAAATATCAGCTTCACGCCATCCATAAGCTTGTGCCAGGATATGCACTTCGCGTAGCAGGCGTTTCGCTTCCGTGCTAATCTCACGCCATAAAAACGTAGCGATGTCAAACATGGCATTCCAGTGATGATCGCATGCCGGGCAGGTAAGATCGAGTTGTATCTCAGCCAGCGGATCGCGTTCGACCATCTGTGCTGTTACCACCTCTATCACCGTCTCAGGCAGTGATTCCGCTGATAAGGGCAGACCATCGTGGTAGGACTGCGCGATACAACACTGAACCAACCGTTTGCGAGCGCTGCCAACGTCGTTGTCGTTAGCGATAGCAGCAAGATCCAGGCTGTTAGGTAAGCGAATATACACTTCATACCCATCAACCCTCACCTGCTGCACCTTATTGAGCTCCGCATCCTCCCCGGTGAACCGTATTGGTGATCCCGCATCCCCGGCGAACCGTATTGGTGGTCCTGCATCCCCGGCGAACCGTAGGGGCCGATTTATCGCGCCCACCGCCGATTTATCGGCCTCCGGGGTGGGGGCTTCGGCTCCTATGCCTGCCACTAACCCCATAGCAGCTATATCGAGCACACACTCCACCTGATCTCGACATTGAGGGCAGGTAGCAAGGACCACGAGCCGCGAGCCAAAGGTGTGTGCCCGAACCGCGAGAAGATAGCTATCTCTTTGGCCGATACTCAACTCAGCAAGGGTGTCCCGCGATGTTTCTGGGAAAGCAGCTGCCAGGATGATTAGCGCCTGATCGATAGGATGATGTCCCAGGCCGATCTCCCAGATATGCAGCATCTCTTGACTAGATAGTACCAGCATCATAGATTAGGTCGCCGGTACGGTGAACGACGGCTCAGTTGGTTCAGTGACGCTCTCGTCACGCTCCCATCCTTCGTTCTCTAGCTTGATGTGCTGGATGGCTACAGCATTGGCGTTGGCATCCAGATCAGGCATGGCCTGGTATTCCGAGACCCAGCAGCGATAGATTTTGTAGGCAATCACTACCTGACCGGCCTCGTTATACAGTTCGAGAATGAGATCCTTACGGAAATCCTTGAGCGAGACCTCGGAACCAAGTCCTGCATTTTGCAGCCAGACCTTATTCGCCCACTTTTCAAATTCGGTATCGTGCGTAACGCCTCGCTCCAGAGTAATGGCATCATACTTAACGCGCCCGGGAGACTTGCGGCTGGTGCTCGCATCGCCACCTTCGCGATGCTCTACCACCTCGGATGTACGCTTCAAGGCACTGACCTTGCTGATACCTGCCACGTAGCGACCATCCCACTTGACACGAAATTTGAAATTCTTGTATGGATCGAAGCGTTGCGTATTGACGCTAAATTGAGCCATGCTGTTCTTCCTCCCTAGACTTCAATGTTGCCTGGTATCTGCTGAATCTGGATAATCACGAACTCGGCTGGTTTCAACGGTGCGAAGCCGACGACGATATTGACAATACCCAAATCGCGGTCGTTCTGGGTGGTCGTCTCGCTATCACACTTGACGAAGTAAGCTTGGCGTGGTGTTGTGCCCTGGAACGCGCCTTGGCGGAACAGGTTGTGCATGAACGCACCGACATTCAGGCGAATTTGGGCCCATAGCGGCTCATCATTCGGCTCGAAGACCACCCATTTCGTGCCTCGGAAGAGGCTCTCCTCAATGTAGAGGGCCAGGCGGCGGATGGGGATGTATTTGTACGGGTCCCCGGCAACGTCACTGCCCAATAATGTACGACTACCCCAGGACACCGGCCCGTAAGCAGGGAAAACGCGCAGGCAATTCACACCTTGAGGGTTGAGGATGCCGTTTTCGGCGTCTGTCAGGAGGTACTCGAGGCCCTGTACTCCCACCAGTGATGCCTCTGTTCCTGCTGGCGCCTTCCACACACCGCGTGCGCTGTCTATGCGGGCATAGACACCTGCGATCGTGCCACCTGGCGCACAAGTCCGCAGCGAACCCGGATTCAATGGGTCAGAAACCATGATCCAGGGATAGTAGATGGCAGCATAGGTTGTCTTGGGAATAATATTCCCTGCAGTGGTATCGACAATGTCTTTGTACATATCATTTGGCCCAAGGACCGGTGGCGTTGCGTTATGTGGCGCATCAACGATGAGGAAGGCTAGCCGTTCCTGACAGTATGCCGCGGCATCCGCTAAGACGCCAACATCGGTAATACCTGGCAAACAGAGTAAGTTGAACAGGTCAACAGATTCAAGCGCATAGATGCCTTCGCGCTTAGCACGATCGGCTATGAAGCGGTTGTACTCTTCTCCTGCTGTAAATAGCGCTCCTGCTCCACCTTGTAATAAAAAGGTGTTCGGCGTAGTTATAGTGGCTTCATCTAAAAGATGAAGCGCTGTCGCAATGCTGTGCTCTAATGTCGCTCTTACCGTTACAGACGAACCGGTACCCAGTGTCCCCGAAGTGAGCTTGAGCGTATTGCCACCTTCGACCGTGCAAGTGAAGTTCTGGTATGCAGGATTGGCAGGCTTGAGGGCACGTACAGCAGTTCGGATACGAGTAGCGATAACACCCAGTTTGGCCGCTACATTACTGCCAGAAGCAGCCGTATTACCTAGATTGATTGTATCAAGACTAGAACCGTCAAGGCTAATGCGTAAGCTGTTAGACTCTGCACTTGGCAGATCAGTGATATCGCTTGCCTGAATCGTGCCACTAGTCAGAGACCCCTGATCTACTGTTTGGACGGGGAGCAACGCAGTGGAACTATGAACCAGGTCTTTAACTGTTGCGATCTGTGAAGTACCGTTGACCGTTGTCTCTACATAACCTAGACCTGGGCTTGGTGGTGGATTTACCATGGTGAGGTTGGGAAAAGTCTCAACTATCTTGTCTGCCGGGTTGTTTTTGGCAGTACTGATAAATGTGAGTTTAAAGGCATTGGGTGATGTAGCATCAACGAGCACTTGTATCGCTCTGTCTGATTCACCGCGCTTCACAGAATCAATCTGCAATAGATTCTTTGGTGTGGCTTCAGTATCTTGTAGAGTAACAGTGTCAGGTGTGGTGCCTTGACTGATGAGCCGTATGATCCATGCCTCGCTCCCACCATTAAGAAAGAACTGGCGCACGGCATAGCTCATTTCGGAGTAGGAGACCAGGCTGCCAAAGCTGCGCTCGTAGTCAGCAAAGCTGAGTACGCGCGTTGCCACATTAACGTCGCCGGTCTTTGCCAGTCCCGCGAAGGCAGTAACAGAGGTGCTGACTCCCGTGATGGTATGAACACCACTGGGGATTTCTTCGATGTAGACGCCTGGATACGTGGGTGTGATTGGCATGAAAGAAAACCTCCGTTCTCAAATCGCCATTTTCGATAGTTCAGCGGTCTGCTGCGTTGTCCATCCACTCCATCAATTATGCCTCCTATGTAGTGTCGGACTCGCCATTACTCAAAAAACAATCTTTGATAAAAACACGCAGGTTCGATCCCCCCTGTACGTAGGCTTCTCGGCCACTGGGCATGTGACGTATCAAGCAGCGCTCTACCGCTGTATCCTTATCTCGTGAAATACGCAGAAGAAAGCTGCCGTCGCTCAACTGTACTTCTTCACTTGTATCAACTCGCACCACCTTCAACTGCGTCGCGTTCGTCAGTGGATCATGCCAGAACCAGACAATGATGGAGAATGTGTCACTGCTGCTCATTGCCTGGTTGCCCGGATGTTGTGGTAGAGCATATGAACAAGAGGTACCATTTCCATGCCTT
The DNA here is from genome assembly GCA_005881495.1 of Chloroflexota bacterium. Next base: position 20,460 of record VBHI01000093.1, read on the forward strand.
TCCGTGTTTCGCGGACACCTACACCTCAGTGGAGCTTAGCATAAGAGGCTCTATTTCCGCTCTATTTCCGCTCTATTTTCTTTTCACTCACCAGGAAATTTCTCGCCAGGGGAAAGATCAGCGGAGTTCAGGATGGCCTGTAATACACTCATCGTTTCAGGCATAGGTGCTACACCTAATTCTTTGGACAGGATGCGTTCGCAGCGATAATATTGTTGTAGTGTCTCAGACCGCCGCCCCTGGGCTACATATATACTCATGAGTTGCCGGTGTGCCGCCTCGTCACAGCGATCCTCCCTGAGAATAGCGTTGGTCCACTTCACGGCATCCTCATACTGCCTCATCTCCTGATAGTATTCAGCAAGTGTACGACACATGGCACAATAGATGTCTTTCAGGTATTCCCGCCGCGTGAACGACCAATCGGCATACATATCCTCGACTAAAAATGGGCCGCTACACAAATTGCAGGCTCTCTCATAGAGCGCCATTGACTCACTTCCGCTGGCCTGTCGACCAGCTTGCCACAAGAACAGAAACTCTTCTACATCAGTTTGGACCGCCACTGATGGATTAAACTGGTAGAACCCATCTTTATAGAGAATATATCCTTCACCCGGCCCGCAGTGGCAATCACCATTGAGCGAACGGCGCGCTGAGCTGACTGCTACCTGTAACTTGCGGCGGGCTATTTCTGGCGTATCTTGATGCCACAATGCATCCATAAGCCTATCCACGGATGCACGATTTCCTACCTGCGCTACCAGGTAGCGTATAATTGCTTGTCCACTGCGACTATGACAAAGCATGATTGGTTGATCAAACCGCTTGACCTCAAAGTGCCCAAAGCAGGTAATGTACAGGTTAGGGAGAGAGCCACCCGCATTATGGAGAAATTCTGGCGTTGAGGGCTTAGCAATGCTGAAATTCGAGTGTTTATGATCATCTGATAATAGATGGAGATGCGCTTGGGGCTGTTGTAACTGATTAATAGGGAGTTGAGACGGCTGAGGCTGTAGATGAGATTGTGCTACTTGATTGGCCTTCTCACCCAAAGCTGGTAGCAGCTTTTCAATAGCAACCAAACAGGTTTGGCGTTCACTATCGGCCTCAGCAAAGCGTTTACTCGCTGCATGAAGCGATAGTTGCGCTTGCCAGTAACTGGTGTGACTTTGTAAAAATGCATCGATCTCGACGGCCAGGTGCATCT
>VBHI01000286.1 GCA_005881495.1 Chloroflexota bacterium
TGGTCTCGGTGCTGAAGGCGCGGACTTTGGAGGAGGTGTTGATTTCAGTGATGGTGTCGACTGGTAGCGATTTTGGTCAGATGAAGAAGTTTCATCAAGCGACTGCAAAAGATTCAGCTCAAAGGAGAACACGAAGATGAACAATTATCCGTACAATCCATATAACTATAGTGATCAAAGCCAGGAGTATAACACGTACCAGCAGCCCCCATATGAGAGCTACGGCGCTGTTCCTGGGAGTGCTACCTATCAATCGCTTCTCAGCAAAGTACTCATGCTCCTGAGTTTCTCACTGGTGGCAGCAGGCTTTGGCCTGTTTGCAGGATTGCAGTTGCTCGATGCAGGGATTAGTGCGTTCGTTTTACCAGCGATCATTGGCGAGTTCGTCGTGCTGATTGCTCTCATGATTACAGCGCACAAGCTGCCGCACGCATCCTCACTCAACTTGAGCTTGCTCTACCTGTTCACATTCATCAGTGGCATGACCGTCAGCATCATCATCGCAGCCTTTGTTGCGGCAGGAGCCGCCCTCGCCATATATGAGGCCCTGGCGTTGACCGCGATCCTGACTATAGGGCTGGGAGCCTGGGCATGGACAACGAAGCGCAATCTGAGTTTTCTCGGACCGATCCTGTTCATCGGGCTGTTAGCGGTGATCGTCGCCAGCATCTTTAGCCTCTTTTTCGCTACAGGCCCGCTGTCTTTCATCATCGCTTTGGTGAGCGTGGGACTCTTCAGTGGCTTCATCGTCTACGACGTGCAGCGGATCAAATTCACCGAGGACACGCTGTCGGCTGCAATTCTGCTGACCGTCAGTCTCTATCTCGATATCCTGAACCTGTTCCTGAGCTTGCTCCACCTGTTTGGTAGCAGTGACGATCAATAACGAGATATACTCAGACTTATCTCAGCTACGTCACAGCGAGAGTTCATCTCTATGCGCTATGCTGTGACCAGGACAGGAGAAGGATAGATCTAGAGAGCCTTCATTCTCTCCTTTCCATGAAGAAAAAGGGAATGCAACATCTGGTTGTGACCCTATAGGAAAGCAAGCTATGACAGGTGTGCAGGGGTACTGAATGAGTACTCCTGCCACAGTTTTTGAAAGGAACATTCCATTTGGATGTAGGCTCACTCGTAGGAATTCTGGCAGTATTCGTGCTGGTAGCTACCAATGGTTTCTTCGTCGCAGCAGAGTTTGGCCTGGTGAAAGTTCGCCACACACGCATAGATGAGCTTGCAGCCGAAGGCAAAAGGACTGCGAGGGTGGTCCAGGATGAACTTCGGCACATGGACAATTATATCGCCGCCACACAACTCGGTATCACCCTGGCGAGCCTGGCATTAGGCTGGATTGGTGAGCCTTCCCTGGCACACCTCATTGAGCCGCTGTTTTCGTTCGCTGGGGGCACAGCCGCAACAGAGCTCGCCCATAGTGTCGCTATTGCCATCAGCTTCTTCCTGATTACCATGTTCCATATCGTCCTTGGAGAACTGGTTCCCAAATCGATTGCCTTGCAACGCAGCGAGGAAACCACGCTCTTCGTTGCTCGTCCGTTGTACTTGTTTGCGCGTCTCTTTCGACCTTTCATTGTATTCATGAATGGCCTGGGCAATCTGGTCGTGCGTGCATTCGGTCTGCGGGCTGCCAGTGAGCATGGATCGGTTCACACTGTCAAAGAACTGGAAATGCTGGTCGCACAGAGCCACAAAGCGGGTCTGCTGGATAACGAGGAGGAGGTGCTCCTGCGGCGTATCTTCGACTTCGGCGAGAAGAAAGCACAGCACGTGATGGTACCTCGTGCCGAGATTGTCGGTATCCCTCATAATATCACGATCGAGGATTTACAGAAGAAAATCGCCGAGGAGCACTACACGCGGTTCCCTGTGTATGAAGGAACGCTGGACAATATTATTGGTCTGGTGCATCTCAAAGATGTGTTTACTCTCCTCAGCAAGAGGGATTTGGGTGAACCGCTTGCCGTCCAGAGCATCCTCCGGCCGATCCTGATGGTGCCGAAGACAACGGCGATCACCAAGCTGATGACCCTGATGCAACACAAAAAGGCGCATCTCACCGTCGTCATTAGCGAATACGGTGAAACAGCTGGTATCGTCACCCTGGAAGACATTCTGGAAGAGATTGTCGGAGAGGTGCAAGACGAGTTCGATACGCTTGAGGAAGGTGTGCGTTCTGAGGTGGAGATGCTGGCAAATGGGTCCTACTCAGTGGACGGCCTGATGATGGTCGATGCGTTCGCCGAGCGTTTCGGAGTGACCTTTGGTGCTCTCCACTCTGTAACGATCGCAGGTTACGTGTTCGGTGAGCTTGGCCGCATTCCAACGGTGGGCGACAGTATTTCCCTAGGGAAGTACCAGCTCAAGGTAGAAGCGATGGATCATTTCCGTATTGCTCGCCTGCGGGTTGAGCGTATCGAATACGATAGTGTGGATATGCATAAGTATGTGGAAAGCACAGAAGAAAATACGTAATGCTTTTAGGGAACATCTGGTTATGGATAGGATTTAACGTCTTCGTCCTGGCGATGCTTGCACTTGACCTGGGTGTCTTTCATCGCAAAGCCCATACTGTCTCGATCACAGAGGCATCGATATGGAGCATCGTCTGGATTACATTGGCGCTGACCTTCAACGCTGGACTGTACTTCTTCAGCGGGCCAGAATCTGCGCTGCAGTTCTTCACAGGCTACTTGATCGAAAAATCGCTCAGTGTTGATAACATTTTTGTTTTTGTACTGCTCTTCACCTACTTCGCTGTACCGGCGGCCTATCAACACCGCGTGCTGTTCTGGGGTATCCTGGGTGCTCTGCTAATGCGAGGCATCATGATTGTGCTGGGTGCTGTCCTACTCGACATGTTCCACTGGATCATCTACCTGTTTGGAGCATTCCTGATCGTTACGGGAGTGAGAATGGCTTTCCATCAGGAAGCGGAAGTGCATCCGGAGCGCAATCCCTTGCTGAAGCTTGTCCGTCTCATCTTCCCTGTCACGCATGACTACGAGCACGATCGCTTCGTGGTGCGACGGGCGGGTCAAGTGCTGGTGACGCCA
>VBHI01000130.1:0-10846 GCA_005881495.1 Chloroflexota bacterium
AGCGTGCGCACATGCTCGCCACTTTTGAGCTCCCAGATGTGGATGGCTCCGTCATCCCCACAACAGGCCAGCAACTTCCCATCGGGACTCTTCCTGAGCGAGAGGACCGTTCCTTGATGTGCTGCTCGCATCCTCAAGCACTTTCCGCTCTGTACATCCCACCAGCGCAGTATCCCATCACTCCCTCCGCTGACCAGGAGGTCCCCAGTCGGAATCCAGACGACGGCAGAGACAATACCGGGATGCCCTGCAAAGGTTTGGAGGCATTCCCCGCTCTGCACATCCCACACGAACAATTCCCCTGTGTCACTGCTGCTGCCACAACTGGCCAGCCGTGTGCCATCGGGACTCCAGACCACACGCGTGGCCATTCCTTGGTGTCCCGGCAGCCGCTGCAGCAGCGTGCCATCGGCAATCCCCCACAGGTACAGGCCCCCATCATCGCCACCACCGACCACCCGGGTGCCGTCTGGGCTCCAGTCTACATAGCGAATGATGGTCGAGAAGGGACGCTTGTCCCAAAGGAGGCCCTGCTTTGTCATATCCCACACTTGAATGCCATGCTGATCAGTTCCCCAGGCGAGCAGTTGCCCATCTGGACTCCAGGCGACATCCAATGGTGAAGCAGCCAGATCCTGAAGCGTCTGGACACAGGCTCCCGAGGTGGCATCCCAGAGACGGATGAGTGTGTGCAACTCACAACTTGCCACAAACCTCCCATCTGGGCTCCACGCCACCCCATACACAATCCAGTTATGCCCCTGCAACACTTTGGACGCTGTCCCAGTGGCCACATCCCAGATGGTCACCAACGTATCTGTGCCTCCACTGACCAGGTGCATGCCATCGGGACTCCAGTCGATCTCGTAGATGGAGAGGGCATAACCCTGCATACTGCGCACGCACTGCCTACTCGCCACTTCCCACACGCGCAAGGTGCCGTCTTCCCCACCACTGAGCAAACTCGTACTGTCGGAGGTGAAGGCCAGGCTGTACACGGCGGCGCTATGTCCACGTAGGGCCACTTGAGAATGGCTTTGTACGACATCCCAAAGCCAGATCGTTTTGTCTACGCTGCAACTGGCAACGGTGCGTCCATCAGGACTCCAGGCGACGCAATGCACCTTGTCTCTGTGCCCCGAGAGCGTCTGGAGCAGGCGTCCACTCGCCACTTCCCACAGTTTGACCGTTCGATCCCAGCTCCCGCTGGCCAGGGTACGTCCGTCGGGGGCAAAGGCCAGACCAAGCACCCGGTCGGTATGCCCTTCAATGGTCTGCACACACCTGGCCGGTGCTGTCTTTTGGACCTGCCACAATCGAATAGATCCCGCAAAGTCGCCACTGGCAAGCAAGCCTCCATCGGGGCTCCAGGTGACCCTATACACCGCACCAGGGTGTGGCAGGATCTGGAGGTTGGTGCCGCTGTGGGCATCCCAGAGCTGGACCGTCGCATCACGCCCACTACTGGCAAGCAGCCTGCCATCAGGTGAAAAGGCCAGGCAGCTGATCGTGTTCGTGTGACGGCCTCTCCAGAGCAGTGCCCCGCTCTGCAGGTTCCACAGCTTGAGCGTGCCATCCCAACTGCCGCTGGCTAGGCTAGAGCCGTCCGGGCTGAAGGCCAGGGTTGAGACCACATCGGTATGGGCCTGCCAGACCAGATGAAGGAGTCGGCCTCTTTCCTTCCAGACGCGCACTTCTCCTCGCCTGCTGCCCACAGCGCAGTACTGGCCAGGGCTGCTGGCAGCTACTGACCAAATAGCATCGAAGCTCTCGTCCAAGACGCACTCCTGCAGCAGGGACTCAGCCAAATTGGCGTCCTGCAGCTCGACGCCTTGCAAATAGGCTCCGAGAATGGAGAGCCTCGACAGGTCCAGGCCGCGCAGGTGCCCTCGCAGGACTTTGAGCAGGGTGATCACGTTGGCCGGACCATAGCCCTCTTTGGCCGCATCCTCCGCCCGGAACTGCGAGAGCAGGCGCAGCAGGTGCGCCTCGACCTGTGCGTTTGCTCCCAGTTCGGCGCGCAGCCGCGCGAGGAGGGGCTGCACCAGCAGGCGAACCTGCGTCTGGTGCACATAATCTTTGGCCTGCGCCTGCAAGAGGGCCACCCGGCGCAGTTGCTGGGGGTTGCCCAGCACGATCTCCCCGGCCAGGCGTTCACCCAACTCATCGATGAGGTACTCCATCACCACCGATTGTAGGCCAAAGCTGGCCTGCTGCCCCCGCTCCACGAGCGAGCGCCGCGAGAGCGCCTCCAGCGCCTCCAACACCTGCGAGCGCAGCACCCTGGGATGCAGGACCTGCGAGAGCGTTTCGAGCTTCGTCCACTCACGCAGCACCGCGAGCCAGGTGAGCAGCAGATACTCCAGGAGCGAGAGCCGCCCCACCTGCTGGCGCAGTACTGGGCGGACGCCGTTGAAGATCAGTTCCCCCTCCTGCAGAAAGCGGTCGAGATCGCCACTGAAGAGGTCGGTGATAGCCTGCGCCACGATTTTCAAGGCCAGCGGATTGCCCGCGTAGCCGGCCGCGAGGCGCTGCCAGGTGGCAGGTGTACCGCTAAGTCCCCTGTCGCTGAGCAGCTCTTGGGCGGTCTGGTCGTCCACCCCTAGCAGGCGCAGTGAGCGCACGGGGGAGCGAGTGCCTTCCAGCGCTTCGATCTCCCTGGGCCTCTCCCGAGAAGTCAGCAGCACACAGCTCTGGTGGGCCGACTCGGCCAGACGCTCGATCAGCCGTCCGTAGCCCTCGTAGCCGGGCAGGTAGTTGCCCTCTGGGTCACCGCTCGCCAGCAGGGTTTCCAGGTTATCGAGCACCAGCAGACAGCGGCTCGCCTGCAAGCGGGCCACGAGCTGCGTGATGCGCTGCTCCAGCGAGATGGGAAACTCTGCGGGGGGTGTCTCGGAGAAGAAGGTGATACAATCGGCGACCAGCTCTTCGCACGAGGGCGCGTCCCTCAGGGAGCGCCAGAGCACCGCCTCGAAGTGCGGAGCCAGGCGCTGACCCAGCAAGGAGGCCAGCATGCTCTTGCCGATGCCGCCCATCCCGAGCAGCGTCACCAGGCGGCAACGCTCCTGCACGATCCACTGGGAGAGTTCAGCCACTTCCACCTCGCGGCCCGCGAAGTGGCTCACGTCGAGGGCTTCCACTAAGTCGACGCGCGGGGAGGCGGCAGGTTCCGCTGCCGCGTGGGCCCCGGGCGTCCCTGCCAGTGGAGAAAGCGGGACAGGCGAAAGAGGAGCGAGCAGGTCATGCAGCCAGGCGTCATCCAGCAGCACCTTCTGGTGGGCCGCCTTCCACAGCGCGCGGATCTCCTCCTCCTCGCGCCCAGCGGGAAACGCTTGCTGCTGCATCCCCAGGGCGATGAGCTGTTGGAGGCGCTCGGCTTTGGGGTAGCTGAGGCCGCCCTCCCACCCTGCCACCGCACGCCGGGAGGCGCCAAGCCGCTCGGCCAGGCCCACCTGGCTCAGGCCGATGGCGGTGCGCAGCGTCAGCACCAACTGAGCGAAGGCGTAGTCTCGCTCACGGTACACATGTCTCTTCACGAGCGATCTCCTGATCTCGCGTGACCCGGCGAAGCGACACACTTTGAAGGAATGTGAAGTGAGGTGTGAAGTGACACGTCACCTGCTGGACGCTGACTTCAAGAGGACCCATCCGCTACACTGATAACTGTCGGGTGTGCCCGCTGCGTGGGTGAACGCCTGCCTGGGGGCTGGGACACTGCCACATGGGTCCAGCTCCCCTGTTCTCTCTGCCTCTAGCATACCACATTTGGAGCGAACGAAGAAGCTGTTTCCTGGTGTGATCCCGGTGACTCACCACAGAGACGAAAGCTGTAATGGCTCATCCCTCTGCTTTTCTTCACGCTCCCCAGCATCCTCGACAGGCATGGGCTCCAGCTTCCTATATGTCTCTCCTTTTTTGAAGAGAAGCAAGGAGTGCCTGTGACATGAACGAGATAGCTTATAGATGAGGCAACATGGTCACACTAGCAGATGGCCAGCAGAAAAAGGGGGCTTCACGAGAAATCGTACTGTTGTTGTCCAGTGATTCTGTCATGTTGGCACTGCCCCACTCGGTGGTGGACAATTCGGACAACTCTCCCACTCGCTTGACAGCATGGTAGACTCTCCTTATCCTTCCTATATAAATATAAAGGAGCTCTCCCTTCTCCCCATTTCAAACAGCGAGGATCGTTATGGCCCTTCATGCGTTCGTGTTCCTGCTTGTGGGCTGCCTCCTGCTTTCTCTGGCGAGGCTCGGGCGTCTTTGCTGGTTCCATTTTCGGCCTTCCTCCTCACGAGGAGGGGCCAAGCGCACGACGCTCCATCGTCTGCTCAAGCCCCGCTGCCCAGACGATTGTCCCGCCTGTCGTCTCGCCTCCACTCCCTCGTCGGGTGGAGAGCCAGCGCCTCTGCCTGTGCGTCCCTGGCGTGAGGTGAAAAGCCGGCGAGGAGCCCCCAAGCGCGTGAACACCGAGGGCTACGCCTGTCCCAACCCACGGTGCCCATACCTTGGGGTCACAGACGCACACATTCATGCTTTGGTCGGGGATGGCAAGCATGGCTCTGCTGAGCGAATTCAGACCTTTCGTTGTCAGGCCTGTCACACGACGTTCACTGCCCGGCGCAACACCCCCTTGTATCGTCTGAAAACCCCCTCGCACCAGGTCGCAGTGGTGCTCTCTGCGCTGGCCGAAGGCCTGGATCCTTCAGCCTCTGAACGAGTCTTCGGCTACCGTCAGGCCACCATTACTACGTGGCTCACTCGCGCAGGCGGGCACGCTGAGCTCTTCCACGAGCGCTGCTTCCGCAACCTCCAACCTCCGCATCTGCAGTTGGACGAACTCCGCACCAGGCTGCGCAACGCCAAACAGGTTCTGTGGCTGTGGCTGGCGATCGACCCCTGTACGAAGATTCTTCCCGTGCTCCATCTGGGCCCGCGCACGCAAAACGCGGCCCACACCGTGATCCATTCTCTACGACGGATCCTGGCCCCTGGCTGGCTCCCGCTCTTCACGAGTGATGGGTTAAATTTGTACTTTTATGCCCTGACTGCCCATTTTGGGACATGGCGGCAAGAGAGACGCCGAGGGCGCAACGAGCGCCGGTGGCAGGTGGCGACGAACCTGATCTACGGCCAGGTGAAGAAAAGCTACCGGAGGCGCAAGCTGGTGCGCGTCACGCCTGTGATGCGGCTCGGGACAAAGGTAGATCTCACGGTCGCCTTACAGAGGATGGGTTTTTCTGGACGACTCAATACGGCTTTCATTGAGCGGGTGAATCTGACCGTCCGACATGGAATAGCCGCGCTAGCTCGCCGGACCTGGGCCACAGCCCAGCAAGGCCCACACCTGCTCGCCCATCTGGAGTGGTGGCGAGCTTACTATCATTTTGTGCGTCCTCACGAATCACTCCGAGTGGCGCTTGTGCAGCCACAAGCACGAGGAGGCAAACGTCTGGCTCAACGCTACCGGCAGCGGACTCCTGCGATGGCGGCGGGGAGAACCAACCGACGATGGACGACACGCGAGGTGCTCTCTTGTCCATTGCCACCGGTTTCCGCTTGTGCGCCACGCAAGCCTAATGCGGGAGAAGTGTCATGTCTTGGAGTGGGTGGGTAATGTGTAAGCAGAAGAAGTCGGATGGGGTCTCACTTCAAGATGAGAAGGCCTGCCTGGACTGCTTCATCACCGAAAGCCGGCCCGAACGGCGTTCACAAGGGCTGGTCGAATTATCCACCATATCCAATGGGAGTACCCTTCACACAAGTGAAAGTCTGTCCTGATTGCCGAAGAGATATCAAGGGGTGGGCAACGCAGCTTCAACAAGCAGCCCCACCTGGAGTGAGAGTGAATTGCTACATCTGGCAGCAAACCAATTTCGATATCGATCATCCGGCTCAGACGCCGGTAACTTCCCCAGGTGAGGTAGAACTTGTCGTTTCTGCTTCTGCTCCGTAGAATAACAAAGAGGTTGAGGGCATTTCCTAACTCAAAAAACTGGGGTAAACTGACTCCAAGAGGAATTGGGCAAGCGAAGTGCCATCGAACGCTTCTTTGGCCGCGTCTTGCTCTTCTTCCACTTACAGCGCCCGCCACTCTCCGGCTGGTCAACCATCGCTCGACAGGTCGCCTTGACCTACACCGCCATCATCATTGTCGCTCTGGCTGCCCAACAAGCAGGCCGTCCTGATCTCATCCGCTCTCCCAAGCGGGTTTTAGCTCATACTTGGGAGGTCGGACAGACGCCGTTGATCGCAAAAACGTCTGGCATGACTACCAGGATGAGCTGGTCTATGCCCTCGGGCGTCTTGAGGCCTTTGGAGCCCTGATTGTCTTCTCGCTTCCTGCCCCTCGCCTTCAGTTTTGGGTTGCGCTCCTGGCGTGCGGGTCACTTCAGGCTCAGAGCCGCTAGGGAGACCTCCTGAAACAGGTGCAGATCAATGCAACATTGAAAGAGGAGAATGCGCAGATGTTGGAGCATCGCTTTGGGGTTCCTCCTGAGAAGCAGGCAGCCTACATCGATTCCTATGCGCAAACCTACTTTGACCGAAGCGTGTGGGTCTAAAAGATCTGCTTCTTACCGAAGTTGGAGTCTCCGTCGCATGTGATTGTGCTTGCTACTCAGAGCATTTGTTCCTGCATTGACGTTTGAGGCAATGCACATCCAATGTAGAGCATCGTTGGGGATTGTCAGTTTTGACGTAGTTAGGTATAATGAGTGTCGTGAGGTGGTAAAGGAATACTCATCCTTATTAAGCATCAAGCTATCCCTCAGTGCAGAGTTGACGTTCACATGGTGGAACAAGGGTCACGCAGATCATGGGAAGCATAGAAGTTATGATGGTCAGTAAGGAGGCATGGTGTCACGGAAGCTCCGACAGTGGCGCACAGATTTACAGCTTGTGGGCTTTTATCTGGATCATCAAACTGGAAGTCATCAAATATGGAAGCACCCGCTTATCCCAGGCATAAGCGTGAACCTTGTAGGCAAGGATAGTGCCGACGCCAAGCCTTATCAGGAGCGTGAGATACGAGAAGCGATGCGGAAGCTTCAAGAAGCACAAGAACAGCAAGGGAGACACAAGCCATGAGTGAACTACATTACTCAATGTTGATCCAGTGGTCTGATGAAGATCAAGCTTACCTCGTGCGGCTCCCTGACTGGGAGCGAGCCGAACGTGTACTCGGACCGGTCACCCATGGTGATACGTACGCTGAGGCATTGGAGCACGGACTAGAAGCTCTCGAGGCGCTAATTGCTTCAGCGAACAAGCATCACGAGACATTGCCAGAACCACAAACGTTCGCAGCAGCATAAATTCGGTAAGGGTGACTGTGTTGCAAAAACTCTCAAAGGAGACCTTGCAGGAGCAACTTGCTCTTTGCGAGAAGAATCAAAAGACACAGAAACGCCTCCGATTCACGTGAGGCATCACAAGAGAAACATGGACTCATACCATTTCGTACCTTTTTGGTCCTCATATGAGGCAGGTACATATGGATTTCCGAGGCATGCACTCACTGAAGCACTCGTGAGCTATATTGCCCCTGCAGCCATTACTGCTCGCTTCCTGTAAAAGCCCTTGTGAACTGGCTTCCTGTGTGATGATAGCGGGAGACGGGGCTCGAACCCGCGACAGCCTGCTTGGAAGGCAGGGTGTCACAAAATCGCCGCTCGTTTGCCATGAACTGGCTTTATTGGCTCGTGTATACCATACGTTTAAAATGTGAGCGGCTCTGACAAAAGATGTCACGTGCATTTTTTGTTGCTTTCGGCAAAAGATGTCACGTTCTGACGAAGGCAGGATTTCACGAGCTCAGGGCGCTCTAGAACAACTTTACCAGAACTTTTGTGTAAATACAAGGGAGGCAGGAGGTCTACCAGGGCAATCGCATCTAAATTGTGAGGAGGTGATAGAATAAAGGTCAAAAACCGCAAGAAGTTGAGGGAGGAAGATGGAAGAAGCAAGCAGGAATACCCTGCAAAGCATGTTTGAGGCCATAGAAGATCCGCAAGTGGATCGAACCAAACAGCATCAATTGCTCGATATCATCATCATCGCGATATTAGGAGTACTCTGTGGAGCGGAGGGATGGGTGGACATCGAGTCTTTTGGCAAAACCAAAGAGGCCTGGTTGAAAACCTTTTTAGAGCTGCCCAATGGCATCCCCTCTCATGATACCTTTGGTCGCGTGTTTGCGCGAATAGACCCGAAGCAGTTTGAGGAGTGTTTCCTGAACTAGGTGCGTAGCTTGAACGAGAAGATCGCAGGGGTAGTTGCTCTTGATGGAAAAACGTTGAGGCGCTCACATGATGCGGCAAACGGCAAAAAGGCCTTGCATATGGTAAGCGCATGGGCAGCAGAGAACCGATTGGTGCTGGCTCAAGTTGCTGTGGATGAGAAATCCAATGAGATTACTGCCATTCCTGAGTTATTAAAACTGCTGGCACTGGAAGGATGCATCGTCACCATTGATGCCATAGGAACACAGAGGGCTATTGCCGCACAGATCATCGAGCAAAATGGAGACTATGCCCTGGCGCTCAAAGAGAATCAGGGGAACTTGTATGAGAATGTCAAAGATACCTTTGCGCTTGCACGCAAAGACCATTTTCGCGACATCGAGCACCAATTCTATGAAAGTATTGAGAAAGATCATGGTCGTCTAGAAATCCGGAAACATTGGATGATTGACGATCTTGAGCAGCTCACCTACCTGGATCAAGAAGGAAGATGGAAGGGCTTGCAAGCCATTGGCATGGTAGTATCGGAACGGCGGATTGGTCTTGAGGTAACGACCGAGACACGCTATTACCTGCTCAGTTTTGCCAGGGAGGTGCAACGCTTTGCCACCTCCATTCGCAGTCATTGGGGGATTGAAAATAGCGTGCATTGGGTGCTTGATGTCGCTTTTCGGGAGGATGAGTCGCGCATTCGCACTGGACATGCTGATCACAATTTGGCCGTACTCCGCCACTTGGCGCTCAATCTTCTTCGACAAGAGAAGACTGCCAAAATAGGGATCAAAGCCAAACGTCTCAAGGCTGGTTGGAGTAATGACTATCTCTTGAAAGTTTTAGAAGCTGTCAATTAGATGCGATTGCCCTGGGAGGTCTACCCCTCATCACAACCAGCTTTTTCTCACCAAAGCTCTTACTCATTATTACTCAATTTGTGCCTTCCTGCTGATCATTTTCAGAGAAAACAAGATCACAAGATCGCCAGGGAAGATTTCTCGTGAAGCAATGCGGACATTATGAGGCATTCTCACTTCCCATCACTTCACATCGTGTAGGTGTATATGAGGAAGTGGGGATGCCACAACCGATTTTGAATAGCCCTCATGAGGGAGCATCCTCAATTGCCCCTAACGCGCGCAACGACGCCTTCTGCGCCTGCGTCAATCCCTTTGCCCCGCTGATATCCAGTCGCTCGTAGGGTCGATCACGCCTCAGGGTGCGTAACAGGTCGCCGCCCTCCAGATCCCAGATGCGGATGGCCCCATCGTCCCCGCAGCTGGCGAGCGAGCGGCCATCGGGACTCACCTTGAGTGCTTGGATTGTTCCCTGGTGCGCCCGGCGCGTCTGCACGCACTTCCCGCACTCGCCATCCCACCAGCGGAGCATACCGTCGCTGCCCCCGCTGATCAGCGTCGTGCCGGTCGGACTCCACGCCAGCGCATATTCGACCTCGCTCAGCTCACTCAAGACGTAGAGGGGTTCTCCACTTTGGGCATCCCAGACGAAGAGCTCTCCACTGCCTCGACCCCCGCCACCACTGGCCAGGCGCGTCCCATCAGGGCTCCACGCCACGCACATCACCATGCCGCGATGCCCTTGCAGGCGTGCCTGCTGCGTGCCGGTGGCGGCCTCCCACAGGATGACGCTGCCATCGTAGCCGCAACTGGCCAGGCGCGTTCCGTCTGGACTCCACGCCACTCGACGGATCGTGGTTGGCTGCCCACGGCCAACCCAACGGCGGGTGCCCGTGCTCACCTCCCACACCTGCACTTCCTGCTGATAGCTTCCAGCGGCCAGAAACCTGCCATCGGGACTCCACTCTATGCCGAAGAAGGAGGTGTCAGGGTGGTTGGGGTCGCGCAAGGTCTGCACACCGGCTTCTGTGGTCGCGTCCCACACCTGGATGGCATTGTCCAGCCCGCTGCTTGCCAGCAGCCGCCCATCCGAACTCCACGCTACCCCATACGCTATCCAACTATGGCCGCGCAGCAGCCTGGGCGGGGTCCTGCCGTCACTCTCCCAGATGGTCACAAGCGTATCCGAGCCTGCACTGGCGAGCCGGGTGCCACCAGGGTTCCAGGCCACGTCGTAGAGCGTGACCGCGTAGCCCTGGTTCACACGTGTACACTGCCCGCGCTCCACATCCCACACCCGTATAGTGCCATCTTCGCTCCCACTGAGCAGGCTGCGGCTATCTGGCGTAAAGACAAGATCATGTACAATGGCAGTATGCCCGTGGAGCGCCATACGATAGTTGCCCCGTTCGACATCCCAGAGCCAGATCATCTGGTCACGGCTGCCACTGGCCAGCAGACTGCCATCCGGGCTCCAGGCCAGCGCATTCACCGGCGCTGTGTGTCCCGTGAGCGTCTCACGTATCTTTAAACTTTCCACGTCCCACAGCTTGACGGTTCGATCAAAGCTCCCGCTCGCCAGGGTGCGTCCATCGGGAGCGAAGGCCACCGACCAGACAAGGCCGCTGTGCCCCGTGAGGAGACGCGTGGCGGTGCCTGGCTGGGCTGCCTGTGCCCCCTGCATCTGCCACAGTCGAATGCTTCCATCGACGCTGCCACTGGCCAGCAGGCTCCCATCCGGACTGCAGGCCA
>VBHI01000130.1:10857-21238 GCA_005881495.1 Chloroflexota bacterium
GGATGGCGGCATCATCTCCGCCACTGACGAGTGCACGTCCATCAGGAGTAAAGACGAGACGATGGATGCTGCCAGCATGCTGTCCCAACCAGAGCAAGGCCCCGTTCTCCAGGTTCCACAGTTTGATGGTCCCATCCCAGCTCCCGGTGGCGAGCGTCTGCTCATCTGGACTGAAGGCGAGTGCCTGTACCGCAGCGGTATGCGCCTGCCAGGTCAGGTTCAGTATCTTCCCGCCATCGCGCCACACGCGTGCTCCCCCGCGCCTGCTGCCCATCGCACAGTAGCAGCCATTGGAGCTCGTTGCCACCGACCAGGGAGGGTCAAAAGACTCGGTAAAGACCGTCTCTTGCAGGGTAGCCCCGGAAAGTGTCGTATCCTGCATCTCGACCCCTTGGAGATAGACGCCTCGCAGTGAGAGTTGTGACAGGTCCAGGCCGCACAGGTGCCCACGAAGCTCTCGCAGCAGTGCAAGGAGATTCGCCGGTCCATACCCCTGAGCGTCGTCAGCCCGTTCGCGAAGCTCGTCGAGCAACGCGCGCAGTTGCCCCTCTAGCGCGGTTCGCAAAGGGTACGTGTTGCGCAGGCCAGCCAGAATGGGGGCCACAAGGAGGCGCTGTTGGGTCTGCCGCACATATTCCTGGGAGGGAGCCAGTTCCAAACCATGCTCGACCAGGCGCGAGAAATGGCCCTGCTTGATCTCGCCGGTCACCTCCACAATGAGCCGTGCCGTCACATACTCCATCACGACCGATTGCAGCGTGAAGCTCCCCTGGAGCTTGCCCCGCTCAATAAGCGAGCGGCCACGTAAGCTATCGATCGCTTCCAGCACCTGAGGTTGCGGCAGGGGTGCGCCAAGCACCGCCAGCAGCTCCTGCAGGTTCACCGGCTCGCGCAGGATCGCCAGCCACAGCAGCACGCTCTGCTCGACCGCCGAGAGGCGCGCGTACTGCTCATCGAGCAGCGCGCGCACCCCGCCGAAGACCACCTCGCCCTGCTCCAGAAAGGGGGCGATCTGACCTCCAAAGATCTCTACGATGGTCCGCGCCACGATTTTGAGGGCCAGGGGATTGCCCGCGTAGGCCTCGATCAGCCGGAGTTGCTCAGCTACACTGCCGGCGACCCCCTTTTCGGCCAACAACTGCTGGCATGCCTCGGCATCCAGCCGGGCGAGGCGCAAGGCACGCACGGGAGCCCGGCTGCCTTCCAGCGGCACGAGATCGCCCGGTTTTTCCCGGCTGGTCATCAGCAGGCAACTTTGATGCTCGGTCTCCGCTACCCGCCGCAGCACCCGGGAGAATCCCTCGTAGCCGGCACGCATGCGACCGCTGTCCTCCCCTTTCTCCAAGAACGACTCCAGGTTGTCGTAGACCAGCAGGACACGTCGGCTACGCAAGCAGTCCAACAGGAGGTCCTGTCGTCTTTCGGGGCTGGAAGACGCGTCGCTCAGGGCCTGGGGAGCCAGGACCTGGAGGGAGCTATCCAGTAGCGCTTCGCAGGTCGGGACATCGCGCAGGGAGCGCCAGATGACCACCTCGAAGTCCTCCGCCACGCGGTGCATTACCTGCGTCGCCAGTGTCGACTTCCCGATGCCACCCTGGCCCAGCACACTTACCATCCGACAGCGCTCCTGGACCACCCACTCACAGAGCAGGTCCAGTTCCCACTCGCGCCCATAGAAGCTTGTGACGGCGAGTGCGTCGCCCCAATCGACGCGTGGCCCGCCTCTGGAAGGAGAAGCGAGAGCGTGGGTAGTGACATCGGTCTCCTCTCCGCGCTGGGATGCCGGGGGAGCCTGTAGGTGGGACAGTAGTCCACCAAGCCAGGCTTCATCGAGGAGCACCTTCTGGCGGGCCGCTTGCCAGAGCGCACGAACCTCCTCTGCCTCACGCCCGAATGGCCAGGCCTGGCGCTGGGTAGCGAGGACCACGAACTGTTTGAGGTGGTCGGCCTTGGGATAGGTGAGGCCTCCCTCCCAATCGATCACGGCGCGGCGGGTGACGCCAAGCATAGCAGCCAATTCGGTTTGCGTCAGCTCGAGCCTGGTGCGCAAGGTCAGCATCACCTGCCCAAAGGCGTAGTCTCGCTCGCGGTACGAGGAAACCTTCATAGACCTTTCCTTTCCGTCTCCTTCTCACAAACGCTGCGATGTGAAGGAATGTGCAGTGCTAAAGTGACGCGATGTCCGGTGACGCGCGAGTACGCTGCTTAGTATACTACAAAGCAGAAGCATCCTCGAACTTCGAGGCAAGGCGATGGGTGGCGAGCAGCCTGCCAGCACCCAACCGCAAAGGTAAGGACTGGTACCCTGCTGTGCTATCAGACCGCAGAGGTGTGAGGTGCATGGAATGAAGGCCATTTCGCCGGAGACACGACGTACATTGTCATGTGTCATCACCGCGTCCTACCGCCAGTTCGCCGAGGGGTACCACCTGCGGCGCGACGCCATGATGTGGTTCTGGGAGCAGTACACGCGCCACCCGGGCGAGCGGAACGAGATCACCGCCTCGCCGCTGCAGGCCAGCGTTGAGCAATTGCAAGGGCTCCCCGCGGCGCTCATCATCACCCCCGAGGCCGATGTGCTGCGCGATGAGGGGGAGGCCCCTGCCAACAAACTGCGGCAGGTGGGGGTGCGCGTCAAGGTGGTATGGTTCCAGGGGACCATCCACGACTTCGTCATGTTGAACGCCTTGGCGCACAGCACGGCAACGCGTGGAGCGATCGCCCTCGCCACGGCCTGGCTGCGTGAGGGGTTCTCGACCCAACTCACATAGGCTTTTTGCTCTACAAACACCAGATGGAGGTAATAAAAGCAATGACACCCGAACAGATCAAGCAGGTTATTGAAGGTGGCCGGTGGGTAAGTATCGCCACCGAGCTGCGCCCAAGCACCAATAAATCAGCCACCGGGGAAATCCAACCGTTTTATTGTTCACGCGTTTTTACCTATTCCCCTGATGACCGATTTGCCTGTACCGTGATAAATTATGCCGATGCCAATGGCAAAGTGCCGTTGGTGAAAATTGTGATTAAAGGGCATACCGCCTGGCGGGGAGCGCACCCGATTGCACCGGGCGCGTACAACCTGGACTACATTGCCGATGAAGTGTATGAGGTGACCCCACTACATCAAGGCTTTGCCGCTGTCGCGAACAGATTTCCAGCAAATGGTCTCAACACGTGGGAAGTCAATGTCATGCAAGACGTCACAGGAAAAGCCTTTCCGTTGTTTAGTCTGGTCGAAGGACAAACCTATGTCGACTACGACCTCATTTATCTGTACAACGACATGCTGTTTAATGGCAGTAAGAACGTTGACGGTCGCGCGTTTGACAAGCCTGAAAACAGGCCCACCAATTTGCAAATCCCGTTGGTGAGACAGCAATAAAGGGGAACACTATGAGCACCACGTCGAGCGAAGTCATGCACGTTCGGTTCCGAACCGTGGACGGAATCGCTATCCGTTACGCCGAGAGCGATGAGCGTCAGGACAACGCTATTTTGCTGACGAATCCCTGGCCAGAGAGCCTGTATGCGTTCCTGCCAATCTGGCAAACGCTTTCTCAACACTCATACCTGCTTGCCATTGACCTCCCGGGCTTCGGCCAGTCCGAGCGCCGGAACGACCTGCTGTCACCTCGGGCGATGGGTGAGTTCCTCATCCGACTCATTGACGAGTGGGGACGGAACACGCCACATATTGTGGCCCCGGACGTCGGCACCTCGGCTGCACTGTTCGCCGCAGCGCTGCATCCCGGCAAGCTGCGCAGCCTCGTGATCGGAAGCGGCGGAACTGCCTACCCACTCCAGGTGGGCGGTGTACTGAAGGATATCATTGACGCTCCCGATCTTGAGGCGTTCCGGGCCATCGATCCCCGGGTCACCCTCGGCGCTTCACTGGATAAAGGCCATGAGCATTACCGACTTCCCCCAGAGGTGCGCGAGGACTATCTCAAATCCTACGAAGGAGGTCGCTTCGCGGAGTCAACGAGGTGTGTGCGCAGCTATCCGAAGGCGCTCCCTGTCCTGGGAGAACTCTTACCGGGAATCCAGATGCCGGTCCAGCTTATCTTCAGCCATCGCGACGATCTTGTGCCACCCATCAATGGCGAATACTTACACGAGCGGCTACCCAACAGCAAGCTTGACATCTTAGATACCGGCCATTACGCCTGGGAGGACGTTGCAGACCAGTATGCGGCGATCATCTCGGCCTGGGTCATGGGCGGTTACCAGAATACTGGAGCGTGAACGGGCTCCCACTGTCCTGGTGCGGCTGTTGCTCAGGACATGAAAGAAGAACTTTGTCAAATGTAGTGAAGGTACTTCAGGAAAGTAAGAGCAGCGTTTCTGCTCAAAATACAAGGCGCGACCGGCTCACCGATGCGTACCGCGGCCGTTGTGCCTCAGCGTGAAAGAAAGGATGGGTGAGCATGGAGCAAACCATTCTTGTGACTGGGAGTACCAGTGGCTTTGGTCGTCTGACAGTTGAAACTCTGGCGCATCAGGGACACCGTGTGTTCGCGGGCATGCGTGCGGCGGCAGGCAAGAATGCTCCTGCGGCAGAAGCACTCCGCGCGCTCGCGCAACGAGAACGGCTGGCCATGCCATTTCTGGGCCTCTATGGAGCGACGAAGTTTGCCCTGGAAGGACTCACCGAGTCGTATCGCTATGAACTTGCGCCCTTTGGCATCGACGCCGCCATTATTGAGCCCGGGACCTTTCCGACCAACATTTCTGCCAACCGCCAGGTCGCGGCAGACAGCGAGCGTTTGGCCCTCTACCAGGCTGGTATCGATGCGTTTACGGTGCCGTTTTACGCAGAGAACCGGTCCGCGACCCCTCCCGACCCCCAGGAGGTGGCCGACGCCATCGCACACGTGATCGCCCAACCAGCGGGAGAACGGCCATTGCGCACGATTGTCGCGACAGTGGCACAACGCCGGGCCCCCCAGGCGTTGAATGACGCTGCCACACAGGCCATGCACTCCTTTCTCGAGGCGCTCCATCTTCCCGCCACGGCTCTTGCGTTCCAGGGAGATCAAGAGGAAGTGAGGAAACACAGATGAAAGCGATTGGCGTGACGACATGTGAACGCTATCATAAACGTGAAATGCTTTTTCATCTCCTATCAGGAGACTCTGGGCACTTCTTTTTCCAACCGGTGCTCTTTGACCAGCAAGCCGACGGCGTTGGCTTTGCCAACGCCTGGATCAGAGAACATTATGCTCGTTCCTTTACTGTTGAGGAGCTTGCAACATCCAACAATATGAGCGTCTCGGGACTCCATCATCAGTTCAAGGCCATCACGACCATGGGTCCCGTACAGTATCAGAAGCACCTCCGCCTTCAGGAAGCAAGGCGCCTCATGCTGAGTGGTTCGATGGATGCAACCACTGCCGCTTTAGAAGTGGGCTATGCAAGTCCATCGCAATTTAGCCGAGAATACCGGTGGCTTTTTGGCCTGCCGCCTCTTCAAGATATCAAAGCGGTGCGAAACAGTTCTGCGGCAGGCGCCTTCGAGAAGAGTTTGGGTGGGTATGCCGCTCCAAACGAAGGGGCCACCACTACTCCTCTCCCCGTCAACGGTTCCCGCGTCCGGTGAGATGGCACGCGGTCTCGCTTCACCAGAACGAGAGACGCGCGAGAGGGAGGAAGAAAGACTCACTGGCGAAGTCGAACAGACGAGCAGTCGCGAGCCTGGTGCCAGCTCAACACGTTCGTGCCAGCAACTGCCACCCTCATTCAACGCGTGCGCTCCTGCGAACCTGAGCGCACGGAACCTTGAGCCCAATTTCCCGTCATTGGGCCTGATTCGTCCGAACCTTCAGCCTATTTACCACATCCTTCACCAAAAGTGTGTAAGCTGGGAAGAGTGGGCAGAATTTGGACTCAAGGGTGGGAATCGAGTGTGATTCGCCGGGGAATGCCGCACCAGAAGCGGTCTGCTGTGCGCGATAGGTGGAAATCCAGCGCCCGATCTGTCGGTTTTGACTCTCGCCCCGGAGGGCGGGTGATACAGAGCAGGAGAGCATTCCAAACTGGGAGTCAGCACCCGGTTTGGAATGCTCTCCTGCTTCCATCTTCTGATGGGGTATACACTGGAACGCCTGGAGGCGGCTATCGGTAGCCGCAACCTGACCCTCTTTGCCCAGATCGACCATAGTGACTTAGCCAGAGGCGCCGGCCTCACGATGCAGGAGGCCCACGTGCTGATCTTTGGCAACCCAAAAGGAGGCACGCCTCTCATGATCGCCTCCCCGCTGCTCGCCCTTGATTTGCCCCTCAAAGTCCTCGTCTGGCAGAGTGCGGATGGCCAGGTCTGGGTGAGTACGAACAGCGTCGCCTACCTGGGAGAGCGCTACGCCCTTCCGCAGGAACTGGTCGGCAATCTTGCCGTCGCGGGTTTCGTGATTGAGCAGGAGCTCAAACCGTAACAGTCCCGGGAGGAACGAAAGGCGCGATCAATGGAGCAACCACGATCTCTCGCAGGTTCGCAGACAGAAGCCGATGCTGCGGGAAACACGCCACCATCTTCTGCCCATCCGTTACTGAGCAAGAAGGCGTCTGATCACCTGGCCAACGAGCGCACCTTCCTGGCCTGGGTGCGGACCGGTCTGGCCACGATCACCTTTGGTTTCGTGGTCGAGCGCTTGCCCACCCCTGCGCCGCTGGCGGGAGGCAAGACCCAGCCAAGCCTTGTTTCCTGGGCACCTTTTTCTGCCGTCGTGGGGACCAGCCTGACGTTGCTGGGCCTGGCGTTGCTGAACTTTCTGCACATTCGCGCCGACATCGGCCGCGATGCGTTTCATCCCCCGGTCCGCTTCGTCGTGCTGCTCACCATCCTGGCGAGTCTGATCGGTCTCTTACTGGCGGTGTATTTAATTCTGACCGTCTAGTCACCTCTTGCAGGTGCTGCGGTGTTCAATCCCTACAGCGGGGCCTCCATCCAAACGGGTCCCTGTCAGCAACGTGTTCTATCACTCCTGCACGTCCTCTCGGATCCCTTGACGTTCTCTTCTCAAGGAGAATTAAGTCCCAATGGGAACACCGACCCGATTGGCGGGCTGATTTCCCTGGAATCACCTCGGCATCGTCAAGTTCGCACGGTCATTTCAAAGGCTTTTACTTCCCGCAGGGTAGCCCATCGATACTGCTTCAGGCACAAGTGTATAGAGAACGTTTGCGAGATGCCGATGAGATGGGAACCTGTGCCCTGCTGTTGCTGAAAGGGCAATGAAAGCGCCACCAGCCTCATCGGCAATGCCATCCTCCGTTTCGATGAACACCAGGCGGCCTGGCAACAGCCTCTTGCCTGATGCGATTGAGGCGACGCTGAAGGTCGTGCTGTCCAGCAGGACGGCCAGGCAGTCGGCGCGCCGGGAGGCAAGCAAGGGGTGAGAGGGGGCGAGGCAGGAGGTCTCGAAAGTGCGAAGGCAGGATGTCACGATGGGCGAGGTAGGATGTCACCCCAAAATGAGGCAGGATGTCGCTGTACACCTTTTCGCGCATAGAAAAACCGCCTGCTTGCTGACTCTCTCGCCGCTTGCTTGCCACGAAGCGGCCTGTCATGAGCTAACAGAGAGACGGTTCATACTTTGGAGCGGGAGACGGGGCTCGAACCCGCGACAGCCTGCTTGGAAGGCAGGAACTCTACCACTGAGTTACTCCCGCTAATAGATTTTCTTTCCTGGTCGGGGTGCGCAGACTCGAACTGCGGACCTCCTGCTCCCAAAGCAGGCGCGCTACCAACTGCGCCACACCCCGCTGTACCTACTTTCGCTACCGGAGAGTGTCCGCACTATAGCACGCCTGTGGTTGTCTGTCAAGTACTTTTCAGTGGCCATTCGGGCCTTTTCTGCGCCGATAGCGCAGCTTCAGCATGAACAGGTTCCAACGTGTCGCAATGCTATTCAGAGGATTACGCCGAATAGAGGTGACGTTACCATAGCCTGGGGATTGTGAAGATTGGCGAGAACGCAGTAAAAATGGTGAGAGAACGACCAATATGAGACAAATAGTTCCAACTATTGCCAGTATACCGGTCACAGCGGTCGGGTTACCATTGTTAGCGTAGGCATAACCTCCAGAGATGAGTGCCACTACGACAGCAATGATAATGAACCATTCGGTCGCTTTGAATTTGAAGGATGGCAAACCACGACTACGGGGCCTTTTGCGCGGATCTGGTTTGCGGCGCATGCGCTCACTAAATCTTTGCCTAGGACCTGGTTTTGTCTCTGTAGCTTCCATGTTGCGGAGAATTTCTTCGATCTCGCGTTCATATCTGTTTGGCATGGCTACTCTGCTTCCTTGAAATCGCCAAAACACTCTTGTTAGTAATGATACCAACTTTTCAGCTTGGAGACAAGTATTTTGCCTCTCAATTTTTTCTCCGTGCAAACCACCGCAAATATGGGGCTAATCGGGCACTAGCATTTAGACTGCCAATCATTTCCAAGTCATCAACACTAAGCGGCTTAATGATGATGAATAGTACGATACACAATATTAAGAACATTACGCCAGATACGCCAATCAGCAAGCGACTTGCAGGATGCCAGAGAATGCTGGGTAAGGCCGCGAGCGTTAACCCTAATAAAAATCTGAGCGTGAAATCCAGAGGATACTTTTGCGGCAGAACAGGCCAGAGGAAGGCGAGCAGTAGACCGCCAATAAGAACCTGCGCCAGGCCATCAGCGACAAGCGCGCCGGCTGGTCCCCAACGCGGAATGAGTAGAACCCCCAGGACAACTACCGCGACCAGCCCTAACCATTGCCCCAGGACGACCAGTTTGGGCTTACCGGTAACATACAGCGCATATTGATTGTCTGATGTACCGATGACACGTACAAGAATATTGAAAAAGAGGAAGATCGCTAGCAGCGGTCCCACAGGATCATAGTTGGTGCCATATAGTGCATGAGCAATATTTTGCGCGTTAAATAGACAAAACACGAGGATAGGTGCGGCCAACAATGTTTCTATTTTGATGAGGGTTTGCCATGCGCGGGCAAGGCGATCATAGTTGCGTCCCACGAACGAGGCAGCGAGCGCGGCTCCGCCAACGCCGCCAAAGCCCGAGACAAGCAGGAGACTTGCGGCATGTGCCAATTGAAACGACAGATTAAAGTAGCCAATTTGGACTAATGATACCAGGAAGAAGCCAAGAAGAATAATAGAGACCTGCTTGAGTAATGCACCACTCACAAGATTGGTCAACCATGCCGAAATGCCCAGCTGTACGACTGGCTTCATTAGTTGGACGTACGTCCCTGCTGTTTTTCGCGCAAAAAGGTAGGGAGTAAGCCAGAATAGAAATGCTATTGCATTCAAGACAGAAAGTACAGCGAAGATCCAGAGTATGCCGTCAGTACCCCAGCCAAGTTGTAGCACGAAAAAGCTTAAGACTAACAAAACCAACTGGGTCACACTGCCGACAACGAAAACGAAGCGCATACGCATCAAAGATGCGCAGATCGCCGTAATTAAACTGCTAATACCATTGCCGAATACATATACCGCGATCGGCGATATATGATTCAACAGGGCTGGATCACGAAGGCTAGCAGCCATCCCTGCTGCACCACTCAGAGGGATAGCGGCGATGAGTGACGCTAGCGCTGGGAGGGTAAATAACATGATGACGAATGAGAGAATAAGGATACCTGATCGTAGAGCAAGTAAATGTCGCATCAGAACTGCCGCTGCTGCCTTCCCGTGCTCAGCGAAAATTCGTGGTACAAATGTTGTAGTGGCATCTTCTAAACCCAGGGCCACAATGTAGGCAACGGTATTGAAAGCAGCCAAAGATACGGCGAAGACACCATATTCCGTTACCGATAGTTTGCGAGTAACAAGGACAGAAAGAAGAAATAAGGAGCCAAAGACCCATAAACCATAGAGCTGGTTCAGCAAGTAGCTGCCAGGAGTGCGCTTGAGCAGGATGCGGGCCTCTTCTTCCGCACCCGTATTAAGTGCCGTTTTGCTGGCAGGTAATACAGACTCCGTACTATCAGAGAGAGTTTCTATGAGAATGCCTGGATTTTTGTTATTTTCCACCTCATCAAATTCCTTCCCATGGCCCCGGTTATCAAATGCACCAATTTGTCGTTGACCAAACGAAATGGTCGCAGCGTCGATTTTTGCATCTATCCAGTTTACTACTTCAACTTTATTAGATGTCGTCCCAACCAGCCCAGAGCGCCAAGTGCGGCAAAGAGTTCCAACAGGCTCAAATTCGCAGTCACATGATCTGGCGAGAGAAGATAGAATGGTCCCACTTTGAAGGTGGCCGCTACTAAAAATACACCCAGGCCGATCCAGGCGGGTAGTGTAGCGTAGAGCAGCGCTTGTTGCCAGGAAAAGCACAAAAAACCAATG
>VBHI01000130.1:21304-34066 GCA_005881495.1 Chloroflexota bacterium
GTTGTGGGGGAACCAATGCCAACATTACCAGCGTTGTCTCAATGATAACCAGGCTGATTACCAGTATTGTTCTTCGTCTCTCTTTTGCTACTGCTTCTGTTGTGTTTTGCAATGATTGCGGTGTGCTTGTATGAAGCATCGCCGTCCCTTCTTAAAATATGATAAAGGCACCACAACATGTAAGACCGCGACAGTGAGTGCCTGTCGTTCACCACAAGGCCGCTATTTATACACCTGGTATCTTCAGCAATCCCATCTGGTACTTCAGCATTAAGATGCGCCGGACGGAATCATCGATACGCTGCTGACTGATATCACCCGCGCTGATAGCTTGTTTGATACCGTTGATCATATCAGCGACGCCATTAGGAGTGGAGGCGCCCATCAACAAGTCGGAACCAGCCTCGACCGCCAATGCCGCAGCTTGTGCCTCTGTATAATAGGCGATAATCCCTTCCATCGTCAAGCTATCCGTTAAAATTACACCATGAAATCCCAATTGGTTGCGTAAAATGCCGGTTACAATCTTATAGGAGAGTGAGGAGGGCTTTGAACTATCAATTTTAGTGACAATCTCATGCGTGACCATAACCGCGTGCACATTACCCTGCGCGATGAGTGTTTGATACGGTGCCCAGTCGATGGCTGATAAGGCGCTCTTTGTACGATAGAGGCTTGGAACTGTAATGTGTGGATCTCCACCTACATCTCCCAGCCCCGGAAAGTGCTTCAGTGCCCCCATCACTTTACCACTCTCTTGCAATCCTTGCAGGTAAGCTCCAGCCATTTTCGTGACAATCGTCGAATTATTGCCGTATGTGCGCAGGTATAACTGAGAATTGTAGGCATTGGTAACATCAACCACCGGAGCAAGATTCAAGTTGAAACCGTAGTACGAGAGATCTTTCGCGTCCTGGATACCCTCCGCCATGGCTTTCGAAGGATCATTTGTTGCACCAATCGAAGCTGCGGACGGGCGCGGGCCGTCAAGATTCAGCAAACGATCGACTGTACCGCCCTCCTGGTCAATCGCCGTTATCATGGGAATGCTGCTATTTACCTGCATTTGATGAAGTAGGCTCTTGAGCTGTGGCTTCGAGGCGATATTGTTGTTCACCGCAAAGATGAGGGCAGCACCCACTTTGTATTGACTGATCATTGTACTTATTTCAAGCCCATAGTCTGGGCCATAAAATTGCACAATCATCATCTGGCCAAGTTTCTCGTCTAATGTCATTTTATTGACAATAGCGTTAATATACTCGGCTGGCGTTATTACCTGGGGAGTTGCTTGAGTTTTCATGCCCGGCGAAGGAATATGGCGTAATTGATTAACAACGTCCTTAAGAAGATTGGGATCACCAGTGCTGGTGGAACCACCTAAAACAAAAGCCCAGCCCTGTGCACCAATGAATTGGGGCGTCCCCACATTTGCTGCGTTGATAATCACGACAAGAAGGAAAACAGCGAGTAATAGTGACCTTCTACGCGAGATCACCCCTTTTTGGGCTGTTTTCGGATGAGCTACAGGCGCATCGAGAGTTGGTGAAACTCCAAGGAGCTTGTGGGTATTATCCATTTCTGTTTCATGCTCGTCACTTTGCTGATCACCCTGCTCTTCAGAGAACCAGGGGCTAGATTGTTTCATCAAACTGCCTCTTTCCGAGAGTAATACGTTATCCTGCTGTATGTTTGAAAAAAGGTGAGTAAGGCTTATTATACTTAAGGACAACTCAGAGTCATAGGTTGTAACTCTGGCGAAAAAAAGATACTTGTGTCCTAGCCATCTTAGAGTAAAGCACAAATTACACAAAATTTCTATGCATTCGGTCACAAAATCAGCACAATCTGACAAATCAATCTTTTTCTTCTAAGCTGTGCTTTAACTTCTTCTACTACTTGTGTGTATGAAATGAGTGGGATATACTACTGCTACTTTGGAACTGCACATGCATTGAAAGGCAGCCATAACACCATGGTGACTAAACAACATCCTGTTTCTGTAGCCAATCCACGTGGAGTTAGAACATATAGTTTCGTTTCTTCTCGCCTTTTCACTAGCTTGTTAGTGGGGATGGTGTTAACTCTTCTACTTACATGTATTGAGCTAGCACTTATCTGGTTTTTCAACCCTGCAAATATCCTTGGGAGCGATAGTTCCAGGAGCCTTTCAGCGTTGGCGGCTCTACCTCTTCACATGCCATTGTTGCTTCTTGTGCCAGTTTTTGAATTGGGCGTTCTATCTCTTACAGTGTACCTTGCTGCTAAGCCGCTTGCTATCCTGGCATATTTACGAGCTATCCAGAAGGCACAGGATGAATATCGCAGCACGTATACCAGGTTAGATTCCCTGGCGCATATCTATAATACGCCTGTTACGTTTTATGAACATACGCCTGACCCGCAAGTTGGGAACCAGGGACAGAGCTTAACCCTGAATGAATTGGTGAAACAGCCACAAAATACATCCCTCTTGATTGAAGGTGCAGCGGGATCAGGCAAGACGATTGCCGTACAGCAATACCGCTTCATCGCAGTACAGGAGCGCAGATCTCTGCTGCGTGGCCAGAGCAAAATTCCTGTATTTGTCCCGCTCAAAAACTACAGCCTCTATCTTAAGTCGACAAGCCAGCCGCAAACGCTCACTACTGAAGAAGATAGCGTAGATAATAAGAACCAGGCAGCAATCTCCGACGAGCTCATGCAGCAAGCGACGCTGCTTGATTTCCTCATAGATAGTGATCTCGAAGGCATGCATCATCTTCGAAAGTATGTGAAGAAGCTCAGCGATCAGGGGCGCTTATTATTCCTTTGTGATGGTTTGGACGAGATTGACTATCACTACCGGGCAGCAGTCGGTAGAGAAATAGCAGAGATGCTGATTGTGACGCGAAACCGATTCGTTATTACGTGTCGGGAAGCAGATTACAAGAACCTACCGGAGTTGGAGCAGTTAGTCAATGAAGGGCATATAGATCGGTCGGTAATCTCTCCAATGCATCCTGAACAGGTGCGTGAGTTTGTTGAGCAGTATATCGAGGCTCAAGGTGATCAGTGGCAACATACGGCCGGGCAGATTATGCAAGTGATTCAAAACAGTCGCTTGCGGTATCTCTGCACGAACCCGCTTATGCTTTTCTCCTTCCTGCAGATTATCGACAAGGTAGGTGTTGAACGCGGAAAAAAGCTCGATACACGAGGGCGCATACTGCGAGAGTATGTCACGCAGCTCATCCAACGTGAACAGAAGCGACCTGAATGGAAGAAAAGCGCCCCAACGGGAAGTGATGTAGTAAAGCTGCTGGGCAGGATTGCCTGCGCGGCACGTTGGTCAAATGACGGGGTGAGCATACAGTTGCCGGTGGCACGGGGAAAAATGGCTGTACGAGAGCATCTAGAACGTTGTGCCGGCGAGCTGCAGGACTGGTTGAAAGGGCACCCTGCTTATGGAGTATTTGGCATAGAGCAACCCAACGAGCCATATGATCGCGCGACTCTGACTCAACTGCTGCAGTTTGCACTGAGCGCCACGTTGATAGAGATGAGCCATGAGGGCATACTGAGTTTTCGTCATGAATTGGTCGCGGACTATTTTGTAGCCCAGTATTTCCTGACAACTTCTAGCGATGAAAAGAAAACAACTACCCAGCAAGGGGAGCCACTCTCTATTACTGCCAGGGATTTCCTGGCTAATGCTGCCTATTGGAGCGGGCCAGTTGCGCTCTGGGCCGGTATCGTGGATGCACCAATGCAGTTGGCCGAGCAGTTCGCTATCCTGGCGAGTTCACAAGAAAGTGGCACACAAAACTCTCAGGGTGGTCAATCCAGCTATGCAATAGGGGCGCTAACATTGGGCCTGTTGTGCACCGGCGTTACGTGGACGCCGCCGCAGGCTCAGGTACAGCCAGCAAGTGCGCTTCCTCAACATCTGGAAATCATGCTCACAAGTACCTTGCGCGATCAAGCCGCTCGGCAGGAACTAGCGTCTGCCTTTACCCAATGTGCTGAGGAAGGTGCGCTAGAAATATACCACTCATTGATGCTTCTATTGATGGCTGATGGCATTGAAGAGTACTTCGTACTACTAGATCCAGCGATTGTCCCCGAACTGCTCTTTACGTATCTGTATGATGCCGCTGACATATTACAGTACGAGGCGCTAGTAAAGCGCCTGTCCCGTGTATTAAGCTGCTTTGGGGAGATCGCTGTGTTGCACGCAGGAGAGCTAAGTCGCCCTGTTCCCGGGCGAAGTATACGCTTGCGAGCTGCGGCCATCAATATTCTTGGTGGTACAGAGCAGCTTACTGCCGTAGAGCCGTTGATTGCTCGCCTGAGCGACAGAGAAACCTTTATCATTGAGCGGTCAATAAATGCTTTGATTCGACTCGGCCCTGAGTTAAGTCTACCTCGGGTATTTCAAGAACTGGAAAATCGTACTCCTGCCCTCTCTACACGCATGGCCCATGCAGCGGCACTGGCTATTCTCGAGCATTATCTGAATGAACGGCATGAGCGGCAACTCACTCTGCCACAATACCAACGCGTCATGGAGAGTCTCGTACTCGTCTTAACCTCAAACTATGTCATCGAACAAGAGATTCAACAACGGGCTCGCGAAATGCTAGTACACCTTGTCAAGCGGCAAGAAACACAAACCGTGCAGAATCGGCCCACTGCAGAAATGGCTTCACCAACGGCGCAACCGGTGAGTATACAGGAAAAAGCGCTTGACGTCGTCATTCGCTATCTCTCTTCCGGTGACGAGATATTGGTCGGTAATATACTGAAAGTTCTGCAAGAAATTGGGCGTATCGCGACACCAGCGCTATTGGAGCAGTTGCACGACGAACCAACCGAAATAATACGCTCGCGCATCGTCGATGTATTGAAGAATATTCGTGACCCAGGGGCATTAACTGCTATACTACATCTCGTCGCTGATCCATCACTGCTTGTTTTGCAGCATGTGACCGGTGCATTACATACGTTTGGTTCCGCAAGTGTGAGTGGCCTCATCGATCTCGTCTTAGCCGATACTGCTGACATAGTAGCCGAACGAGCAGCGCAAATACTAAAGGGTATGGGTCATGAAATCGTAATACCCGTATCTCAGGCGCTATCTCCAATAGTGCCTGAGCGCACGCGTCTCCTGGTACAGGTATTGGAACAAATCAAGGATGAGCGCGCTGTTCCAGCAGTAATAGACCTTGTGGCGCCATCGCAACATGAACCACTACTCGCTATTTCTGTCTTACATGCGCTCAGTCAATTTTCAACCAGACAGGTGGTATTACCTTTGCTGAGCATGCTGGAAAATCCACAGGCACAAATTTACGAAGAGGCAATAGAGGCCCTCAGCTCTCTGGGAATCGTCGCGCTCGATGACCTTGTAGCGGCCCTGGATGTACAGCATGATACCGCGACTACACAACGCACCAGGCGTGCCCTGTTGGGAATGGCTCCATTCCCGGGAGAACGATTAATCGAGATGCTGCCACGATGCAGCGAGGCGCAGGCACGGCAAATCTTGACCGTTTTCCAATTGCAGGGAGCGGACGCTGCGCACGTATTAGTTCAGCATCTCTTCGACGAGAATGAGCGCACAAGAAGCTACGTACACCATGCGCTGAGCGGAATGCAAGGGCAAATAGTAGTACCACCATTATTGGAAGCGTTGAACAGTGCGGGATGGCACGACGTCATTGCTGCCTTTCTGCTCAAATATCCTGAAGCGGCTATGCCCCCATTAGTCAACCTGCTAGAGGATCCAGAACGTAGCGATGCCGCTGCTGCTATCTTACCGCAATTTGGCCCTGCAATGTTGATACCCCTTATTGCTGCATTGGATGACCCGAGAATCGTGGTGCAGGAGCATGCGCAGAACAGTATTGTCGCATTGGTCCATCAGAACCCGGCTGCGTTATCGGATGTCGTGCGCCTCTTCAGCATGACGCTGCCTCTAAGAGCGCACGAAGCGCTCCTGGAGGTATTGACCAATGAACTTGTCGAAGCCAGTATTCCTGTGCTACTGGACGGCCTAGAAGATGCTCACCTTGTAGACGATGTCTCAGAGGCTCTGGCACGGCTGGCCCGCAAACGCGATTGGCAGCGTATCATACTTGATGGATTGCTGGCTTCCTTGCGCATGGAGGTGCGGCGGCGTGGCGCTGAGACAGCATTGATTAAGGTTGGAGGGTTGGCTGTGCGCAGCGTCGGCGAGTTAATTATCGACGATGACCAGGTGGTGGCAAAGGCAGCGCAACATATCCTCCAAGAAATAGGGGCGCCTGCACTCTCCTTTATCTGGGCCGCGCACGGCGATACCAGTAACCGTGCTCGCCGGGAAGCAGCTATGACGATCTTCCATAATATGCCAACCGAGGAAATTAAGGATGCCCTGGTTGAATTGCTAACAAGTGATCTGCCGGAAGATATAGCCATGTCACAGGCGCTTCTCCTGGAACGGATACATGACGAAGAGACGCTTTCAGATACCAATCAAGAGATGATTCCAGCTCTGCTCGATTACGTACATATACATGATCAAGAGCGTACAAGTCTGCGTATCATCGCCCTTCTCTTTTTACAAGGTGGAGATTCGGTAGTCAGGCATCTTGTCAAAGTGCTCTACGATTACCCGGAGCATCATGAACAACTTATGTACGCCTTCTTATTCCTGGGAGATGAAGCGAAGATTGCCCTGATAAAGATGCTCAATGATCTACGCGCGCCGCCACAGCTGCGCGCTGAGGCAATCAGCATGATTGGCCTGCTTGGCCCATATAAAGACGTCTATGAGTACGCACAATCCATGAGCAAGTACGGTTTATCGAGTAACAGGATGGGTTTGTTCGATCCCGATGAACTCGCAGTCTCTCTGCGCGCCCTGGGAAGTCTGCTGGCAAGCGGCGACTGGGATGTTCCAACACTTCAACACCTACGCCACATCAATCAGGAAGGCAGCCCTCAAAGTGACCTTTTTAATGTTCTGCTTGGATGGCGCTATGAGCCAGAAGTGATGAAACTCAAGAATGACCTGCAAAATGAGCGCGACGCGCGTAAGGGTGACATCATGTACTTGACTGCGCGTATTGTCCAGGACCAGGCTCGCTTGCGCGAGCTTGAAGATGAGTTGAAACAGGTACAGCACGAGCATGGACTGCGCGGCAATGAACTATCCCAGGCGACCCAGGAGAGAGAGGTGTTCCGCAGAAATCTCGACCAGGCGAACCTGGAAAAAGAGACGGCGCGCCAAAGTCTGATCCAGATATCTCAAGAGAGAGATACGTATCGTGCGAATTATGAAAAAACGGTGCGGGAGGAGCAGACCTTACAGGCAGAAGTTAGCCAGTTGGAAAAATACAATACCCTCTTGCAGCAGCAGATCAATCTATTGCGAGGAAAAACTCAGGCGTGACACCTACTCAGGTGGCGAGAGAAAGCAACATGTCACAAAATTCATCTGGGTGGTGTCTAGTATATGGAATTGCAAAATTCAGTATTGTGGAGCGCAATGCTCAAGGTTTGACGGAGTGAAAAGAAGGCATGTCATCAGACATCAGAAACCGGTCTATCATTGCCTCAACCAGCGAAATGTCGTTTGAAACCGTTTTTACACGCTACTATAGCCTTGTCTACCAACTTGCTTATCGCTGTGTGGGACAGAACGACGAAGCGGAGGATATTGCGCAGGAAGTTTTCCTGCGTTACTATCGTGTCCCACCCAGGGCCAATAGTGAAGCAGAGCAACGCGCCTGGCTTTGTCGTGTTGCCACCAATCTCAGCTTAAATGCCTTGCGTAGTCGGCAACGGCGCACAACCCGCGAGGAACAAGCCGGTGAAACGGTTCAACGTAACGCATCGGAAATAGAGGCACAACAGAACCCAGAACAACAGGTACTTGCCGATGAACGGGTGGAGCTGGTACGCTCGATCCTGGCTGAAATGCCCGAACGGCAGCAAACCTATATTTTGTTGCGTAGTACAGGGTTAAGCTATGCGGAAATTGCACAGGCTACAGGTGTGGCTACTGCTTCTGTGGGAGCGCTACTGGCCCGTGCCGAGCGGGAATTTCTGAGGAGGTATCATGAACGCGTTTCAGCATCAAGAGCATAATGACGACTG
Organism: Chloroflexota bacterium; assembly: GCA_005881495.1. The sequence continues at coordinate 29,429 of VBHI01000130.1, forward strand.
TTATGATCTGAGTATCTTCATTGCCCGGCGCGACAACGAACTGCCGGCAGACGAGGCAGCAAAAGTTGAACAGCACCTCTCGACATGCGGTGACTGCGCTGCGGATGATCACCTCGTCACCAGCGGCGGAAGCGAAGTCTATACATTGCTATCCACCCTGGATCCCGAGCCGCGTGCAATGTCCGATCTTGTCACGGCGCGCGCAAAGCTGGAAGCACGACTCAGTGAGGCGGCACGTCCCATGAAGAGTGCTGCTGAGTTGAGTGCGCTCCCCCAGAAAAAAACAACCCTCATCTGGCGGCAGCTGCGCCGGAACTGGGCAGCGGTAATGGCCGCGGCGGTCTTGCTTGCCCTGCTGATCTTGCCCAATGCCAGTGCGTTGGCAGAGCAGTTTCTCTCGCTCTTCCGCGTCCAGCAATTCCAGCCTGTCAGCATTGACCCGCGAGATTTTGCCTCGCATCCACTCCCTGGAGCACAGGATTTTGGGACATGGCAGCTATCTGCGAATAGCTTAAATACACAGAACAATTTGACGCAGGTACAGGCCCAACGATTGGTCACCTTCCATATTGTGCAACCCGGCAACTTACCACGGGGATTGAACCAAAATCCTGCGTACGCCGTGCTTACTGGTGGCCAGTTGACCTTTACCTTTAGTGCTGCGAAAACGCATGCCTACCTGGTGCGCAACGGGCATGGCAACATGACCATACCCGCGAATTTGGATGGCGCGAAATTTATCGTGAGTGTCGCTTCCGGGGTTGAGATGAACTATGGCAGTCGCGACAAAGACTTCCTGGTCGTCGAGATTCCTAGCCCGACCATACGCGCGGCATCGAGCGCTTCACTCAACGAATTGCGAGATTTTATGCTCTCACTCCCGAATTTGCCACCACAATTAGTGGCACAATTGCGACAGATTGATCTCAACAGTGGTACGATACCGATCCCCGTTCCACCTCAACTCACTACCCAACGCGTCACTGTTCACGGGTCGTCAGGGTTGCTGCTGGCCGACAAAACTCCTATTGGGGGTATACTGGTCTGGCAAGCTCATGGTATGATCTACGCATTAGGCGGCAATATTGGGGACGCAACTCAACTGTTGGCTGCCGCCAATACACTACCTTGATATGTGGGAACAACTCAATGAGTGAGCAAGCATACAATAGGACCGGTGGGATTGGCACAATTTCATCCAGAAACTGGGAACACCACGACATTCAGCGTGGTGTTCCTGCTGTGCACGTTGAACATCTGCGCAAAGCATATGGTCGTCTCGTCGCGGTAAACGATGTCAGTTTTGTCATGCACTGCGGAGAGGCCTTTGGTTTCCTGGGGCCAAACGGTGCCGGTAAGACTTCGATAGTCAAAATATTGACCGGGCTGGTTGCTCCTTCGGGGGGTACCGTACAGGTGCTGGGTTATCCCGTCAGTCACCTTGAGACGCGCAGGCGTATCGGTTACTTGCCAGAACTGCCCACCTTCCATCGATGGCTGCGCGCGCAGGAGTTTTTGCAGTTTCACGGGCGGCTCTACGGCTTACGCGGTGCTCCAATGCAGAAACGCTGTAGGGAGTTGCTGGAACTGGTCGGGCTGGCCGGCTGCGAACGGCAGAAGCTTGGCACTTTCTCCAAGGGAATGTTACAACGGATTGGGCTGGCACAGGCTCTGTTGAATCAGCCGGGGCTGCTGATTCTCGACGAACCGACCTCTGGACTTGACCCTCTCGGGCAGCGAGATATGCGCAATCTCATACTACGGCTGAAAACGGAGGGCATCAGCATCTTCCTCAATTCGCACCAGTTAGGCGATGTAGAGCTTATCTGCGACCGTGTGGCGATCATCCACCGTGGTCAACTCTTGAAGATTGGCCCTCCTGCTACGCTCTTCGATGAACCACTGGTCTTAGAGGTACGCGTCAATGCCGTGAGCCCGGATCTCCTGCGACGAGTTGGAGCGGCTTCACTGGCGGTACAGCGAGACGAAGCCGATCCGCTGCGCCTACTTGTAGAGGTGCAAAACGATGAACAAGCTGCAAATGTCGCCGCCGCCGTTCATGCAAGTGGAACACGCCTTTTTACTTTGCAGCCACGCCGTCGCACTCTTGAGCAACTTTTTTTGCGCACCATTGAATCGTCGGAGCATTGAGGACCAACCAGGGAGAGGAACGTATACAATGGGATGGTTTTTGATCACCCGCTTTACCATACAAGAGGCAATTCGCCGCCGCCTCTTTCTCACCATCGCTATTCTTACCCTGTTAGTGCTGGTTTTATTTGGCTTGCTCATCCATGCAGCGGTCAGCCGAATGCAGGAAAATCAGGTCGCCAATGGCATGGATCCGACTCTGCCGACACTCTATGCCGGTATCGCAATTAGTATTCTTGCCATGTGGCTGGTCTATTTAGTCATCAGTACCATGACCATCTTCTTGACCATCAGTATGATCTCTGGCGAGATTGAAGCCGGTACCTTTGTGGTCATCGTTCCAAAGCCCCTGCGGCGCGCCGAAATTATTTTCGGGAAGTGGCTGGGATACGCCTTCATCCTGGGCCTGTATACGCTGTTCCTCTCACTCGCCTTCATGGGAATCATTTACTGGTTCACCGGCTACTGGCCCACGCAGGCATTTGCCGCGATTGGGATGCTCGAAATGAGTATGCTCGTGCTCCTTGGCCTGATTACGCTGTGTGGAGCATTTGTGCCAACAGCGGCAAATGGTGCCATTGCTGTCATGCTCTTTATGGGGGCTTTTATATCCAGCATCGTGCAATTTGCCATACCCGCCCAGGACGCTATGGTCCAGAACATCACAGCGGTCATTAGCCTGATAATGCCAACCGATGCCATGTGGCATGGCGCCTCCTATTATCTCTTCCCTGCTGCCCTCGGGGTGTTTCAGGACTTTTCTGTCAACAGTGTCAACACCCCTTTTACCGCGACACAGCCGATCGCCCTCCCTTTGCTGACGTGGGGGATACTGTACAGCCTGGTGCTGCCGCTTATTGCTATGCTTCGCTTCCAGCGCCGTGATCTGTAACTACCAGTTGCAATCCTGAGACGGGATGTTTTAATGAGAACATATTACAATCGTATCGCCGGTCAAAGTCTGGAACGACTTGCCGCCCTGAGCGATGGCATCTTCGCCGTTGCGATGACCTTGGTCGTACTCGACCTGCACATCCCTGTGGCTGAAGCAAGCGCCAGGTTTACCACACCATTGCTGTGGACGAGTGAGGGGCTTGGTAAAGAGTTGGCATTGTTTGGTGCTTTAGGTGATCTCATACCTCATATTCTCCCTTATGTAATGAGTTTTCTCACCCTCGGCATTTTCTGGGTCGGCCAACAAACACAACTCAATTATTTCGCGACAAGCAATCGCCATCTGACCTGGATCCATCTCGCCTTCTTGCTTGCCGTTTCGCTCATGCCGTTCTCGACGGGGCTTTTATCCGGATTCATCACCTATCGCATAGCCCTGGTGGTGTACTGGATCAATCTACTCTTGCTGGGGATCGCTCTCTTCGCCAGTTGGCGGTATGCGCAGCGTGCAGATCTGATGAAAGACGAGGTTACTGACGAAATATGCCTGGCAACCGAACGCCGCATTATGTACTATCAGGCGTTCTACGCCTTTGCTGTGCTCTTCTGTGTCATCAACACGTATGTAAGTATTGTGTTACTTGTCCTCATGCAACTCAACTCCGCTATTGCGCCACGGATTGGTCGGCTATATCGTTTTTGATGAGCACTAGCGGATGATCCATTGATATCATTAAGGCTGCCGGCGCTTATGATATCGGTCTCATCCTGGCAAACATCGGCGCATACACCTTCCCACGGGCTGGATTTTTTGGGCCAGACCTCACTATTGTTGAAGTCTTTGAGGAAGGAGGTATACTGTCGTATTTCGAACAATTCCTTTTTAATGGCAAAACCTCGGCGCAACCTCGGCGCAACCCTGACCCAAAGCTTATTGAGCTTCCTCAAGAACAATGCGCACTACTTCGATGTTCTTGACGGCGCGAGATCGCTGGTTCATTCCGATTTTAATGGCTTCAACATCCTCGTTCGCCAGAACAAAGAACGATGGAACGTTACAGCGGTGCTCGACTGGGAGTTTGCCTTTGCGGGTTCACCGCTCGTCGATATCGGCAATATGTGCCGCTATAGCCACCTGCACCCGCCTATTTTTGAAAGCGAATTTATACGCGGGTATCGAGAGCAAGGGGGCATACTTTCACCTGAATGGAAGAAAGTCGCGAAACTCCTGGATCTTTTAAGCCTGTGCGAATTCCTCAACGCGCCGACCCCACGCGACGCACTCCGCCCGGAGGTCGTCGGCTTAATCATGAGAACACTGGAACATTGGGATGAATATGACGGACAGACAGCGCTCTCTCAAATTTGATACAAATAGCGAGTAAATTGCTCGGTTTTATTTTAGGAAATTGATGATCTACCAGAATGAAGGCACATGTAACCGGTTTGGAAGAAACCGGCAATACCAGCTTCAAGCCAAAATAGAAACCTAGTCAACTAAGTTCAGTGTGATTTGAATGAATACTTGGCCTGAAAAGGCGTTATATCCTTCACAAGCCTACAAGTAAGAGTGACGGCTGCCTGTTTTCCTCT
>VBHI01000131.1 GCA_005881495.1 Chloroflexota bacterium
ACATCCACCTGTCATATCGGCTTCCGCTGCGTCATCAACGTCGTTCGCCAGGTGCTCGACTAGCATATTACACCTGGCTACTTCTTATTGCTCACTCTGTTGCGGCGTAGTCTATTGGACTCACATTCCCATCACAACCTATAGATTGACTGTTACAATACCGTCACACTCTTACCAGGGGACTCCTCCATTTCCCTCGAAAAATCCGCCTGTCGGCCCGTCGGCAGGTAAGGTGGCAAAAGTCACCGGCAGCGTGGCACCTTGCTGAGGAGTCAGGAAGCCGTTGTGATCGTTTAAGTCCGTGGCAACGTATCCCGGACTGACCGAATTCACTTTGATGTTCGTTTGACGTAACTCGTTCGCAAAAAAGACCGTGACGGCATTGACTGCTGTCTTAGACGAACAATATGCCAGGAGCGGCGGCATTTGTGCGTAGAAAGATTGGGGGTCGCTATTCAAGGTCAAAGACCCCATAGGGCTCGACAGGTTGACAATGCGCCCTGCATCGGAGCGCCGCAGTAACGGGAGCATCGTCTTTGTCACAGCAAACACCCCAAACACATTCGTTTCGTAGGTTTTCCTGAAGACCTCGACATCCAGTTCGCTGGGCGGAACTCTTCCTTCTTTGAGAGAAATACCGGCATTATTCACTAATATGTCCAGTTTCCCATAGGATTCGTCGATGAAGTAAGCCGCTGAGTTGATCGTCGCCTGGTCAGTGACGTCAAGGTGAACGGCGGAGGCGCTGATGCCCTCAGACTGAAGTCTCCTGGCCGCATCGTCTCCCCTTGCTTGATTGCGCGCGCTGAGGAGAACGATGAGTCCTTTCGCTCCTAATTGACGCGCAATCTCGAATCCGATTCCCTTATTCGCGCCTGTGATCAGCGCAATCTTTTGAACATCTGACATAATGGTAACTCCTCGTCTTGAACAGAAAACAATAAACATCACGGTCAGAAGAAATGCCAGGGAGGCGCCTGAGAGCGATCCTGCAAGAGCAATCTTACCTGCCATTGCACCCCACCCTGTAGCGCGGTATGATGACAGTGTTAACATTATAACATAATATGTTTCTGTTGTCAACATTGTTTTCATTGACAACATTCAAATGGGAGAAGAGATGAACAGCCACGTGGAGCGTCAGAAACCCAAACCCTATCATCATGGGGATTTACGCTATGCTTTGATTCAGGCCGGACTGGAGCTGCTCTCAGAAGGTGGAGCGGCGGCTCTTGATCTCCGCAAAGTCGCGCGGAAGGCAGGGGTGAGTCATGCAGCGCCGTATCGCCACTTTGCGGACAAACAGGCGCTGGTCGCTGCAATCAACGAAGAGGGATTTCGCCGACTCGCTGAGCGGATTCAGTCGACGTTGTGCGAAGCGCCTGATGACTCGTTTGAGCAGTTGCAGGCAATTGCAAGGGCTTATGTCCAGTTTGCTCAGAAGTATCCCTGGCTGATGTGTGAAATGTTCAGCGGATTGACCGTCGAGCGTGAGGCTTTTCCAGACCTATATACAGCATCAAAAGCCGTTTTCACGTTCTACATAGAAGTGGTGAAACGGGGTCAGGAACGAGGAAGTATCATTGACGGCGATCCAGGCGCACTGGCCGGCGTCCTGTGGTCTCTTCTGCACGGGGTTGCCATGCTCACCATTGAAAACCAGATGCGCCCATACACCGATGGGCCAGATGGGGCAGAGCGTGTGACCCGATTTAGCATGCAATTGCTCTATGAAGGTCTGGGTCGCAAGTAACCCCCCACCCACCTTCAGGTCAGGTTAAGTATCGTTTGAACCATTCTGTCGCCAGCCGTGCCACTTCCTCTAACGCACCTGGTTCTTCAAACAGGTGCGTGGCCCCTGGCACAATCTCTAGCTGCTTCGTTCCTGCCAGCCTCTTGTATGCGTCGCGATTCAGTTGCAGGACAGCTTTATCGTTGCCACCCACAATCAAGAGCGTGGGAGACTGAACATACACCAGAGCACCCTCAGCCAGGTCAGGACGGCCTCCACGCGAAACCACGGCACCGATGCTTGAACCTGAGGATGCCGCGGGTACGGCAGCAGCTTTGAGTGCAGCCGCGGCACCCGTGCTTGCCCCAAAGTATCCAATCTCCAGCTGCTTTGTGTCCGGTTGCTCTCGCAGCCACTGTGTGGTCAGCAGCAAACGGTCGGTCAGCAGATCAATATCAAACCGCGTTTCATAGATAGCATCTTCCTCCTCTCTGAGTAAGTCCATGAGCAGCGTCCCTATGCCCTCTCTTTGCAGTACCCGGGCCACAAAGTTGTTTCTGGGACTGAAGCGACTACTGCCACTGCCATGAGCGAATACTATGAGGCTGTGCGTATGCTCAGGAAGAGCAAGCGATCCCTCAAGCATGGTAGAATCGATTGGTATCTGTACTAATTGTTCATGAACAGGTGCAGTCATATTTCTACCCCTTTTTTCCGTCTTAATGACATTCTATCAACGTTTAGCCTGCAAGTACTTCCTTTCGACACTGCTGACCGCTAGGTAGCCGCGCTAGCGGCGTTGCAGGGTCGCATTTTCAGGAACTCACACAGTAACGGCAGCACCGATAACATCCTGATGTTCTCCAGGGCCCGTTCTTTCGCTTGAGGTAGAGTATCGGTACAGCAGATCCGTTTGACCCCAAAGGCCCAGAGTTTCCGCCACAGCGTACCTGTAAAAAGCCCATGCGTCACGAGAATAGTGATGTCTCGCACGCCAAGCTGCTGCAGTTGCTCACAGCAAGACACGAGCGTGCCGCCAGTATCCAGGACATCATCCACGATCACCGCCTGCTGCCCAATTTTTCCGCAGATATTGTCGTGGATAACCCCTTCTTGCGTCCTTCTCTTCACGAGATAAGCGATTTCTCCTGCCATTCCTGCTGCTTTTGCAACCGCTTGACAGCGATCCCTCGCTCCCTCATCAGGAGCAATGATGGTCGCATTGAGCAGAGAGAGCCTCACCATCTCTTGAGCGAATATGTTTGCCGGTGAAAGTGATACCAGCTGTAGAGGGAATAAGTCCTGCGCTTCCGTGCTGTGAACGTCCACGGTTATCACTTCATCGACACCCGAGGCCTGTAGTAATGCTCCTACCCACGCAGTCGCTAGACTCTTCCGCTCTTTCCTTTTATCATCGCGCGTATAGGCAAGATACGGCAAAAGGGCGATGATATGGCGAGCCCCTTCTTTTTTCAAGGTATGGCTTAACAGCAGGGTGGAGAGGAGCTGTTCATCGGGAGGAGCAATTGTGCCCAGAATGATACACTCCTCGCTCGCCACATTGGTTTGGAGCGCTGCATGTAATTCCTGGTTGGGGAAACGGTCAATAGAAAATCGGCCCACCCTTATCCCAGGTAAAGCAGCAAGCTCACTCCCCATGTATGCATAGCCAGGAAAGACAAACAGGATCATTTTTTTCCTCCTTCCTCAGCAGCTGGCATGTGCCCCTTACTCCCAGCTGCAAACAGTCGATCAAACTCAGCAAGCAAGTCACATACCTCGCTGTCGGTCGTTTGTGAGAAATGCTTGTACCAGTAGCTGATGGCGAGAAAAGGCTCCGGTTTGATGACACACACGACCTCGTCTACTTCTGCTGCAAACTCATCGGTCGTTGAAGGGGAAGACGTTGGGACTGCGATGACGATGCGAGCGGGCTGCTGCTTTCTCAACACCGCAACAGCGGCGTGCATTGTCGCACCGGTCGCAATCCCATCATCCACAAGAATGATGGTGCGCCCACGTACGTCAAAGGCTGGACGATCTCTACGATAGAGATGCTCGCGCCGCTCCAGTTCTTGTTGCTCGCGTGCAGCGACGGCTTCGATTACTTCGTCAGGAATCCCTAGCATTTGCATGACATCATCATTAAGCACGCGTACACCATTCGATGCGATAGCACCCATGGCGAGTTCTTTATGCCCGGGAACACCAAGCTTGCGTACAATCAGGACGTCCAGTGGAGCATCAAGGGCTCTGGCTACTTCAAAAGCGACGGGGACGCCGCCGCGAGGGAGTGCCAACACCAACACATCTGCACGCTTGACGTACTTTATCAGTCGTTCGGCCAATAGTCGTCCCGCCTCAGTTCGGTCGCGAAATTGCTTTTCCATCACTGCCCTGCCTTTTCATCAAGAGGAGCAACGCTCCGAACCCTTTGCACACTTCCCCAGCCGTATGAAATCGAAGAAAAAACAACCCACATATTCTCGAATATAATATATCACGAGCATCTCATAAAGTGGTCACGACACGCCCACTTTCTCTCACAAAGGCCACACAATGCCTGACGATACTGATGATATTATTGCTCTTCCTGATTAAACCAAGCTATTCTAATCACATACCTGCATTATAATCGTATTTATGCTATAATTATAGTGGAAGTAGGGAGAAGGGGATGATCGAAGAGGGAGGTGAAATGGTGTTCATCCTACAGGAAGATCGTGACTAAAGCACTTGATCTTGGAGCAATAATCGTGAATAAAGATCTATTTTCCCCCGCTTCGCTGGGTTTTCTTCGCGTATCTGTCATCGCACCAGAATTACGCGTTGCCGACGTACCATACAACGGTCGTGCAATTATTGAGGCACTTGAGCAAGCCGCCTCTCGCGGTTGTCAAGTAGCATTGTTTCCCGAACTCTGTATTACAGCTTACTCCTGCGCCGATTTGTTTTACCAGTCGCTTTTGCTGAATCAGGCGCGTTCGGCGCTGCGGTCAATTGCAGAAGCAACAGATAAATACAGCATTGCAGCGGTGGTTGGTTTACCGCTGGAAGTTGGCGGTAAGCTCTACAACTGTGCCGCGTTCATAAGCGACAACACCGTGCTGGGTGTTGTACCGAAGACAAACATACCCACCACCAATGAATATTACGAAGAGCGCTGGTTCGCCTCATCCAGAGAGTGTCCGGTAGAGGAGCTTGATCTCGACGGTAGAGCAGTGCCCTTTGGGACCGACCTGCTCTTTCATGCTAACAACGCCCCTGGCTGCGTCTTTGGGATAGAAATCTGTGAAGATTTGTGGGCCGTCCAACCTCCGAGCGGCGATATGGCATCAGGTGGAGCTACCTTGCTCTTGAACCCCTCCGCCAGCGATGAGATACTGGGCAAATCAGATTATCGACGAGAGTTAGTCAAGCAACAGTCTGCGCGTTGCCTGGCGGCGTACTTGTATGCTGGAGCGGGACCAGGAGAGTCGACTACTGATGTCGTCTTCTCCGGGCACTCTATAATAGCTGAGAATGGAATCGTTTTAGCGGAAACAGAGCGTTTTCACTTCTCAACGCAAATAGCAGTGGCGGACATTGATGTGCAGCGCCTCGTCCATGAGCGATTGAAGAACAGCAGCTACTCATCTGCTGTCCCGAATCACTCCTTCAGAAAGATTCCGTTCAACGTACCCGCATTCTCATCGCCGCAGGTGTCGTTACTACGCCCCGGCCTCTCGCAAACTCCATTTGTCCCTTCTGACCTCTCGCAACGGGCGACGCATTGCCAGGAGATTTTTAGCATCCAATCGACCGGGCTAGCCAGGAGGCTCAAACATACCGGCGGCACTCATGTCTCGTTGGGCCTATCTGGAGGGCTAGATTCCACACTCGCCCTGTTAGTCACCATCCAGGCTTTCGACATCCTGTCTTTGCAGCGAAGTGGCATTGTGGCAGTGACCATGCCGGGTTTCGGCACCACTTCACGCACACGCAACAATGCCGAGCAGTTGGCGCACCTGCTGGGCGTCACCATGCGGCAGATTTCCATTCGCGATGCTGTCCGGCAACATTTGCACGATATCGGGCATGATGAACACATCTCTGATGTGACCTTTGAGAACGCGCAAGCGAGGGAGAGAACCCAGATATTGATGGACATTGCCAACCAAATTGGCGGCTTGATGGTTGGAACTGGAGATCTTTCCGAGCTTGCTCTAGGGTGGTGCACCTACAATGCTGATCAAATGTCCATGTATCACGTGAATGCTGGAGTACCGAAAACACTCGTGCGCTATCTCATAGAGTGGTGTGCTGATAGCCTGTTCAGCGGCAAAACAGCACATGTGTTACGGGATATCTGTGCCACACCTATTACCCCCGAATTGCTGCCGACCGGAGAGGGTGAGACCTTGCTACAGGAAACGGAGGCCACTATCGGTCCCTATATCCTGCACGACTTTTTCCTGTTTTATGCCGTGCGGTATTCCTTTTCACCCCACAAAGTCTTCTTTCTCGCCAGCCAGGTGTTCGATACAGTCTATACACGCGAAGAAATCCTGCGCTGGATGCAGGTGTTTTACCAGCGTTTTTTTGCATACCAGTTCAAACGTTCCGCGATGCCCGACGGCCCGAAAGTCGGTTCAGTAGCGCTTTCCCCGCGCGGGGACTGGCGCATGCCTAGCGACGCAAGCAATGCACTTTGGCAACAAGAGCTAGAAGAAATTACAACTTTCTACGCCTCATCATGATGGGAAGTTATCCAGGCCAAACAGGCCATCTTTCAGGTAGCTACCCTCAACCCAATTTGAGTGAGGATGATCGACCTGCAGGGCTTGAGAATATCTCAAGCCCTGCATTCCTTCAAGCCCTTCGCAGTCGGAAGGAAAAGAATATGGCGCCGATACCACCGATAATCAAAAAGATCGCAATAACATATGGCAGGTAATATGTGACTAACCAGACGTTCGCGAGCAAGATGATTGAGATAATAATGCTCAATACTGCGAGAATGCCTGCACCCCAACCGGCGCCACTGAATGCCTGAAACAGCCCCACAATGCCCATGATTAATCCCTCAACACCCACGACGATCACCAACACGGTCCCGACAAGTATGGTGGCATATATCGGGTGACGGAGGACCACCATTCCGGCAATAATGCCGAGAATGCCCATAAACAATAACCAGCCCCAGTGGACGCTTGAGCCACCAATAAAAATCTGGATAATGGAGAAAATGCCACGGATGAGCCAGTAGAAACCCAAAACTGTGACCAGAAACACGGAGGTGATCGCAGGCTCAGCGATCAAAAAGATCCCGAATATCAGGGCAAAGATGCCTTCAACCAGGACGATCCACCAGGGAAACTCGGGAGCGCTTGCAGCGGTTTGTGTGTTACTTACCATAAGATTGTACATACTCCTTTTTGTGAATGAACTCGGCCGCTTTCTTCAGCATACTGAATAGTAGGCCAATGAAAACAACTACAATGCCAACGAACAATTTACATATGACGCTTGTATCTTTCTTGTAGGATTAATCACCTCCTTATAAGTCCTTCAGTATAGAGAACATGACCTTGGAGACCCCTTGGGCTCGTCTAGGCCCTCAAAGTTATACATCTAGTATACCGTTCTTGACGCAGTAGGTAAAGCCATCGATGCTTCGGAGCGCAAAAAAATTAGTGCGTTCTTACGACGTATTTTTGTCTCCATACCCCTATACTTTAAGCATATGATATACTATAGTCAAACTTACGGTGAACGAATCCGGTATGAGTTCTGGAAAACGTGGTAGGGTTGAAGTAAAGCCTCCATTTGGCAAAATTGGAAGCCTCCAGCATTAGGTACGCGCATCATCTTCTCGTAAGTAGCCTTCGTCAGGCATCACAGTATGATGCACTTCTCGTCCCGGCATACTCTTAACCATTGCACGTTAAGAAGTACGTAAGCGATACAACAGAAAAGGAATACCATTGTGTCACCGTTCATACTCCTGCTATTCGTTGAACGTATCATGGAAAAGTCCCAGTATCAAAAAATGGGATAGATGTCAGAAGGAACTACCAGATGAGCGAGCAATCTACAGAGATAAACGAGCACACGCCCCAACGTAGTAGTGGTAGTGCGGTCGCCTATTCCGCCCGCATACAAGAGGCAATGAGATATAATAAGCTTCGTTCTTCGGATTATCCTCTCGTCATGACGATCCTGAGGGCAGTGGCACAGGGACACACTGAAGAGAGATGGCAAGAAGAGCAGCAGCGTGCTTTGAAGACCCTTGCCAATCAACCACCGGACAAGGGAAAAGCACACGCCGACGCAGCCAATCGCTACGAGCAAACTGTACTCAGCTTGAAAGACTTGACGCTTTGGCCCTGGTAACAGCATACCAAACAGGGTCAGTGTTGTCACAGAAGCGACAAGGATGTTCTTATGAAAATGAATAGGCTAACCCGCACCTTTGCCAGGCAAGTCCAGGTAGATTTACTTGGACTTGACGATGCTGACCTCTTTCAAACGATTCATCTCTGGGTGAATGGGGGACCATATGATGATGCATCAGAGGAAACTCGCTTCGCGTTGGGTTATACACCTATTGAGGATGATCCCCACACACATACAAATAACACGTTCTCAGAAATTGCCATAGTAAGAGAAATGCGGTGGCTTGCGCCTACTCCACAACAACTCCGTGTAAAGTTGACGGAGATGAGCATGCAACTCTTTGTGCAGCTTATTCTTCCGCTAGCATATCAATCGCTGCACAAGGACCACCCCGAATGGGCTGAGGGAGCGACGTTCAACGCGCATCTTGCCAACTACCTCCGTTCGATAGGTATGAAGCGATAAGCCCATAAAAGTTTTATAGAAAGCGAGTTGTTCAATGTCATCATCAACCTACAACTCTTCACTCACGAAGGGCTCATCCAGCATTCCTATCGTCAACCTCTCCTACGAATGCGTCCTGCGGGAACGAGGACGAGAATCCGCTTCATACCTTTATGAAATTGCCTGCAGTATTACCTATCCGATGGCTACCGCATATCTCTCCGTGAGGGTCACAGGCCAGAATACGTACCGGAACGCTGCTGCACGAGAAGTTCCGTTTACCCGCTATGAAGCAGGAGCAACAAGCTACGTCGAACTCCTCGAAGCAGAGCGACTTGAAGTGAGAATCGTTGATCGGGAGGGTGCCTACTTCAAAGCTATCTACTTTGCGCACGGCCAAGAACTCATCGAGCAGAACTCGCGGCAAGTGGTCTCCACAATCCACCGGATTGAATCAGAGTCAGTTAACGAATCAGGCGGCAAATAATGTTCATGGATGATTTCGTGGCGAAACCGTTTGAAATGGATGAGGTCCTAACAAAGATAGCAAAACACGTTTTAGCGAGTAAGTTTTTTCAGCCCTTCCATGCTTGGGGAAGCGGGCTGCGAACACAGTGATGGACCTTTTCAAGAAGTGTCTTCATGGAAAATGGCTTTGGGAGGTAGGCACAAACATGCATCTGCTTCAGGTCTTCCACACTCGCAAAAGCTGAAAGGACAATGATCGGGATAGTCGAGCGCATGCCACGATGATCTAATTCCTTGGTGAAACAATGACCGTTCATCCCTGGCATCATAAGATCAAGCAGGATGAGATCAGGGATCACAGTTTGCATGTGTTCAAGGGCCTCTCGTCCATCATGAGCAAGGAGTACCTCGTAGCCTGCACCTTTCAACGCGAATTGCAGAATATCTTGAATAGCAGGTTCGTCTTCAACAACCAGTATTTGCTTACTCGTATCCACCTCCCCTTCTGTTTCAACGCTGGTTTTCACATTCGCTTCTGAGATACATATATTCTTCTACTAATCAATTAAGCGCAGAAATTCTATGATTTCTCGATAAAAAGTCTACTCATTTCTCTACTCAGTTACTTTGAGAAAGAGCGTCTTCAACAGAATTCCTTTGGAGCAAGCGAAAGATGGATTGTCTCCCTCTCGGTTCCTTCGATCATCACATTGACGATCAGCCCAGAGATATGACAGGAGTCATGCTTCTGTCCGAAGAACGATCACGCTACAATGGTAATGGTCAGCGTTGACATTCAACCTCTTGCAGACATCAGGTCGCTGAAGAAATCAACCGTTCTTCATCTAATACGGTCATCTGTTACACTCGAGACAAATTCAGCGATCCCAAGCCCACTTGTTACTGTTGTTGAAAATGGCTGGTGCAACGACGTCGGCTTCACATCGATCCATCCCCCCTTCTCTTGATCAGGTTGACCATCACCACCGACCCCGCAATCAACACCGCACCGGCTATGACGTGCCAGCTGAGTGGTTCAGCAAGCAATGTGACCCCAAACAGGACAGCTACAACCGGCTCGAAGTAAATATAGACGGCCACACGAGAAGCATCAATCTTCGTAAGGGCGATGTTGTAGGCAAAATAGGCTATCACCGAGCAGACCACGGACAAAAAGAGGAGGGCCATCCACTGGATTCCATCCAACTGTGCCACCTCGCTCCACTGGTTTCTGTGAGGATCAAGCAATGAGAGGAGCACTAAGCCAGCCGCCCCGCTCATCATTGTTCCACCAGTCATCACCAGGGGTGAGACACGCTGCATCCAGCGTTTGCTCAGCGTGGAATAGGCCGCAAAGGCAAAGGCATTGCCGACTAAACACAAGGCCCCGAACAAAAAACCAGATGCGAGCGTCACGGTCAACGGTTGTTGGAAGACAATAATTGTCACGCCTATGAAACCAAGGAGTAGTGCTCCCAGGGTCGTCCAGCTCAGCCGCTCCTTGCCGAGCAATTGAGCAAGCAGTGCAGTAACGACTGGGATCAAGCCGACTACCAGGATCGAGGAAATGCTGGCATTCGTCAGCTGCACGCCCGTGTATTGTAACCAGAAATACAGCGAAAAGGTGATTTGTCCGAGCAAGGCCATACGCAGCAAATCGCGGCAAGCGATCTGACGCTGAAACAGTGCTCGTGCAATTGGACCTACAAAGAACAGGGAGGCAAGACTAAAACGGGCAGCAGCCAGTACCGTCGGGCTGAGAGAAGCCTGGCCTGCCGTTTCAGGGTGCAGCAGATACCGGGCCGCCACAAACGACAACCCCCATGCTAAAACAGCAAACCACACTCCCGCATAGGTCAGGATATGCTTAGCAGCCGTATCGGAGGTCTTAAGTTTGGCCTGCCCCATGCGTATGTTGTGAGCCCCTTTACGCCTTCGCTTCTCCCCTCATGGAGTCTTTTATTTCGTTCAAGAGCATTGCCTGTACCTGGTCGATACTTTGGTTGCCATCAACCTCTCTCAGCTTGTGCTGCTTTCTGTAGTGGTCGAGCACTTGCGTGGATTCATTAAAGAAGATGACCAGGCGCCTTCGCAATGCTTCTCCCGTATCATCAGGGCGTTGGTATAGCTTACTTCCATCCAGATCACATCTATCAGCCACTTTCGGTGGACGAAATTTCACATGGTACACATGTTGATTCGCATGGCAGAATAATCTGCCTGCAATCCTCCTCAGTAACTCGTCGAGAGAAACCTTCAGGTAGATCGCCAGGTCGATCTGTCGATTAACAAGCTGTAGTTCTGCATCCAGTGCCTGTACCTGGGCAAGAGTGCGCGGAAATCCATCCAGCAATACACCATGCATACTCTCAGGTTCTTCAACGTGACGAAGCATCGTCGGGATCGTTATCTCATCGGGAACCAGTTCCCCTAAATCAATATACCTTTGTGCTTTTACCGCAAGCTCAGTCTGCTCTTCAAATGCCTTTCGGAACAGGTCACCGCTAGCAATATGCCGGACACTGAGAATCTGAGAAAGCTTCTCTGCCTGTGTGCCCTTTCCTGCTCCCGGTGCCCCGATCAGAATAATATCCATCTGTTCATCCTTTCTGCTACCAATGCCTGATAATCACGTGTCCTTTTGCGACCGCATGGACAATGTCTGCAGGGCAAACAATACCCACCAGCTTACCTTTACTCGTGACTGGGACGTGCTTGATGTTGCGTTCAGTGAGTAGTTTCGCAATCTCACCGACCCGTGTCTCTTCATCGACGACAATGATCTCAGGACTCATGATGTCAGCGACGCGAAGACCTTCACGATCGACTTTACTAATGATGTCGGCTTGCGTGACGATACCAACCAGTTTGCCGTCTTTGTCAATGACAGGCATCCCACTAATACTTTTTCGACTCAGGAGTTGTGCAACTTCCTGCACACAAGCCTCTGAGGAGATCGTATATACTCCGTGGGTCATAATATCTCTTGCGATCATAGTGCACACTCCTCGTGCGGGTGAAGGACAGTAGCGCCCTATGCACATTGTCTACTGTCCTAATAATCATAACATATATCTATCTTACTCCTGTCCGGGGGACAGGTAATGGATTAGTGCCGTACCAACCCACTTTCTTAAAGAAAGTATATAGGATTGGCCTCACAATCCCATCACAGTTGTAGCTTTATCATTACAAAATTGTCACATTTCCCAGCATTCTCAGTGAAGAGTATATGTCTATCATCTCACAGTGCCATCACAGGTCTGTTCACTCTTTGCAAGAGTCTCATTGCCCGCCATGTGAATAATGTGATATCAATAGTCAAGAGTCTGGTCTCAGGACAAAAAACCATACCGAGAACAACATCAGCTCTTGCGAGTTGGCAAGATCACTGCACGAGAGTATGAAGAGGCATTGAATACTCGCGGAAGATATGAGCGACTCACAGAAAGGGGACATGCTGTGCGGCATTATATTCTTGTTCCACTCGATGGTTCGACATTATCAGAGGCCATTCTGCCAGAAGCCGTGGCCTTAGCTCATGCAACTGAGAGTGCCCTAATCCTGCTACAGGTTTTAGAACCAGTGTACGAGCCAATATTTGGGGCGCTTGGCGTTCCTGAGACGACGCAAGAGGAACAGTTGGCACGGATGCGTGATGCGCAGTTGACTTCGATACACAATTACTTGACGAACATTGCCAAGCAACTACAGGCGGAGGGGCTGGAGATACACGCGAAGG
>VBHI01000287.1 GCA_005881495.1 Chloroflexota bacterium
ATCCACGCGCAAATATTCGCGGTTGAGATCATGCATCCCACCACCAATCGGACCAAGGCTATCAAGTACCGGGATTCCCGCCTCCATCAGTAGATTCGCATCGGAGACTCCTCCTTTACCTTCGGCAACAATAGAAAGCCCCAGCGCCTTCCCCTCTTCCTGAGCCAATTCCACCAGCCGCAAAATTTCAGACGTGGCCGCATAAGGTGCGCGACCACGTATACACGTCAGCTTTGTACGCGTATCCGGAACGCTACACCCCGCGGCGACCTGCTCCAATGCCTTTGCCGCTAAGCTCAAGCCCTGTTCATTATACGCCCGTACAGAGATGTGACAGCGCGCAGCCTCGGGTACGATGTTAAGTGGCTCACTGCTGCTCAAGCGCGTCACATTGAACGTTACACCGGGATAGAGCATATTTAAGTTATGGACAGCTATCATCTTATGCGCCAGTTCAATCACCGCTGAGCGACCTTTATGTGGCTCCGCCCCCGAGTGCGCTGGAATACCCATAATCTCCATCATGTACTTATCTGCCCCCTTGCGCGACTTCGTGATCACCTCCGCCGCGCGAGAAGCCTCCAACACCAGCCCCAGATCCACTTGCCGGGCAATTTCACGCAATAGAGGAGCGCTTCCAGCAGAACCCACCTCTTCATCATTATTAAAGACCACAATGATCTCACCAAACTGATCGAAGCCCGACTCCAAAAGAGCGCGTAAGCTATACAAACCCATCAACACGCCCGATTTCATATCGATCACACCCGGACCAAAAGCAAGACCATCGACCACGTGAAAAGGTCTGGCAGTCGCTGCTCCCGCGTCATACACGGTATCCAGGTGTCCGACCAGCAGCAACCGCACTCCCCCAATACCCTGCAGTCTCGCCACCAGGTTCTGCCCAAACCCTTCAGAATCATGCAGACTAACACTACATCCAATCTCACCCAACCACTGCGCCAGGTACGCCATAATCTCGTTAATACCCTCCCTCTGCCCTGTTCCCGAATCTATATTAACGAGCAGTTCCAACCGTTCAAGCAATTCAGTCTGGTAGCCCTGCAGTTTCGGCAGAAAATGTTGGGAGTAGGTTTGCATATAGAAAAAGCCCTCTAGTGGTGTAAACCCGGTGAAACAGTTGTGTATCCCTTTATTCTATCACAGCAGAAACCAGACCAAGAGCAAAGCACCGTGCCCCTCGTTCCGTAGGGGCGCCTCTCGTTCCGTGGGGGTGCCCCTCGTTCCGTAGGGGCGGGGGTGGTGCAGAGTGGAGTGGGGACGCTTGCGTCGCCCCCGTAACCAGTTACGCAGGCCTCAAAAAGAAAAAAGCAGACAGAGTAGAAACACACTAGTATGTCCCTACTCAGCCTGCTTACCACCCCTTTAGAAGTACCTCCTGGGATGCGACATATACACACCCATGACGAAGCCCACGAACAGGCATAACAGAACAATGATAATCAGCGTTTGGGGGTCAATATTCAACATTATGGCCTCCTTTTAGTTCCTCTCGAATCACAGGAACCAGGTGTCGATCTATGTCACATTCGTGAATGGTAGAATATGTTAAGCGTAAATCCTTCAACCGGCCCTCCTCTCCTAACACCCATTTTCTTTCTG
Organism: Chloroflexota bacterium; assembly: GCA_005881495.1. Next base: position 1,624 of record VBHI01000287.1, read on the forward strand.
GCCATCCAGGGGAATCCGCAAGATCTGTGGATTTCGCGGAATATACCTGTAACCAGTCCTGGCAATCTTATTGCGCCGAGCCAGCACCTCTTGCCTCTGCAATTCACGCTGTTCTCGCAACAACGCGTAGTGCTGTAGCCTATCGATCATCATTTCGATCAACAACACAATACCAACCAGTGTGAGCACAGCGAAAAACAGCAGGGCCAGAATTGCCAACGCCAGTGTAACTACGAGAGATTCCCATCCCGGCTGATGCAAAATGGGTACTAAGAAGAACGCGAAAACAGCAGCAATACTCAAAACGATGAGGGGCGACAAAAATGAACCTTTATCTGGCCTACCCATAGGTCATCTCCCTTCAGCTAACTGGCAAAGACACATATGGCACTTATGTGTCTGGCATTGATTACCCCTGCAACACTGCAAGGAGCAGTCTATCTCTAATGACCACGTCGTCACTAGCCGCTCTACTCTAAAGGGACAAATCAGTGATCCTAAACCACGAATAACGGCTTACATCACATAACATACGGTTTCATGCTGCTAAGCTTCGATACACGACGATATGCAAGTGAAACCAGCGAGGCATGCCGGCTGCGCTCCAGTGCGCTGTCAGGCCTGCTCCTTTGATAATCCTGCAAACATACGCCATATCTTAAGAATGCCCGAAGTAAGGGCGAAAGAGGTCCATCAAAATGTGAAAGCCTGGCCAGGTCCGACATAATTGCCTGCGACTGCTTTTTCGGAAAGTTGATGATTTCAGGAGCCAGTCGATCGAAGAGCGACTCCTGGAAAAGTTCATTGTGAACTTCCTCAGTAGGATCAGCCAGTTCATCTACGATGACATAATCTTCTGTAGAGGAATCATTGATCTGTGAGAGATGTACAATCCTGCCATCTTTTCGTATCAGATCAATAAAGTAGTTTCGTGCAATTATTTTGCACAGAGACTGTACAGATTTAACCGGTTCTGCCTCTTGCCTTTCAGCTTTACGTATGCGCTCAAAGGTGCGGCAGACAGCCTCCTGTACAATCTCATCAGTTACATCTTTCTCCTGCCCAAGCCACAAGGGTATATGAGCGGAGTAGACCCATACTTTTACCTGACTACAAAGTAAGCGATACAAGTCGTCCCAAGAATCACTATTACTCAGGTCACATTCAAGAGCAACTGGAGCATAGAAGCAACTGGCCATGAGCGACTCTCCTTCAGAAACTGTCAGGTTCCACTGTACGAAACAGTCTTCAGCTTCAGATTTTCTCAGCAAATATGCTAAGAAATGTGTTAAAATATCAATCACTCTGGTAATTGCTTCAACTTAATTAAGTTTTTAAATTATCTTATGCTTTTTCTTCGTGCAAAGCAGTAATACATCTATACTTACTAGCAACAGTACCACAGATTTTCTGTAAAATCAAGGGGAAAACATATCACACACAGAAAACCTAGTAAATTGTAGGAAAACATCAGACTTATATTATTTTATATGATACATAACCATTCGGTTATCATTAGAAATTATCATAATAAATGCTTATGAAGCAATTGTCTTAAATAATTTTTAGGGAATATTAGATTTTATGTTCTTATACTTCGCTTCAATTAACCTGATATGTTATTAAATCAGCAGCATCTAACCGGGTGAAAGTGACCGCCCATAATGTGGATTGGACACTACTTAAGTGACTTTCAAACATGTCCCAAAAATGAGCATCTTGAAAAGAAGCAGCGAATAAGATTACAATTTATTCACAGTTCTTTAGGAAAACTCAGCACGAGAAATCACCGCTTGACATCCTAACAACAGAGGAAT
>VBHI01000132.1 GCA_005881495.1 Chloroflexota bacterium
CAGTGACGGTGGTGCGGCATCCCTGTCCACATGAGTATTGTCGCGCCTGTCGTAGGGGGCGCCAGGATTTCTGTTTCACGGGCGATTTCACCGAGCACGGCATTAAAGAGGAGCACGGCTTTATGACCGAGTTGGTGGTCGATGAAGAGCGCTACCTGCACCTGGTACCCGGCGACCTGCGCGAGGTGGGAGTGCTGACTGAGCCACTGACGGTTGCGGAGAAGGGCCTCGCGCAGGTCTGGCACATTCAGCAGCGCCTGCCGTGGATTGATCCGAACGCGCCAGCTCACATGCGTGGGAAAGGCCTGAAGGCGATTATGTTGGGTGCTGGCCCGGTTGGACTCCTAGGGGCAATGCTGCTCGTTGCAGGAGGCTTCGAGACGTATGTCTATTCACGCTCCAGGGTGCCCAATCCCAAGGCAGACCTGGTCGAGGCAATCGGAGGCAACTATATCTCCAATGAAACAACCTCGGTCGAGCAGCTTGCTGAGCAGGTCGGCACTATCGATCTCGTCTTCGAAGCATCGGGAGCTTCCCAGCTCGCCTTCGATGTAATGCGCGTCTTGGGTATCAATGCCATCTTTGTCTTCGCTGGTGTGCCTGACCGCAAAGCCCCCATCGAAGTTGATACCGACCTCCTGGTCCTCGATCACGTGCTGAAGAATCAGGTGGTCTTCGGCACGGTGAACGCTGACAAGGCTGCCTTTGAGTCTGCGATTCGCGATCTCGCTGTCTTTAAGCAGCGCTGGCCGCAGGCGCTGCGTTCGCTGATTACGGGGTACTATCCTCTTGAGCAGGCTCCGCAGTTGTTGCTCGGCAGTATGGGGGGGATCAAGAACGTCGTTACATTGTAGAGAACTTTTTTTGTAGGAGCGCTACGTATTCAGTAGGGATGGGGCTTGCCCCCATCCGGGTCCCCAGATCGCTGCTCCCGTGCCTGATCGCGCTTGCTGAGCCGGATGGGGGCAAGCCCCATCCCTACTAGATGGTGGGGGCCTGAACGGTTGCAATAGACAAAAGGAGAAAAACACCCCATGCCTGAACAGTTGTTGAAGATAGGTTTGATCGGTGCTGGACGCATCGGTCGCCTGCATGCCGAGCATCTTGCCTCGCGTATTCCGTCAGCTGAGCTGGTTATGGTGACGGATGTGTTCGAGAAGGCGGCCAGGGAGTGTGCGGAGCGCTACGCTATTCCCTACACGCAAGATTACCATGCAGTGTTGGATCGCCCAGATATCCAGGCCGTGGTAATCTGTTCGTCCACCGACACTCATGCGCGAATTATCGAGGAGGCGGCGCAGGCAGGCAAGCACATCTTCTGCGAGAAACCAATTGCCCTCGATCTCTCAACGATTGACCGGGTGCTGGATGCTGTAGCACATGCTGGTGTCAAACTGCAGATCGGCTTCAATCGGCGCTTCGACGCCAGCTATCGCCGTGTGCGTCAGGCGGTGGAACACAGTGAGATTGGCCGCCCACATCGAATCCATATCATCAGCCGTGACCCTGCTCCGCCGCCGATTGAGTATATTCGCGTCTCTGGTGGCCTCTTCCTCGATATGACCATCCATGACTTCGATATGGCCCGTTTCCTGATAGGCAGTGAAGTAGATGAAGTCTTTGCGATGGCAGACGTCATGATTGACCCTGCTATTGGCGAAGCGGGTGACGTGGATACAGCGGTGATCATGCTACACTTTACCAACGGCGTGATCGGCACGATCGAGAACAGCCGTCGTGCTGTCTACGGCTATGATCAGCGGGTGGAAGTGCAGGGTACTGCTGGAGCGGTCTGGACTGAAAACCATTACCCAAACACTGCCATCATCAGCGATAGCCGCAGTATTCGACGCGACTTGCCGCTGCACTTCTTTGTTGAGCGCTATACCGAGAGCTTTGTTGCTGAAATGGAAGCCTTCGTGGATGCTGTGCTCCATGACAAGCCCGTTCCCGTCACGGGACACGATGGGCGCGTCCCGGTTGTCATGGCTCTGGCAGCCAAGCAATCCCTCGCTGACCACCGACTGATCCGCCTGTAGGAGCGCAATGCAAGGAGAATATCCATAGAGGAGACCATTCCAGGATGGGGGCAAACTGAACGCTTGGTTGAGAAGAATCTCTCCTGATGCATACAGCACAGCAAGAGGATCCTCTTTCAGCAAACAACCACTTTGCCCCCATCCTGGAATGGTCTCCCCTCTCCCCACCACATAAACGCTATGTTTCTCCAGTATATGGATGAGTATGAGAAACATCCGTTTTTTAGACTCTTCCATTCATCCCCCTGGACCTCCTTGTGGAAGGCCAAAACAGTGTTCATATTGCCGTCTCTAAATCAACATACAAGAACTTGCGCAATGAGATGAGTTATTGTACTATTAGCCCATCAAATACAGCGCAGGGGAGAGAGCCACGATGAAAATCGGGTATATCAGAGTGTCACGAGACAAACAAACAACAGCATTACAGGAAGATGCCATGCGATCAGAACACTGTGAGCGAGTGTTTACGGACAAAATGAGCGGGAAACGCTTTGATCGACCAGAGTTCTTAAAAATGCTCGAGATAGCCCGTACAGGAGATGTGATTGTGGTCTGGAGGCTCGACCGCAGAGGCGAGATCGCTCAAGCAGCTGATCGAAACCGTGACCATGTTGGGAGAGCGGGGCATTGAGTTACGCAGTCTCAAGGAGAATATCGACACCACGACCTCGACAGGCAAACTGATGTTTCATATTATCGGGGCGATGGCGGAGTTTGAGCGGGATGTGATCAGCGAGCGTACTCAGGCTGGGTTAGAAGCAGCACGCGCACGCGGGAGACGAGGTGGCAGACCAAAAGCCATTGAGAAGATAGAGCCACGAAACCTAGCACGCGCCAAAGAACTCTATGCTGCCAAAAACAACACGATTGCCGAAATCATGCAGATGACCGGTTTCAGAAGCAGAAATACCTTCTATAAATATGTCGTGAACGGAGATAGGGTCAACGCTTAGCGGGGAGCTTCTGGCGCAACAGCAGCCCCACAGATTCTTAGCGGGGATTTTGGGGGGTAAAAATGTCGGGACCCCGTCTCAGCCAGCAGCTCTGCCAGCTCCTCGTCAGAAAGCGTGAGCTCGTCCGGCATCAATGGCGCAACGAGGAAAAATCCTGCAAAAATGGCGCTCAACATATACACTTGCGCTCGCAGGCTGAGATCAGTACGCACCAGGTCCTGTTCGCGCAGCAATTCGAGGTAGGTTTTGAAGCCCGTCAGCCTCTCCGCGTAGGCAGCACTGCTCTGCTCGCGGTGTGCCAACTTCCCTAGCACCTCCAGATCGCGCAGGAGGACCGCCTTCATCAACGGGCGTTTCATCAGAGCCAGCGCTGAGTGTTTGAGTATCCCTCGCAGCGTTGCACCCTCGGGATCTACGATGATGCGCTGCTTGATATCCTCTGCCAGCTCCACCTTTTCACGTTTGATGAGTGCTGCGAACAGCTCTTCTCGCGTCTTCCAGTGCAGGTAAATCGTGCCTTTCGCTACTCCCGCCCGCCGAGCTATATCATCAATGGTCGTTTTGCGATAGCCCCAACGTAGTATAAGTTCAGCAGCGGCATCGAGAATACGCTCAGCCCGCTGCTGCCTTTTCGATTGTTCCTCCTGTGATGTACCATTTCTATCGTTCCGTTCGGCCAAAACATCTTGCTCCTTCCACGAATATGACCAGATGACCAATTAGTCTGACTTAGTCATATGTCACCTGGTCATAAGTATAATGACCAGATCATCAAAAGTCAATGATTGACAGGGAGTTTTTCATTTTCCTCGAAGTGTCGTACAATGCCTACGAGTACGTACTAAAAGGCATGTAATGAAGGCATAGGACCTATTGGAGAAAAAATGTCGGATACAGCAAATACACCGGGGCAACATAAGCATACCAACCGGCTCATTCATGAGACAAGTCCATATCTGCTGCAGCACGCGCACAATCCTGTGAATTGGTACCCCTGGGGCGAGGAGGCGCTGCAAAAGGCCAGGAGCGAAGATAAGCCAATTTTGCTGAGCGTCGGTTACTCAGCCTGCCACTGGTGTCATGTAATGGAGCGCGAATCGTTTGAGAACGAGGAGATCGCGGACCTCATGAACCAGTATTTTGTCTCTATCAAGGTAGATCGTGAAGAGCGACCGGATATTGACGCCATTTATATGCAGGCGGTGCAGGCGCTCACCCAACAGGGGGGTTGGCCAATGACCGTCTTTCTCACTCCTGATGGCCGTCCTTTCTATGGTGGTACCTACATTCCGCCACGGGATCGCCAGTATGGACGGCAGACAATGCCGGGGTTTCCAAGAATCTTGTTGAGCATGGCGGATACCTATGAGAATCGTCGTCTGGAGGTCGAGGAGCAGGCCACAGAGATTGCCAACTACCTGCGGCAGCGCGGCAGCAGTCCTTTCCGTCGCCGGGGAGAGCAAACAGAAGGAACGATGCCGCTTGAGTTGTTGAGTAACGCAAGCCGGGAGTTAGCCGCCGAGTTTGATCCTGTCAACGGCGGTTTTGGTGATGCTCCCAAGTTCCCCAATACCATGTCCCTGGAATTCTTGCTGCGAGTGCACCAGCACCGGCTCAAGGGTGAGATCAAGACGCAAATAGCGCCAGCAGAACTGGATATTGTCGAGACATCACTGCAACGGATGGCGAACGGGGGCATTTATGATCAACTGGGGGGTGGCTTTCATCGCTACTCGGTTGACACAGAATGGTTAGTGCCGCATTTTGAGAAGATGCTGTATGATAATGCGCTCCTCAGCCGCGTCTACTTGCACGCTTACCTTGTGACAGGTAACCAGTTCTATCGCCGTATCGTCGAGGAGACGCTGGATTACGTGGTGCGTGAGATGACCTCACCGCAGGGTGGTTTCTATTCCACGCAGGATGCTGATAGCGAGGGTGAAGAGGGGAAGTTCTTTGTCTGGACACCGGCGGAGATCCAGGCTGTTCTGCCTCCAAGGGATGCCGCGCTCTTTATGCAGTACTATAATGTGACCGGGAGAGGGAACTTTGAGGGAAAGAATATCTTACATGTGACACGGGATATGGAAGGGATAGCGAAAGAGGCTAAGCTGACCAGAAAAAGGGTACAGGATGTCCTGCAACAAAGCCGCGAACAACTCTTCCGGGCGCGCGAGCAGCGTATCAAACCTGGGCGCGACGAGAAGATACTGACTTCCTGGAACGGGTTGATGCTGCGCAGTTTCGCTGAGGCGGCGCGCTACCTGCAGCGCACCGACTATCTCCAGATTGCCAGCAAGAACGCTGAGTTCTTGCTGAAAGAGTTACGCGCTGATGGGCGTTTGTTGCGCACGCATAAGGATGGGCGGTCGCACCTGAACGGCTTCCTGGAGGATTACACCTTCCTGGCCGATGGTCTGCTGGCACTGTACGAGGCGAGTTATCAAACGCGCTGGTTCATTGAAGCGCGCAAGCTGATGGATGAGGCGATCGCATTGTTTGCTGATGAGCAGAACGGTGGGTTTTTTGATACGGGCAGTGATCATGAAGCGCTGATTAGCCGTCCAAAGGATATTATGGACAATGCCACTCCCGCCGGCAATAGTGTTGCCACCGACGTCCTGCTGCGGTTGGCTGCCTTCACCGGAGAAGAGAGCTATTATCGCCAGCGCGCGGATGACTACCTGAGTCCTATCGCGGATGTGATGGTGCAGCATCCACAGGCATTTGGGCATGTACTTGGCGCGCTGGATTTTGCTCTGTCAGCGGTGAAGGAATTTGCTATTATGGGCAATCCCTCCGAGGCTAATAGCCGTTTGCTGCTAGCGGTAATCAATAAGCGATATCTGCCCAATAGCGTACTGGCATGTGCTGATCCTGCTGATAGCAAAGCTATTCAGGCTATCCCCTTGCTGGCCGATCGACCGTTAAAAGAGGGTAAGGCAACCGCCTATGTCTGTCAAAATTTTGCGTGCCTGGCGCCTGTCAATATGGCGGAAGAATTGGAGAGACTACTATAGGTTTAAGAAAAGCGCCCCATCGCTCTCGCTCGAGAGCGATGGGGCGCTTTTCTTTTGAAGGCTAGATTGGCGGGCGGGTCGTGCGACGCATCTTGCGGCGCTGGGCTGCTGCTTTACGCTTGCGGCGGGCCTGTGGGCTTTCGTAATGTGCGCGGCGACGAGCCTCGGAGAGAATACCGTCTTGTTGAACTTTACGATTGAACTTTTTGAGGGCAAGCTCGAAGGAGTCGCCAGGGTTGACTCTGACCTCACTCATCGGAGTTACCAGCGCGATCTACGATCGCTGGATCGTCCGGGGCTTACCGTTTGGTAGCAATCGCTGCAGTAGACAGGTTTGTCCCCTCGTGGCTGGAAAGGTACCTGAGCCTCATTGCCGCAGTTGGAACACGTGACAGTATACATCTGACGTGGTTCGCGGGAACCGCCGCGACCGCTGCTGTAGCCGCTCTGTGCTTTGCGCGCGGCGCGGCATGATGGGCAGCGACCGGGAGTGTTGGTTAGCCTGTGACTGGCGTAAAATTCCTGTTCGCCAACTGTGAATACAAATTCTTCATTGCAGTCTCGACAAACCAGGGTTTGATCACTTAATGACATGTTTCTTTCTCGATTCCGGGTGCTAATAATTCCAACAAACTATTGTATATTGTGCGGTTTGCCAATAGACTGTCTCATCCATCAACGCAAGAGTGCACGATACAATGCCCAACGAGTATACCATATTTTGTAACCAAAATCATTATTTTGGCGGTTAAAATTGCGCTTTTGGCTGAGGCCTGGCGGATCGGCTTCAAGTGGAAAGAAAACAGGGCTATTAGAGCGTCATGGTCAACGGTACGCCTCAGCCTGCAGATCAAACAACTCTGCATAGCGGCCATGCAACGCGATCAGCTCACGGTGCGAACCACTCTCAAGTATGCTCCCGTTTTCGATCACGAAAATCCGATCTGCCAGGCGCACGGTGCTGAAGCGGTGGCTAATGAAGACGGCCGTCTTCCCCTCTGTCAGCTGGCGAAAGTGCGTGAAGACCTCATGCTCGGCCTGTGCATCGAGGGCACTGGTCGGCTCGTCGAGCACGAGAATACGAGCATCGCGCATGAATGCCCGCGCCAGCGCAATCTTCTGCCACTCGCCGCCACTCAACTGCGTGCTCTCCTTCAGGTCCTTAAACCACCGTCCGAGCATTGTGTCGTAGCCCTGCGGGAGCTGCTCGATGACGGCATTGGCCCCGCTCTTGCGCGCGGCGCTCATGACGAGTTCCCGCTGTTCGATCTTGTCCACACGACCCACACCGATGTTTTCCTGCGCAGTCATGTAGTAGTTCACATAATCCTGGAAGATCACGCCAACCTGTTCGCGCAGCTCCCTCAGGTCGTATTCTTTGATGTTGCGGCCACCGATCAAGATCTCGCCCTCATCCGGGTCGTACAGACGCGTAAGGAGCTTGACCAGAGTTGTCTTGCCCGCGCCGTTGCGCCCAACCAGAGCTACGGCCTCACCCGCGCGTATAGTAAAACTCACGTGTTTCAGGGCCGCTTGCGTCTCGGGGTCCTTCCCCGGATAGGTGAAACTGACATCGCGGAACTCTATTTCGAGCCCTTCTACCTCCACTGCTGAATCGAGTGGTCGTGGGTTCGGCGGCGGCACAATGCGAGGAGAGTATTCGAGGAACTCGAACAGCGTATTCACGTACAGCGTATTCTCGTAGGTAGAGGAGATACCGTTCAGCAGTCCCTGGAAATTCTGTCCCACCTGTACTGCCGTTTGCGTGTACAAGGTCAGCCCGCCTAGCGAAATGCGGCCCAAAACGGCCTGCAGTGCGATATAAAAGTAAATGGCGCTATTGGCCACTATCGTGAGACCTGACCAGGCAAAGTTGGTGAAGTAGCGGCGGAGCAGCAACTTCTTGTCCTGTTTGTACAGATCGGCAGCCAGGCGCCAGAATTTGCCGGTGAAAAAGTCACCCAGGTTGAAGAGTTTTATTTCTTTGTTGTACGTGTCGGTCGTCATGAGAGTAACGAAGTAAGCCATCAAGCGGCGCTCCGGGGATTGACGGCGCATGAGCTGGTAACCTCTCCACCCGTAGCGCGTACTGGAGAAGAAGGCGGGGATGGGGACAATGAGCGCCACAATGGCGAGCCACCACGCCAGGTGCAACAGCAGGAAGATTAAAGTGAACAAGGTCACTATGGTACGGCCCAGGTCGAAGGTTTGCGAGATCATCGTAACGGGCTGGTAGCTGGACTGGTTCGCGGCCTGGCGGATCTTATCGTACGACTCAGGATTCTCAAAAAAAGACAGGTCTAGCGTGTTGGCTTTCTTCAAGATATCCAGCTGAACTCGGTTAGCTACCTGTTCCTGCAGGAGTTGTTGCACGGTATTGCTGAACGTGCTGAGCAGGCTTGATGCCAGCGCGGCCCCCAATTGCAAAACGACTGGTAACCAGATAGGGGCTAAGCTCTGTATGCGTATCGCTCGCACCACACTGTCGATCACCAGGCCGCTGATCGTGACAGTTACGGCGGGCATGAAGCCCTGTGCGAGACTCAAGAGACCCAACATCACCGTCAGTACAGCACTCGTCGACCACACCAGGTGTAAGACACGTGGTAGGCTCGCAAAAGCGGCTGGCACTCTCTTGATGCTAAACTTCTCATTCGCTAGTGAACTTGGGCCTCCTGAGGAGGAGGCGATGGATCGTCTCATGGTGTAGTATGTCTCTCTCTGCTTTACTCTTCAACACTTCTTTCCTGGTAGTAGGTTCCGTGACGAAGTTGGTTCTTACCATCCAATAAGAATGACGCTAGCGCTTCAGTCTGCTCAAAGTATACGCAATAGATGCGGAGAATACAGTGTACCTAGCACCAGTTTTCCGACCAGGTAAAACTGCCAGGTACATACTCTCATTTTCTACAGAGGACAAGCCCTGTATCACATCAAAAACACCGTATGTTATAATGCAACGATAGGACGGAGCCTACAAATGGCACTCCTTTGAAAGAAGATACATGCACGTTTGAGGTGCGCTCAATTCTGATTGATGGAGAAAAAGGTTTTATGCCAACACGTGATGATGCTTATAGGCTGATGACTAGCCATGTACAAAATGAAAATTTACAGAAGCATATGCTCTCAGTCGAAGCTGCAATGCGCTTTTATGCACGAAAATACGGGGATGACGAAGAAATCTGGGCTATGACGGGCCTGCTGCACGATTGTGACTACGAGAAATTTCCTGATTTGAATGAGCATACAAAAGTCCTGGCACAGTGGCTGAGTGAGGATGGGTACGATGAGCGCATCATTTATGCTATCCTGGCTCATAATGATGTGAACGTTGCCACACATCCGCGCAACAACCTGCTTTCACGGGCGCTCTACGCTTGCGATGAGATCACGGGAATGATTACGGCGACGGCCCTTGTGCGCCCCAATAAAAGTATCATTGGGCTGGAGGTCTCCTCTGTGCGCAAGAAAATGAAGTCCAAAGGCTTTGCCGCAGGAGTCAATCGGGATGACCTGGTCAATAGCGCGGCTGAACTCGGCGTAGACCTGGATGAACATATCGCCTTCGTGATACAAGCCATGTCGAGCATAGCGGACACCCTGGGGTTGGCAGGGATACAGGAAGAATCAGCCACCATAGGATAGGCGTAGGATAGATACGTAAAGAGTAAAGATATCGTTAGCAGCAAAGCAACAAAAGCAGCAATGCAACAGCGACAACAATCCCACATTAAAAGGCAGAAAAGCCAGAGGTTCTTCACCGCCAGTGAAATTGCGGAATATGAATATTGCCCACTCGTCTGGTGGCACCAGCAATATGAGCCAATGGCTGAGGCAGACACAGAGGAGCTTTTTGCCCGTTTGGTAGAACTGGAGCACGAAAATGGTTCGCAGGCGCCAGCTTTGCCAGAATATCAAATGGTTGAGCAACTGTTAGTGCGGAAAGGGGCTTTTGATGAGGGGCGGCAACAGCATCTTGAACATGCCGAAGAGGTGGAGGAGATAGAAGAGGAGCGTATTGTCGCGGTAGGCAGACCTGGCAATATGCGCTTATTAGGCTTGATTGCCGCGGTGATATTTGTGCTGGCAGTGTTGTTGATTGTGGCGGCAATACTCGTGCGATGATACGTTTGCTAAAGGGTGCGGATCATGTTTAGCAGCCTCCTTCTTCCAGTTGGTCTTGGATTACTGCTCATCGCGCTGGCGCTGGGCATCCTGATATTGAATGAACGCCGCTATCAGCGGCAACGATTGATGACAGAGCGGCACCGGGCTCTGGGTTTGCCGGAAGGGGAACTTGTCTACGAAGATGCGGACGGCGAAGGAGAGCCATTGTCATCGAGCGCTTATCCATTAGTTGGAAAGCCGGATTATGTTGTCCAATTGCCCGATGGTCGCCCGGTGCCAATCGAGCTGAAACTTGGCGTGCAGGACGCTACCATGCCCTATAGCAACCATAGTGTGCAGGTAGCGGCTTACTGCCTGATCCTGGAAGACTATTTCGTACAGGCCCCTACGCATGGTATTTTACGTTACGCGGACCGCGAGTTTACTATCGAATATACGCCTGCCCTGCGTAAGAAAGTGATCAAGCTTCTAGGTGAGATGGAGCATTGCAGCGAACAACAGCCACCGCCATTGGCAAAACAGCGTCCTGCGAAGTGCCGTATGTGTGTATTTCAACCGATTTGCCCGGTCGGTCGCGGTAAGTAGAGTGGGCAAGAGGAAATCAACAAGAGGAAATCAAAAATGAAGGTAAAAGGGGGAAAAAATGCCAAGTGAACTAATTGAATTGAGTGGTCATATCATTGACTCGTGGTCCTTGCCGCGCGCCTGGGATCTCATCATGGACCGCGGGGGCAACTTTGTCCTCGAAGAGATACGCGTCGGCCGCAGAAAGACCGAACCAAGCTACGCCCGTCTCAAAGTTGAAGCGCCCAACGATGAAGTATTAGAGCTTATCCTCTCTGAACTGCAGCAGCTTGGGGCAGCGCTGGTACACGGCGAAGACGCGGAGACGGTGGCCGTCGAACAGAACGGCGTGCTCCCTTCGAAATTCTACTCCACGACGAATCTGCCAACGCAGGTGCGCTTGAACGGGCAATGGGTCACGGTTGAAGGCATAGAAATGGACGTGGCCGTCGTCATTGATCGCGACAATCTGCGTGCCTTTGGCAAGCCAATGCACGAAGTGCAGGTGGGTGAACAGGTCGTTGTTGGCTATAATGGTATTCGTGTGCAGCCATTCGAGCGCGCGCGCGAACGAGAAACGTTCGCCTTCATGCAAAGCGACGTCTCTTCCGAGAAGGTCAAGGTGCTGGCAATCCACGAAATTGCCCGCCAGATGAAAGAGACGCGAGCGCGCAACGGCAAAATTCTCTTTGTACTGGGCCCAGCCGTAATCCACACAGGCGCGGGTCGGTACGTAGCCGAACTGATTCGTCGCGACTATGTGCAGGTGATCTTTGGTGGCAATGCGATTGTCGCCCACGACGTCGAATCAGCCCTCTTTGGTACCTCCCTCGGTGTTAACCTGCGCAGCGGTGAACAGGTCGAAGGTGGACATCGAAATCACCTACGCGCCATTAATGCTATCCGTGCGGTTGGCTCTTTAGAGAAAGCCATTGAGACCGGTCTGCTGCATGAAGGTCTCACCTACGAAGCCATGAAGCGCAATGTGCCCATGGTGCTCGCCGGTTCTATCCGCGACGACGGCCCCATGCCCGGCGTCATCAACGATATGCAAGAGGCGCAGCGCAGGATGCGCAAAGAAGTGCAGGGAGTCCAGATGGCGCTCATGATCGCCTCGATGTTGCACGCTATCGCCACTGGAAACCTGCTTCCCTCGGTGGTACACACCGTGGTGGTAGATATTAACCCGGCAGTAGTGACGAAACTGGCGGACAGGGGAAGTTTCCAGGCGGCTGCCGTGGTGACGGACGCGGAGCTCTTCTTAAGGGAGTTGGTGGAGGCGTTGGTGTAAATAGCTTTTTGTTATGTCCTTGCACTCGGCACCGCCGCCATAAAAATCTCCTGCTTCCCAGTTCTTGTATCGTTCCAGAAGAGGTGGACGAAGTGGTTATCGGCGGCCAGCCCCTGGTAGTCCCCAATGAACTGTTGTCCCGACCTGTCGATGGGAGCATCAACGGCCGGGTCCCAGCTTTGTGTTGTCACGCACACATTTTTGAGGAACGATGCTCCCTTGTTCGTTGATTGGGCGAGGAAGACATCGATCAGTCGATGTTGTGGATCAACGCGGGTGTCGAAGAATGAGATGCTGATGACGCCGTCGGGGGCAACAACCAATTGTGGCTGGAATTGATTGGCGCCGTTGCGCAGCGGATCATCGTTGACGCGTATGGGTGTCGTCCAGGTCTGGCCGCGATCTTTCGAGGTAGAGAACAGGATGTCGGCATCGCCGTAGCCCTTATCGGACCAGGTGATGTAGAGCTGGCCCGTTTTTAGATCGCACGCAAAGGCCGGGAGCGAGAGATTGCGATAGCGTTCAGGCGGGAACGGACCCATAATGTCATGAATTGTTGCTATCAGCGCGGGTGTAGTCCAGGTCGTACCGCCGTCAGGTGAGGTGGTCAGCAGCAGTCGCGTGGGGATGGGGCCACTCATCAGGTCGATATAGGGGAAGGCAACGGCAAGAGTGCCACC
>VBHI01000288.1 GCA_005881495.1 Chloroflexota bacterium
GGCCATTGCGAACATGCTCTGGTGGGTTATCCATGATGGCCAGCAGTATTCTACGGCCCTCGGCTACGTCCCACTGCCTCAAAATATTGTCACGTTGAGTGAGGCACAGATCAAATCCATGAAGTGCGGCAGTGGAGCCTGCTATACGGGTGCGTAGCGAACTATTCCCTTGAAGTACAGGCAGAGTCAGTTCGTGCTTCATGGGTGGAGAATGACCGGCTACACTTCCTGGTAGAGTAACAGACTGCTGCTCTTCCAGGAAGGCAGTGTAGCGTTCTGAGAAAGGGAGGATATATGCAGGAACAGGTAACCGTATCTGGGGAGCGCGGCGTCATAGGACGCAGCCTGGATTGGATAACCACACGATTTGGCAAGAAACCGACTGATCTCGTCTTTCGTGGTATCACGCTGCTTTTAGTCTTCATCGTCATCGCTACGGTAATCGGCGTGGCAGCAGTGCTGGTGGTGTACTCATGGCCGACCATCACCACCTTTGGCTTGAGCTTTCTGACGAATCAGGCGTTTGATCCGGTACATAATAAATATGGCGTCGCACCCGCCATCTTCGGCACATTGTATACGTCACTTTTTGCCATGTTCTTCGCCATCCCCATCGGCCTGTTAGCGGCCATTTTCGTGGTGGATTTCTGCCCGCGACCACTGCGTATCCCGCTGGCTTTCTTCACCGACTTGCTGGCGGCGATTCCCAGTGTCATCATCGGCCTGTTTGGCTTCCTGCTCCTGGCACCCTGGTTGCAGCAAACGGGTGAGCCCTGGCTCCAGCAGCACCTCGGCTTCTTGCCTTTCTTTCAAGGTCAGATTCAAGGCGTAGGTATGCTCGCTGCAGGCATCGTCTTGACGATCATGGTCCTACCACTCATCATCGCCGTCTCACGTGAGGTAATGCTGACGGTGCCGACCGCGCAACGCGAGGCGATGCTGGCGCTAGGCGCGACCCGCTGGGAGGTGATCCGTTACGCCGTCCTGCCATTCTCCCGCGTTGGCATTCTGGGTGGGGTCATCCTGGCGCTGGGACGCGCGCTCGGCGAGACAATGGCGGTGACCATGGTGATTGGAAACCAGGCCTCGAAACCAAGCTTGAGCCTGTTTCAGACGGGGTATACGCTCTCCAGTGTGATCGCCAACCAGTTTGGGGAGGCAACGCCCGGAATCTTCCTTTCAGCCGTGATTGAGGCCGGGTTGATCGTCTTTATCATCACCTTAATCACGAATATCCTGGCCCGACTGCTCATCAACAGCATGCAGAGCAGGGGCGCGAAAGGAGTACGCGTATGAGTGCAACGGTCAGCGAGCGCGACAGCAGCGCGCCCAATCCGTTCCAGCCGCCTCAATCAGCGCGAGGGATACAACGACAATTCAGTAATGGCTGTTTGGTCGTCCTTGCCACGCTGTTCGCTCTGCTTGCTGTGGGCGTGTTGATCTACCTGCTCTTCTACGTCATACTCAATGGTATCCGCTACATCAACCTGGATTTCTCGCTGGGCATTTTCACGGCCATCTATCTCTCTGAATTTGGAAGGGGGCGCCTGGCGAACGTGGTACGATCCCTGGTCGATCTGCTAACCGGTGTGCCCACCATCATTTTCGGGCTCTTCGCCTGGGTGATTATCGTTGTCCCTCAACAAACCTTTTCAGGGTTTGCGGGCGGAGTAGCGCTGGGCATCATCATGATCCCGATCGTCGCACGCACCACCGAGGATGTGCTGCACCTGGTACCCAGGGAACAACGTGAGGCCTCGCTCGCGCTGGGTGCTACTGAAGCGCGTACAACCCTCCGAGTGGTCATTCCGGCTGCTCTCAGCGGCATCGTCACGGGAATTGTGCTGGCCATGGCGCGTGTAGCCGGTGAGACAGCGCCCCTGTTAATGACGGCCTTTGGTACCACCTTCAGGAACTCGGGTATCTTCCAGCCGATGGATGCCCTGACGCTGCGCGTCTACAATTTCACCTTAAGCCCGTACCAGTTGCAGGTCAACCAGGCTTATGCAGGCGCGTTCGTCTTAATTCTGCTCATCCTCATCACCTCGTTTACCGTGCGCTGGTTTACTGGGGGATTCAGGCGCAGGTTCTGATACATGGGTCATGGGCTCTATAAGGCGCAAGGTGGAAACGCGCCGATGAGGAAGGAGGAAACACAGGATGGCTTTCACGGTACAACACCTGGACGCCTGGTATGGACGCAAACAGGCGCTCTTTGATGTCAATCTCTCGGTTGAGCCACAGACGGTCACTGCGATGATCGGGCCTTCTGGGTGTGGCAAGTCTACCTTCGTCCGCTGTCTCAATCGCATGCATGAGGAGGTGCCAGATGCTCGCGTGAACGGCACGGTGCTGGTTGATGGCTTCGACATCTACGCCCGGTCGATCAAGCCAAGGCATGTGCGTCAACATATCGGTATGGTCTTCCAACAGCCGAATGTCTTGCCCACTCGCAGCATATTTGACAATGTGGCGATGGGTCCTCGTATCAATGGCACAGCACATGGCTCCGCTTTGAGAGAACTGGTAGAGAGCAGCCTGCAGCAAGCGGCCCTGTGGGACGAAGTCAAAGATAAACTCGATGCTCCAGCGACAGCTCTTTCAGGAGGGCAGCAGCAGCGACTCTGTATCGCGCGTGCAGTAGCGAACAAACCGCAGATCCTGCTGATGGATGAACCGTGTTCCGCCCTTGATCCGATCTCCACCCTGCAAGTAGAGGAGCTGATTGGTCAGCTCAAGGAATCATATACGATCATCATTGTGACGCACAACATGTCACAGGCAGGGCGCGTAGCGGATCGCACTGTCTTTTTTCTGCTGGGAAAATTGATCGAAGAGGGAGAAACTAAGGAACTGTTCTCCCATCCGCACAAGAAAGAAACCGAGGACTATATTTCGGGACGTTTTGGGTAATAGAACGAAATGTGGGCAAAAACAGCTTGGAGTGCGTACGAGTAGTGTCGAGCGAAGTCCTGACAGTTCATCCAATAGAAATGAGGATCATGCCGTCATGAATGTGATATCCAATTCGAGTGAAAATGAAAATGCGATGCTTCCCGAAGGCGCGAACATCTTCTCTCGCAAGGTAGCGCGCAGTGGCCATATCTCTTACGAAGGGCGTCCATACTTTATCAGTAAGGCGCTTGCCGGGCGCTACATACGCCTGGTGGTGCTGGCTGACCGTATGATCGTTGATGCCGCTATTCCATTGCACAAGGAGTATCCACTGGTATAATGTATGAGAGACGTGACACGGGAGGTTCGTTCCTTGAGCATAAGCAAGGTAGTAGTCAGGAAATATGGCACGTCTGCGGCTTTCAGTCGGCTCTCGTAGTGACACAAGAAGGAGGTCCAATGGACACTCATATCAATAGTTCCCAGGAATCGGTGTCGTCGAATGCAGATCAGGTAAAGTCTGCCAAAGATGCGACGGCCGATACTCCAGCTACGAAAGCAATCAAACGGCAAGTCGTTGAGACAACCGCTGCGAAATATCTCAATCGAGAGGCAGTCGTAAAAATACATGCCAGAAACGTCAACTTTTACTATGGTGCGAAACAGGCATTGTACGATGTCTCGTTGCCCGTCGCTGAACTCCAGGTGACAGCGCTGATCGGGCCATCTGGTTGCGGCAAAACGACGTTTTTGCGCACGCTCAATCGCATGAATGATCTCATCCCTGGCACGCGTACCGAGGGCGAGGCGATCATGGATGGACGCAACATTTACGATCCAGCACTCGATGTGGTCTCTTTGCGCCAGCGCATTGGCATGGTCTTCCAGCGTCCGAATGCATTCCGCAAATCGATCTTTGACAATGTCGCCTATGGCTTGCACGTGCAGAGGAAGCACAGGCAAGCTATTCAAGAGGCAGTCGAGCGGAGTCTGAGGGAAGCTGCTCTCTGGGACGAGGTAAAAGATCGCCTGAAAGCACCAGCGTTGGGCCTCTCCGGTGGTCAGCAACAACGCCTGTGTATCGCTCGCGCCGTAGCGGTCCGACCAGAAGTGATCCTCATGGACGAGCCGTGTTCCGCGCTTGATCCTATCGCGACGCAGAAAATTGAGGAGTTGATTACGGAGCTAAGCAAAGACTATACCATTGTGATTGTGACCCACAACATGCAGCAGGCGGCCCGCGTCTCACATAATACTGGTTATTTCCTGAACGGCAGACTCGTTGAGTACGCACCTACGACAGAGCTTTTCGAACGTCCAACAAAAAAAGAAACCGAAGACTATATCAGTGGACGCTTTGGTTGATAAATCGGAGGCTACCAGTGAGCCGTAAAATACTCATCGTGGACGACGAATCCGTACTGGTCGAAACCATCGCCTATAACCTGGAGCAGGCAGGATACCAGGTCATCACCGCAGGGGATGGTACGAGTGCGCTGCAAGCCGCTTACCGTGAACTGCCCGACCTGATTATCCTGGATATCATGCTGCCAGAAATGGATGGATTAGAGGTTTGTCGCCAGTTGAGGCGTGAGAGTAGTACTGCTACCACGCCAATTATGATGCTCACTGCCAAAGGCGACGAAATTGATAAAGTCGTCGGGCTGGAAGTCGGTGCGGATGATTATGTGACGAAACCCTTTGGACGACGTGAATTGCTGGCAC
>VBHI01000133.1 GCA_005881495.1 Chloroflexota bacterium
GCTCTGGCTGATCACAACGAATGATAATCTCCATGCGCTGCGCTTCTATCAAAAACGCGGCTTCACGCTCGTCACTGTTCATCGCAATGCGGTCGATGCCGCCCGCCAAATGAAGCCGCGCATCCCATTGATCGGCGACGACCAGATTCCCTTACATGATGAGATCGAACTCGAGATGATGTTATAGCGGACGACCTCTCCCATTCCCTATCAAGGGGGCACCTTTGAAGTCACTTTTGACTTCATCGATCACCACCTCCGCATTCTCACGAGTGAAGGGACCGTCAAAGTGCTGCCATTGATCCCACGATCAGTCGCCGCTTTTTACCGGGAGTTTATGGCCTGCTTGCAGGCCCTGGGGATCGAGGTCACGATCAACACGTTGCCCAGCGAAATTCGCAATCCCTTTCGCTGTGATGAAGATGAGGTACATGCCTCCTACGATCCCGTCTACGTCCAGCGCTTCTGGCGCATCCTGGTGCAGACCGATACCGTCTTGCAGCGCTATCGTTCGCCTTTTCTCGGCAAGAGCAGTCCTGTCCACTTTTTCTGGGGCAGCTTCGACCTGGCACTGACCGTGTTCTCTGGTCGGGGAGCACCCGAACGGCAGGGTGCCGATCGTATTACACAGGAAGCCTACTCGCATGAAGAGATCAGTTGTGGGTTCTGGCCCGGCGATGAGCGTTTCCCGACACCGGCTTTCTACTCCTATACCTATCCGGAGCCGCCTGGACTGGGGACCACCTCGATTCTCCCTGCTGCGGCGTTTTATAGCCAGGAACTGGGGGAATTCTTTCTGCGCTATGATGACGTGCGGAGCGCTTCCTCGCCTGAGCAGGCGCTGCTGGAGTTTTTCCAGAGTACGTACGAAGCGGGAGCCACGCTGGGGCAGTGGGACCGCGAGGCCTTAGAAAGGAGGGTGCGATGAAAACGATCGATCGCGAGGAATGATCACTATAGGTTACTTTCTGGATGAAGCAGGATACTTTGTGCTGCGTTGAGGAAGCTCATGCGCAGTTGGGCACCCAGAATCTTTGCTGCAAGCGCAGCGAGACTATCCCTCGCCCTGGTTCTCATGGACTGAGCCTGCACCTCCTGCCCCATCATCCTGTAGAGCCTGGCGAACTGCGCCTGGATTTGCCACTCCTCCCCTGGAAGGCCCATTTCAATGGCGAGTCGGAGTGCTTCCTGTAGAGACGCGATAGCCTCGTTGATTCTGCCCTCGAAACCGGCCAGGGCCGCCTGCATCCGCAGGTGAATCAGTCGGAAGCGGCGATTATTGCCTACGCGCTCACCGAAACGGCCCACATCTTCGCGGGCAAGCGCTCCATGGCCCTCGTGCAGCAGCGCTGCAATCTCATAATATCGATGAAAATCAAGCCACACGAGCTTCGCGGGCAGCGCATCGCGAATAGCAATTGATCGCTGCGCAGCGGTTGAGGCGGCAGGCCAATCGTGAGCCAGGACACGATTCATACAGAAGCGCGAGATGATGGCGCTTTTCCAGTGTCCTATCGAGATCGTCTCCGAGAGTGCCATGGCCTCGTCTAGTATCGCCCTGGCTTCTTCAAGTTGAAAAAGGGTATTCTTTACATCACCCAGCGTGAACAACTGGAGCCAGCGTAGAGCGGGGTCATGACTTGATTGCATAAACTCGCCCGCTTCATGAGCGACGTGCACTGCTTCTTCATACTCGCCCACTTCCACAAGCCCTACCTGGACCTTATTTGCGTTCAGCACCAGTGCCGTTGCATTGTTGATGTCACGAGCAAGTCGCAAGCCTTCGCGCGCCGCCTCGATGCCTGCCTGCGGTTCGCCCAGATTGATTCTACTCATGGCCAGTAAATCCAGGCAGTACGCCTCTCCTGCTCGATAGTCTAGGGGACTCGCGGGAGGTGAGCCTGTCCAGAGAAATTGCGTGCCTAGCTCCAGGGTTTCGATAGGAGTGGTCTCGCCTGCTATCGAACCTGTCTTTCCCCGCTTGTTCTGCTCGACCAGCGTATCATACATCGCGCGGCTTTTCATAGTCGGGTCAATAGTCTCATCCCACTCACCGGCAATGTTATGAGAACGCCCAATGAGGAAGAGACTGCGCGCGATCAGTTCGTTGAGTCCTGCTGCGGTGGCGAGTTCCAAAGCGCGATGCGCATGGGTCTGAGCCAGTGTGAAATCTCCGGCCCAATGGACTAATTGTCCCAGGTTCCATTCCGTTTCAGCGATAGCAGCAGCGTCGCCGGTCGTCACCACGAGCAGGAGCGATTCGTTCAACAAGGCATGAGCCGTCGCGAAGTCCCAGGATTGCTGCCAGGCGACGGCAGCCAGGCGGTTCAGCGCTGCCGCTTCCAGGGTTAGCGCACCACGCGCTTTTGCATATAACCTTAGAGCATCATAGGCGCTTCGCGCCTGCTCCAACGCTCCAACCCATTCGTAAGCGCGTCCCAACTTGATGTAGAGCTGTTCCCGCTCTCCTGCTGGCAGATCGAAAGGCCGGGACAGATTCTGGGACTTCGTATCGTGCCGTCCCCCCTGCCAGTTACCTGAGTCAGTGAAATCCTCCAGCAGAGACCATGCCTGCTCGTAAAGCGCAATAGCGCTGCGGACCGCAAAGATTGCGAATGCAGCATCGCCTGCCACCACGCTGTAGCGGAAAGCCGGCTCGAACAGCCCTGCTTTTAACGCGTGCTGCGCCAGCTCTGCGGCTGGTGCTTTGTCGCGTTCCAGCACCGCGAAGGCGCGCCGGTGCAGCACGCGCCGCCGTGCCTCCCCTGTCTCGGTGTAGGCCACCTCCCTCAGCCTGTCATGTGTGAAGACGCATACTTCCCCACCCTCCACTACCCGCACCACGAGGTGTCGTTCGGCCTCTTCCAGCGCATCCAGCCCTGTGAGTTCGTCAAGGTCGGCTAGCTCCCATGCCTGAGCCGGTTGGAAGCGCGTACCCAGGACTGATCCCGCCATCAGCAATTTGCGGCTCGTCGGAGTCAGCCGTTCCAAGCGCTCCTGGATCACCGCGCGCATCGAGGAAGGAAGTAGCCTGCGGAAACGACTCGCTTCCTGCTCAAACGCCGGAGCAGAGAGGCGGCCACCTCCCATCTCTCCGTTTTCCCAAATCACGAGCTGTTGTTCCAGGAGCGCTCGCAGCGTTTGTATGAGGTAAAGCGGCTGCCCGCCAGTCTCCGTGTGGAACCAGTGTGCCACTTCCTGCAGTTGCTGGATATCGCCAAAGAGGCGGCGTACCAGCTCATGCGTCATTGTGGCATCAAGCACACCAAGGATCACCATTGTGGTTTGCGCCGCGCGATCAAGGCTGTGCAGCCAGTCGCGCAATTCGCTTGATGTGCTTACCTCTTCCAGCCGTGCTGCCAGCACAACCAGCACCGGGCAGCGGTCCTCGCTCCAGCGCCGACACAAGAACCACAGGAGATCACGTGTGCCTGTATCTGCCCAGTGTAGATCGTCGAGGAACAGGACGAGCGGGGTCTCAGGTGCATCTGGTTTATGATGGCGGATGAGGGCCTTCCCGAACTGCGCCACCCCTTCAAAGAGTCGCCCTCTTGCTTCACTGACCTCGCCGGCCGGCACAGGCAAATCGGGATAACGCTCGCGCAATTCAGGAAGGATGCGGCTGAGTTCGGTGAGCCAGACATCTTCGAGCAGGTCTTCGGGCGCTCGCTCCCGCTCCAGCCTTGCCCGCAGCGCCTCAACCAGTGGCTGATAGGGAAGCCTTCCTTCGGTCTCAAAGGCTCGTCCGCTCAGCACTATCGCTCCCCTCGTGCCGGCGGACCAGCGCAGGAACTCCTCTACCAGGCGCGTCTTGCCGATACCGGCCTCACCCTCTATTGCTACCACCTGCACGCTCCCTTGCCGCGCGCGTTCATACGCTGCTACGAGTGTACTGAATTCGTCCTCTCGCCCTACCAGGGGCGTCTCTAGTTCATGGTACGTGTTCGGGCGCTGGAGACGCTGGCGCTGCTGTGCTTGTCGTGTCGTTGAGGTCGGTGCTGCTGGCGAGTTGGCAACGCGCAGCCGTTCAGCGAGCGCGACGGTCTCCGGTGCGGGTTCGATGCCCAGCATACGCTCCAGTAATTCAGCGTAGCTCGCATACGTGGCGAGTGCCGCCGCTCGATCACCTGCTGCTGCCTGGGATTCCATGAGGCAGCGGTATGCCTCCTCGCTCAGTGGATTCACCTTGATCCAGCGCCCGGCCGTCCGGGTGGCGGCATCAAATGCCCCTTGCTGGCGTTGTAATGCGCTGAGTGCGTTCAAGACGCGATCGATGCGGCCCTGCCAGTAAGCGCGCTGCTGCTCGATCCAGTCCGCAAAATCCGGCGCGTCGTCCAGCATGAAGCCGGCGAGAAATGGTCCTCTGCATTGCCCGGCAGCAGTTTCCAGTTGCCATTGCAGGCGATCAAGGTGATCCAGCGAATCTGCTGGTCGGCGATCACGCCACTGCGTGGTCAGGGCAGCTGACTGCTCGACGATCTGGAGATCGAGGCGAACAGCTTCTTCTTGCAGCCAGAGGGATTCTCGCCCCAGCCGGTCACGACCACTGCGAATCAGACCTTCTCCCGCCTCTGCATGCTGTGAGTGAATCCTTGGTATATCGCGCGAAGGTGCAAAACCAGGACTGTTCATAATGGCCTCGCGAACCAGGCGTAAGGTAGAGCGGAGTGTGGCACGGGCCTGCGCATCTTCGCGGTCGGGCCACAAGAGCGCGGCCAGGTGCGAACGCGGCTGCGGTGTGCCGGTCACAGCCAGATACACCAGCAGCGCCAGGGCCTTCTGGGTGCGGAAAGCGAGAAGATGTCTATCGGAGCGCACCTCAGGTGGGCCAAGAAGAGCCAGTTCCAACACCTGTTTCTTTGTACTGAAATCGTTGTCCGATGACCTCGGAAACACAGCCATGCCTCCATACGCCTCATTAGCTTGTGCGCCGCAGAATCCGACACCACAGTGCTTCCAGCAAAGCACATTCAAGGAAGAAACGTCAAGAGGCTCACGGCGTTGCACGCACATTTGCACGCAACTGGAACGCCTCCATGTTACGCTAGCAGCAGATCGAAACACACAGAAGAGAAAGGAATACTACCATGCAAACAAAACAATTTGGCAAGACAGGTATGCAGATTACACCGGTTGGCCTGGGAGCCTGGGCGATAGGTGGCAATCATGGAGCACATGGCTGGGGACCACAGGATGACCAGGAGTCTATCAAGACGATTCAACGTGCGCTGGATCTGGGCATCAACTGGATCGATACCGCTGCCGTCTATGGCCTGGGTCACTCTGAGATGATAGTTGGCAAAGCCATCAAAGGACGCGAGCGCCCATACATCTTCACCAAGTGCTCGCAAATCTGGGATGAGCGTGGCATTGTGGGTCACAGCCTCAAGGCCGACTCGATTCGCCGGGAGGTCGAAGCCAGCCTGAAGCGACTCGATATCGATGCCATTGACCTGTACCAAATCCACTGGCCTCTCCCCGACCCCGATATTGAAGAGGGCTGGAGCACGCTGGCCGAACTGAAAAAAGAGGGCAAGGTGCGCCATATCGGCGTCTCCAACTTTAACGTCAAGCAACTACGCCGCGCAGAGCAGATCACTCCAGTTGAGACGCTGCAGCCGCCGTATTCACTGATCCGACCTGATGTCGAGCAGGACATCCTGCCATATTGCCAGCGGCACACGATGGGCGTCATTGTCTATTCGCCGATGGCCTCCGGCCTGCTCACCGGAGCAATGAGCAGGGAGCGCATCGCCAATCTGCCTGATGATGACTGGCGCAGGACGAACAGAGAATACCAGGAGCCGTGCCTATCACGCAACCTGGCCCTGACCAACTTGCTGGCGGAGATCGGCAAGGCGCATCACGTCACTGCTGCAGTTGTCGCCATCGCCTGGACCCTCCATAATCCGGCAGTCACCGCCGCGATTGTCGGTTCGCGGCATCCAGGCCAGGTGGAAGAGACAATCGCTGCAGCCGAATTCAGCCTGAGCGAGAGCGAGTACGAGCAGATCGGACAGTTCGTGGTAGCGCATCCGTAACGCCATGACTATAAAGTGCCGAGCAAATACAAGTGAGTGTTGTCTATGCCGTGCCTCCCGCTTACGGAAGAAAGGAGTGAGATCTCATGGCTATGGTAGCAGCGGCGCTTCCACTATTGCCGGGAAAGGGCGAGGAGTGGCGTCGATGGGCGCAGGAACTACAGGGCTCTCGTCATGCCGAGTACGCTGCATTGCGCAACCGCCTGGGGATTCACTTTGAACGAAGCTGGATTGGCACAGTGCACGGAGTGGAGTTTGTCTTTGTATATTTGGAAGTCGATGACAGCGCGGAGATATGTGCAAGGCTGGCCAGTTCCTCGCATCCATTTGATTGTTGGTACCGGAAAAAGCTGCAAGAGCTACACGGCCTGGATATCGCCCAACACCATCGAAGTTTGCTCCTTGAGGATGCCTTCGTCTGGCCTGCACCTGGTTCTGGCGACTGCGCTCAAGAAGGCGGAACACCAGTATCAAGAATGCAAGAAATTGACACATAGACTATCCATACATTAGAAAGGAATGAGAACCATCATGGAGTATAATTTTCCTCAGAGAAAGGCAAGATCCTCTTGGAGAAAGAGCGGTACTGCAACTCCGGTTTACAGGACTACAGCATCAGCCTTAGAGCGCAAGAAATTTGTATCCGAGAAAGGTCCCACCTTTCTGAAGGTGTATGCTATTCCAGTACTGCTGCTCAACCTTGCATTGCTCGGCTGGGATATCATCTCGGTGAATGTAGTACATGGTTGGTCGATCTATCTCGGGTATGCAGTGATCGTCACGGTAAGCCTGCACCTATACCTGGCGTACTTGGATCACTACCTCAACTAATGCAAGAAGTCATGGTATGACTACCGCGAAAACAAGAGGAGGGATGAAATCGATTTTTTCAAAAGCGTAGGATACGCGATATTAGGATGACATTTTTCATGATTTAATAAGCAGGAGTGTTCGTTCTTATGAATACGTTCTTCACGGAAGTTCGCCAGACGCTCGTTCCGCGTGGTGAGGTCAAGCACGGTCCGCTGCCCCCGCTGCTGGTCGCCATGACGTTGATCACCGGTCTCGTCGACGCGTTTAGCTATCTGACTCTTGGCCACGTCTTCGTCGCCAACATGACTGGCAATGTCGTGTTCCTGGCATTCGCTCTGGCTGGCGCATCTGGTTTCTCGATCCTCGCCTCTCTGGTGGCGTTAGGCTCCTTTGTCCTCGGCTCCTTCGGCGGGGGGCTCCTTGGGTCGCGCCTGGGCCAGCACCGGGGGCGCCTGCTCAGCGTCGCCGCCGCGCTGCAAACGCTCTTGCTGGGTGCCTCGGTAGTTCTGGCCGCGCTGTCCGGCAATCCGGTGTCAACAGGCTACAGCTATGGTCTTATCATCGTGCTGGGCATCGCGATGGGGCTCCAGAACGCTACCGCGCGGAAGCTCGCGGTACCCGATCTGACGACCACTGTCCTCACCTTGACCATCGTCGGCATCGCTGCAGACAGTCGTCTCGTGGGCGGAAGCGGATCGAGAGCAGGCCGGCGCTTGATTGCAGTGGCGGCCATGTTCGTGGGTGCCCTTGTTGGGAGTCTGCTGATCTTGCACGTGTCCATCGTCTCTCCGCTCGTGATCGCCCTCATCGTCATAGCGATTATCGCGGTAACGACGGGAGTGCTTTCGCGCACGAACCCGATCTGGGTCCGTGCCAGCTAGCCAGCACAGGATTATCTGATTAAACGTTAAATTTCATTATTCCGGGGATATGCTACACGGAAAACATTTGGAATAGTTGCCCTGAACAAAGATGTTCTTCACAATAAAGAAAGATATTGTGGCCCAGTATACAATTTTACTCGGTTTTCAATAGCTGAAAAGGAGATTTGATTGCTGAAAATGAATAACTGGGAAAAACGAAACAAAGCGGTTATAGAGGAATTCCGTGCCCGTGGAGGCCAGGTGAAAGGTTGGGCACCGTTAATTCTGCTAACAACGACAGGAGCCAAAACAGGTCGACCTCGCATAGCTCCCTTGATGCTTGTTACTGATGGTGATCGCATCATTGCAATAGCGTCCAAAGGAGGCCATCCGAAACATCCTGAGTGGTATTTCAACCTGCTGGCTCACCCGGAAGTTACGGTTGAGGTTGGTAGCGAGAAATTTGATACCACAGCCCGGATTCTCACCGGCAATGAGCGAGAACAGGCGTTTAGGAGAGCGGTAGAAGTATTTCCCCCCTATGCTGGATATCAAAAGAAGACGACCCGCGAAATTCCTGTCATTGCACTCGAACGGCCAGCCAAATAACTCACCCGATGTACTGTGCATCGGCTTGTCGTCTGCAATGTTTACCTCTGTGATTTACACTACTTCGCCAATCGCAATTCGAAGCCGATGCCGTCCTGCGATATCTCACCTTTCGCGAACCGGCTCTGGGACACCATGGCATCGATGGCTTCCCTGGTATAGGCGCTCTTCAATAACATCGCGCGGAATGTCCACTTCGTCAGCTTCGCGTTCAATGCCGACAGATGCATGCCAGCTACCTCGTCGTCGATGTCCGCGAGCGACGCGTCCTTGCGCAAGTCGATGATCGATGCCCGGCCGCCGTGCACGAGCACGCGGTGGATCTCATTGAGGGCGCCCACCGGGTCCGAAAAATTCTTGAACGCGGCGCGACACACCACGTAATCGAACGACTCGTCGGGGAAAGGCATGTGCGCTGCGTCTCCATGCCGAAAGTCGACGCTGACACCCGCTTTGCGCGCGTTCTCGGCGGCGATGCGAACAAAGGAATGGCTGATGTCGAGGCCAGAGACGCTGTAATCGCCCATCCTGGCGATCTCTATCGCCAGGTACCCGGGACCGGGGGCCACTTCAAGCACCCGCGCTCCTGACTTGAGGCGGTCAGCTATGGAGCTTGCGCATTTCCGGGTTCCACGCACGTCGTTCGCCGTGTTCCTGGCGTACCACGTGGCAATGATGCCTTCCATCGGTAGCCCCTTATAGGGTTTGTGTGTCACTGCCATTGTCGGTTCATTTCTTTCTTACTGCTAGTCGGAACTATGGTCACTAGAGTTCACCCACTCGGCAATGCCCTCCAGTGTGCCCGACTTGATCGCTTCGGCGAATTGGCGCGTCCAGGCGAGCTCCGCCTCCTGCATCGCCAGCACGTACTCACCCTCGATCAGGTGCAGGCGCGCCACCCCACGCTGCGCGGCGAGCTGCAGGAGGGAGCGCCCCTGGGAGATCTCCATCTCCAGACGGTTGCACCGCTGCGCGAGGAGCGCGGCGGCATCCTCGGGCGGCAGCACTGGGATGAGCGAAAGCCCCGCCTCGAACCACGTGTATTCTTTGACCGGCGTGCTGATGAGCTCGCTAAGCCAGTCGATGAGCTCCATGCGGCCGGCGTCGGTCAGGCGGTAGACGGTGCGCTCGGGGCGTCGGCCCGCGCGCTCGGTCTCCTGCGCGACGATGAGCCCGTGCTGCTGCAGCGCCTGGACAACTGTATAAAGCGCGCCGTAGTTGAGCTTGATGCTCTGGTCCTTGCCCCGCTCGCGCATCGTGGTCGCCATCTCGTAGGGGTGCATTGGGTGCTCCGCGAGACACGCCAGCACCACCAGCGCGAGCGGATTGTTCACCTTACGCTTCGTGATCGTTTATCCCTCCGTGCTGCTATTCAACGCAGTATTACCTGGCCGTGATTACTTATTTCAGATTATCCTGCTACAAGTATATAGATTGGAATATTAGTTGTCAAGTGCTGGCGCTACGAATTTCGTATGGGGGAGCAGAGTTGTTTGCAGGAGGCTGTACTGGCTACCTGGGACATCCGTTAAAGTAGCCAATACAGGTATCAAGGTGAGCAACTTCTCTCATCGCGGCACAAACTTCCGAGCCATTGTGTGCTAGATGAGCTTGCCAGGGTTAAGGAGGTTATCTGGGTCAAAGAGTGCCTTGAGGCGGCGCATCCATTCCACACTAGCACCATGCTCTTCGACCATGAAGCCACGCTTCACGAGACCAATGCCATGCTCACCAGAAGCGGTCCCTTCCCATGCAAGTGCTTGCCGAACCAGACGCTCAGAAAACGTCTGCACGCCTGCGTAGTCCTCCGGCCTCGCCGCAATAATGGTGTGGAAGTTCCCGTCACCCACATGTCCTATAATACTCCCCTGGATGTCCATTTCTGCCAATAACTGCTGGGCATACGCGATAAGCTCTGGCAAGCGAACGAGCGGCACGGCCGTATCAGTAATGACAAATGTATGGCCTGGATGAGCGTTGACGATGGCCCAGTAGAGATGATGCCGGGCTTCCCACTGCGCCGTTCGCTCCTTCTGCGTGCGGGCGATACTGATATCGGTCGCCCCTGCATCGCGCACCAGCTCTTCCACCAGGTGGACCTCTTCTTCAATCGCCGCAGCAGTCGAAGAGTGGAATTCAAGGAAGAGAGCCGTTTGTTCTGTATACCCCCGCCCCATGTAGCGGTTGATGCTTTGTATGCCGAGTTCATCCACCAGTTCCATGCGCGCAACAGGGAGCGCGCTCGCCATGATCGCATAGGCGGCCTGCGCTGCCGCCAGGATGGAAGGAAAGAACACGCGCAAGGTGTGAATATGCTCAGGGACAGGATGCAACTGCACCGTGAGTTCGGTAATGACGCCAAGCGTCCCCGCTGAACCAATGAACAGGTCTTTGAGGTCATAGCCACTGCTCGTCTTCCGCACTGGTCGTCCGAGCCGCAACACCTCACCATTGGCCAGCACGACTTCGAGTGCGACCGTATTCTGCCGCATCCCACCATAGCGGACCGTTGTGGTGCCGCTCGCGTTGGTCGCAGCCATCCCACCAAGCGAGGCATCTGCGCCGGGATCAACCGGGAAGAAAAGCCCCGAGTACCGCAATGCCTCGTTGAGCGCGGTGCGCGTAATGCCCGGCTGAACCACGGCCAGAAAATTGTCCGGCTGGATGCTTACGACCTGGTTCATGCGTGAAAGGTCCAGGCTGAGTATAGGAACGCCGGGGTGCGCAGGCACAAGCGCTCCTTCCAGGCTGGTTCCGGCCCCGAATGGGATAAGAGGAATGCGCTGGGTACGGCACCATTCCAGCACGGTTTGCACATCCTCTCTGGACTCTGCATAGGCCACCGCCAGAGGGGGACGTACTTCTGGGAAGTTTTCATCACGTCCATGCTGCTCAAGCACGGACGGGCTTGTGCTTACCTTTCCATCGCCCAACAGAGCTTGTAGCTGTTCTAGTGAACTTTCCATACATCTGCCTCCTTTTCTTGTACAACTTGCATACTCTCATCCATTTCGCTCATTCCTCTGAAGAGGACGTTATTCTCAGCGCGCGCCATCCCACGCCTGGCGTTCGACCGTGCGGGGATCGGTGAGGGTCTCCCAGGTGGTGTTGATGCGCATGACCGAACGTTGCTGAGTGTTATAGGGAACCCAACCGGGATCGCCAGTCGAGGCGAAGGTGATCCAGGTGTGGTGGACGCGCCTGGCGAGTTCAACTGGCGGATTCTCCCCAACCAGACCTTCCGGGCCAGTCAGCCCCGGGGTATCGAGAGTGTCGAAAACAAAACCCAGTTCCAGACCGTGACAGGCGTCCAGCTTGCCGCCAGAGACCGGTGAAGGCCAGGCGAATTCGTAGAGGTATGTGCCACCGGCGCGGGGAGCGTGAGCCTCGGCCAGGCGCACACTGGGAAGATAGAACATCCAGTCGGTCATGATTGCTGAGAACAACTCGCCCGAAGAGGCATCTGGGCGGCCGGCGCGATACGCGGCAACAAGCTTTTCAGGCTCAGGATGGCGACCGCGGATGCCCGCGCATACTTTCTCATCGTTGTCGATGAGATTCAAAAATCCGGTGGGGACATAGTATAAGTTCATCTCCTGGCTGTTGGTGCCTATCAGCAGATCCACCGTCGCCGATGCGCCCCGCCTGACGGCATCCACCGGCTGGGCAGAGATCAGGTCGCCGTCACGCACGGGCAGGAACAATGTCAGTCCACCTGTGGGATCAGCGTCTCGCGCTGTGGTCAAGTCGAGCGAGCCGGACAACAGTTGGGACTGTGCGGCAACGAGCTGCTCGAAGGAGAGCGAGGCGAAGCTCTCTCGAGTGGGGCTGATGCCCAGGATTTCACCGAGACGAGCTGCAACACGGGAAGCTTGCTCGATGCTCATGGTGTGCTGGGCACCGCCGCTCTGACTGATCGCGCGACGGAACAGCCCGGTGGCAGACGGCACAGCCAGCAGCGTGTCAACGCTGAGCGCGCCCGAAGACTCACCAAATATCGTCACCTCGTTCGGGTCTCCTCCAAACGCGGCGATGTTGTCCTGGACCCAGGTGAGTGCGGCAATCTGGTCGCGCAGACCCACGTTGGTTTCCCCACCGTTCAGTGGGAGGAAACCTTCGACCCCAAGCCGGTAGTTGAATGACACCAGCACTACGCCGTCACGGGCAAAACGCGCCCCATCGTACAGGGGAGTTGAGCTGGCTCCTGACACGAATGCGCCGCCATAGATGAACACCATGACTGGTAGCCCCTGCGCGCCCGGATCGGGAGTCCAGACGTTGAGAGTCAGATAGTCATCGCCCTTGCGCCAACTCTCCCCGACAATAGGACGAAGGTCCAGACCTGGCATTCTTTGTGAGGAAAGGTCCACCTGCGGCGGAGTCGGGGCGGAGGCGCGGCGAAAGGAATCCCCTTGAACGTCGCAACTCCCTGCTCGTATCTTCCGCGCACCGCGCCACTGCTCGTCCTTACTACCGGTTCTTTCATTGTACTATTCACTTTCTTTTCATCAGTATATCAATCCCGCACCAGTGCAGTGAATTGCGCGTGTTGAAGATGTGTCTTGTACTGGAGAATATTATACACTACCCATGGTTCTCCTGTGAAAATCACCCGTGTGCTGGCTCGAGGGGAATGTAGGCGCAAGAGTGATTGCGCGGAAGTCTGCCGATCACGCGCGAGGCGCAGGAAAAGCATCTGTGGCATGCCAGTATTCATGAAAGAAAAGACAGGATGGATTGATTGATTGATTGATTGGATGGCACTGTAAACGTCAAGAGAATAGTGGATCATCCTCACATTTATAAGTGCTCACGCGTGCTACAATGGCGCTGACATTGTCCTTCCCACCCCCTGCCAATGCCACTTGAATGAGTGACTGGGCAGTATCGGTTGGAGCCGGCATCGGTTTGGCCAGGATGGAGGCGATCTGGTGATCAGGGGCCATTTCCCACAACCCATCCGAACACAAGAGCAGCACATCACCGGCGACAAGCTGGACGGTGGACACATCTACTTCCACGCTCGCCTTATTGCCTAAACTGCGATAAATTTCATTACGACGAGGATGCGTATGGATGTCCTCAGGTGCTATGTCTCCCCTAGTTACCAGCGCTGCCACCACAGAGTGATCACGAGTGATTTGCGTGAGTCCAGCAGGTTGGCGAGAGAGGTAGAACCGACTATCACCAACATGGGCAACATAGGCGGTAGATCCGATCAGCAGAGCGGCGGTCATCGTCGTCCCCATGACCGTCTGTTGCTGCTGG
Source organism: Chloroflexota bacterium (assembly GCA_005881495.1). Next base: position 13,595 of record VBHI01000133.1, read on the forward strand.
TTGCGCTCATAGACGATCTGATTAGCATATTGGACGCTTGCGCTCAGCAGTGATAACAGTGACTCTCTTGACCTCCTGTATGGGTAGAGGGAACTTGTCATATACTCAAACATGGACTGGACGGCGAGCCGACTGGCTAATTGCCCATTCCCTTGTCCTCCCATCCCATCTGCCACCAGCAGGAGTAAAAACGGAGTCGATGGGGTAGAAGGTGAGTCAGATGGTATTTTGCCTTGCATTACATAGACGGTATCTTCGTTTGGCCGGTCCTTGCGTATTATGCCAGGATCCAGCTGGTATCCGATCTGCACTGCGAGGACGGGCTGCTGTCTCTGGACTGCCTCATCGGTAATCACCAGCCTGTGTAAATGCTCATTATGAGTAGTGGTAGAAAGATTGTTCTGTTGTTGGATTACCATGATGGCATCTCTGTTTCTCTGTGGGAAAACCTACCTGTAAGAGGACACGCTGGCACCTTCCAGCATGATCGAGCAAACTACCCCGTAGGCCTCCGCCCAGGCCTCGTGGTAGGCTATCGTCCAACTGTCTCCCAGAACGTCGCTGAAGGTCTCTAACAGGACCGCTCCGACGATGGGATAGTGCTCTGGCCGGACGCCATAGGTGACGTGCCGCTGGCCCAGGCCTTTGAGGGCGCTCGTCAACACCTCCGGCTTCCTGAGGTTCTGAATGACCAGGGCCAGTGCTCCCAACAGTTTCTTGCGCTGCTCCTTCATGTCGGTCGAGGCAAAGAAGGCCCTCGTTTGGGGAAAGCGCGTGAAGAGTCGTTCATAGAAGGCTGTCACAAATGCCTCTCCGCATGGGGCAAGTGCCTGAAAACTGCTCTCAAGTAATTCGATCTGCAAAGCCATCGCTCACCTACTTTCATTCAGATGTTTTGTTTTCTTTAGACATGTACTGTTTTCCTTTTTCCATGTACTTTTGGTTATTTGGTTATAATGAGCGGTTGGTTTCCCACCCACTGCCTGAAGACGCTTGCATCTTAGTTGTCGCTGCGTCTGATACAAGTATGCTCGAACCTGACCGCGAAGACCATGCGCAAGGGACGCAACGACCCACGCAATCCCCCACGCAATCACGCCATCGAGGAGTTGCAAGTCCATCCAGCGGGTGCTATCATGTGCCTAGCACGTTCTCTTGCTCCCCTCCCTGGAGGAGCAGACGCGACGCGGCTCTCGCGCAGAGGAGACAACGGACATGACGACTGGTTCAGCACAGCGCTTTGGCGACCTGCTGCGCCGGTCTCGGCTGGCAGCTGGTCTGACGCAAGAAGAACTGGCAGCCCAGGCGGGGCTGAGTGTACGCGGCCTGAGCGATCTGGAGCGGGGTGCTCGCCTGGCCCCACGCCGAGAGACCGTTCAGTTGCTTGCTGAGGCGCTCCAGCTCTCGGCGGCAGAGCGCACCCAGCTAGAAGCTGCCGCCCGCCAGCGCGGAGCCCCGGCGGTCCAGGCGTCAGGCGGGAGCCTGTCATCTCCTCAGAGCTCCCTTTCCGCGTTGCCTTTTGTGGGACGAGCCCAGGAACTGGCTCTGCTGGAGCAGGTGCTCACAGATGGCCCGCCGGTCCTGCTGGTGGCGGGCGAGCCAGGCATCGGCAAGTCGCGCCTCTTGCAGGCAGGCATCGAGCGGGCGCAGGCACAAGGCTGGACCGTGCTGACGGGCGGTTGCCATCGCCGCAGCGGCCAGGAGCCCTTCGCGCCCCTGGTCGGCACCCTGGCTGACTCCTTGCGACGCCAGTCGCCCAACGAGCAGCGGTTGCATTTAGAGGGCTGCACCTGGCTGGTTCGCTTGCTGCCCGAACTGGTCGAAACCGGGGTGGTGTCCCCGCCGACCTGGACACTGCCTCCAGAGCAGGAGCGCCGCTTGATGTTTGCCGCCGTGGCCCGGTATCTGGCGAATGTGGCCGGTCCCGCCGGGACGCTGCTGGTGCTGGATGATCTGCACTGGGCGGGTCCTGATGCCCTCGATCTGCTCCAGGCGTTGGTGCGCGCCCCGGCAGATCGCCCACTGCGTCTGCTGGCGGCCTACCGGGATACCGACGTGGCGGGCCAGGACCCACTGGCGCTCCTGGTGGCCGATCTGGCACGGGAAGGGCGGGCCAGCCGCGCCCTGCTCGCCCCCTTAGGAGAAGAGGAGGCAGCAACCTTGCTGGCCCAACTGCTGCCGGAGACGGCGGGCGGGGACTCCCATCTGAGACAACAGGTGCTCGCGCGGACCGCAGGAGTGCACGCTGCGCGAGGCCATTCTCCAACGCGTCGTCGCCGTACCGACGGCTGCCCAACAGGTACTGCGGCTGGCCGCAGTGGTTGGGCGCCGTGTGCCGCGCACCCTGCTGGTGGCGGTGGCCGCGCGCGCTAACCTGGCAGAAGAGGCGGTGCTGGAGGCCCTGGAGGATGCGGGTCGGGCGCGGCTGCTGGGAGAGGCGGGCGAAGATGGCTACCAGTTTACGCATGACCTGATCCGCGAGGTACTCTTGACGGACCTGGGCACAGCGCGGCGGGCGCTCTTGCACCGGCGCGTGGCCGAGGTGCTGGAGGCGACAGTCCCAGCCCCTGCTGTCACCGTCCTGGCCTATCACTACGCGCAGAGCGACGAGCAGGACAAGGCCATCCTCTACCTGGAGCAGGCAGGGGACGCTGCGCGAACGCGGTATGCCCAGACAGAAGCGGAGAGCGCCTACCGCGAGGTGATCACACGGCTGGAGACGCTGGGAAGGGGAGCCCAGACAGCGGCGGTGTCTGAGAAGTTGGGCATGATGCTGGCGCTGCAGGCACGCTACGACGAGGCCCTGCTCACGTTGGAACGGACAGGAGAGGTCTATCGGGTGGAGGGCGACCTGGAAGGCGAGGTGCGTGCGTTGGCACAGATTGGGCGCATCCATCGCTGGCGAGGAACATCCAAGGAGGGGTTGACACGGCTCCTGCCGCTGCTCGCACGACTCCCAAAGGCCAGCGCCTCGCGAGGGGCCGCTGCCTTTTACGCCGCACTCGCCTACCTCTATAAGGGTGTCGGCCAGTATAGCGAGCAGTTAGCGGCAGCAGAGCAAGCAGCGGCACTCGCACGCGCAAGCGGTGATGATTATATCCTCACGACAGCCCAGGAGCGCCGGGCAGCGGCGCTCCTGGCGTTGGGACGGCTGGAGGAGACGTGCCGGGCGCTGACCGACGAGGTCATTCCGGCCAGCGAGGCGACCGGGAATCTGTGGACCTTAATCACCGCGCACGACAATTTGGCCGGAGCCTATGAATTTTTGGGCGACTATCAGCAGTCGCGCGCTTGCCTGGAACAAGCGATTGCGCTTGACGAACGCCTGGGCGACCCGGCAGAGATGGCCTATCTGCTCTATGGGCGTGGCCTCAATGCCTTCGCCCTCGGTGAGTGGCAGCAAGCACGCCCCGATTTTGAGCGTGCCGCAACCTTCGTCGGCTCGACCGGCCAGTTCTGGTATGCCACCTATCCCCCGCATGGGCTGGGCCTGCTCTGCCTGGCCGAGGGGAGGGAAGAGGAAGCCGCACACTATTTGAAAGAGGCTCTGACGCTGGCGCAGCGGAATCATGATCTGCAGGCGCTGTGTTGGGTCCAGGGAGCACTGGCCGAGTGGGATCTGTTATCAGGACGACCAGAAGCCGCGCGAGTACGACTTGCGCCCCTGCTCGATGCGCCTGGTCTGATGGCGAGCTATAGCAGGGAAGCCCTTGCACTTCTTCCCTGGGCCTACCTGGGGTTGGGCGAAGCAGACCAGGCGCAAGCGCTGCTGGTGCAGGTGATCAGTACAGCGCGGCAGGCACGGATGGGTCCCACGCTGGTGCAGGCGCTGCGTGTGCAGGCCCTGGTCTTGAGCAAGCAAGAACGCTGGGAGGAGGCCGAGCAGGCCCTGCAGGAAGCGCTGACACTCTGCCGCGGGATGGCTGCGCCCTATGCCGAAGCAAAAACCCTTTATACCGCCGGGTTGGTATCACACAAGAAAGGGGAGCTGGAACCAGCTCGCCAGCGGTTTGAGGCGGCGCTGACGATTCTCGAGCGCCTCGGCGAGCGCCTGTATGCCCGGTCTATCGAACAGCTGCTCGGTCAGGGAGAACACCAGTGAGCAGGACCTCACCCTGGAGTCCGTCGAGCAACGGAACTCCAGGGGAGTGTGCGAGAGGGAGAGCGCTTCGCGCTCCTCACGACCACCTGAAACAAGCAGCCGCCACATCAGCACTGATAGCCCACCTGGGCAGGCGTCGGGTCCGGTGTGCTGTGGATGACCACGAGATAATGAAAGTAGGCCAGAGATGACAGTAGAGGGTGAGTTACTCGAAACCAGTTTTCAGGCGATTGTCTTGCACGGGGAGGCATTTGTGACGGCCTTCTATGAACGGCTCTTCACCCGCTTCCCCGAAACGAGAGCCTTCTTTGCCGCCACCGACATGTTCGAGCAGCGCAAAAAACTGCAGCAATCGCTGGCCCTGATTGTCCAGCACATGCAACATCCGGAAGTGCTGGGCGAAATGCTTGAGGAACTGGGCCAGCGGCACGTCACGTACGGGATCCGGCCAGAGCATTACCCCCTCGTCGGAGCGGTCCTGTTGGAGACTTTCGCGGACTTTCTCGGGAAGCACTGGACGCAGGCGCACCACGACGCCTGGGTCAAGGGGTATGAGGCAGTCAGTAGCCTGATGTTGAAAGGCACTCAGGAGCCGCCTGTGGCATGAAGGGACGAGGCCCTTGCTCCTTAATGGCTTTGATCAGGGCTGGTTTGCTCAGTGGCACCCTGGCACGTAGTAGTGGACGGAGGGGTCATTGACGACGAGACCGTCAGATGCCAACTCGAGGAGAGCCTGGACGTGGGGCTTACAGGAGCCACAGCCTGTACCGGCACGCGTGGCATCGCATACGCTTTTGAGGCTGCGATGCCCGGCCTTCACAGCGCTGATGATCTTGCCCTTTGAGACACCATTGCAGTTGCATACCCGAGCCGTATCTGGCAAATCGGTCACATTAAGTGCTTTGCTCTCCCCCGCCAGTGGAAACAACAGTTCTGCCCGATTCTCCGGCAAGACCTCACCCCGGTCAAAGACCTGCAGGAGATGGGGGGCTGTCAGGCCATCACCGAGCAGAATAGCCCCAGCGAGGAATCCGTTCCGAACGATCAACTTCTTGTAGCGGTTGGTTTCTCACCCACTGTCTGAAGACGCTCGCATCTCGCTGCGTCTGGTACAAGTATGCTCGAATCTGGCCGCCAAGACCATGCGCAAGGGACGCAACGACTCACGCAATTCTCCACGCGATCACGCCATCGAGGAGTTGTAAGCTTATCAAGTAGCCAGCACTGGCCCACAGACTGGATGCAGGAATCACTTCGCTCAGCCATTGCCAGGCTCCGGTCCCCTTGAAGCGTTCCTCGGACGGATTGTTCAGCCGGGAGTAAAGAAGCGCGAGGCAGACGGGGAGGGTCTGCCTCGCGCTTCTTTACTCCCGGCTTTATGCGCGTTCTGCCTGTCGAGGATTGCTCAACAGGAGGAAGGCCACCAGTGCCATGCTCACGGACAAGGCCACCCCGATGGCAAAGGTGATCTGTGGCGTGATCCAGAGGCCAACGAGGGCCTGAGCCAGCGGGCCGAGCATGATGGCGAGCGAGATGGCTGACCCACGCAGGCCCATGACCTGGCCGCGAGTGTCGTCGGTCGTGGCCGCCAGGTAAATGCCGCCCATGGCCGGCTCGACGAAGGCGCTACCCAACCCTGCCAGAGCCGCACCCGCTATCAAAAGCGGATAGAGGGGAGCTGCTAACAAGAGCACGAACAAGGCACTGAAGAGCAGACTGCCGATGACGATGAGTGGCTTTTTCGGCAGGGTCTCTGAGAGCCGTCCCAGCACGAGCGGGAAGATGGCCAGAGCCATGCCATAGACACTGAATAACATGCCATATTGTGCTGCGCTGTAATGAAGCACCTTCTCAAAGAAGAAGGGAAGCTGCGGGAACACGAATGGGAAGGTGAAGATCATCCCGAAATCGATAATGAGGAACGGAGCCACGAGCCAGATCAGGCGAGCCATACGCCATTCCTTCGGCTTGTTGGCAAGTCCCCCAGGCCTGGCTTTGTGCGATTTCGCTTCTGCCCGCACATGCTTTGGCAGGGTTTCTGGCACCAGGAAGATTGCCAGCAGTGATGCCACGAGCGCGATACCGGCCGAGAGCAGGAAGGGACTGCTTAAACCCAGGGTTTGCGAGAGCAAGCCACCGAGGCCCGGACCCAGCGCGAACCCAACCGCCTGTGCCGTCGTGAGAAAACCTATCCAGCGCCCTTGTTTCGCAAGCGGGATCGTATCGCCTACCATCGACATCGCGGCTGGGAACAAGCCAGAAAGCAACATGCCCTCAACAAAGCGGATGGGAATGAACAGCAACGGCACATTCACCCACGCCAGCAGCAGGTTGGTGAAGATAAAACCGGCCAGAGAGATGAAGAGGATGGGCTTGCGACCAATGCGGCCAGACCATGTGCCCATGGGCGTGCTGAAGAGGAACATCCCCAGACCGAAGGCCCCTTCCATTAACGCCAGCATCTCCGGTCCCAGCCCCAACGCTTGCAAGCGCTGCGGGAAGACGGGAATGATTACGGCAAAGCCGGTCATCATCAGGGCAACGCACCCGATCAAGAACGCCAGAGCGACAGTGATGGACCGCGATTGTTTCACAGGGGAAGCCGCAATAGGTCTTACACTCACCTCCTCCTCCAGGAGGACGGTGACGGTTTCCTGTTCGAGAACTGCTGTAGTCATCTAGTTCATCCTTTCCTTCTCGCGTATATAACTTGCAATTTGCAAGTAACCTCTCTCTCTCTCTTCTTTCTGACCTTCCCGAAACCGGAAATCACCAGAAGAGCAAGCCAAATTGAGAGATCAGACATTCCATGTAAAAACAGCAAGGCTCACGATGAGAACCCTGCTGTTTCGCGGAAGTTCGGGGGAGCACTGCACCGCGTGGAAGCTTCTGCAAGAGCGCAGTACTAGACGAGTTGACTCACAAGACTCTTCTCACCGACAAAAACAGCGCCGCCGCTTTGCACCGCTTCCCGAATGAGTCGGATCATCTTCTCTCTGTCGGCCTTCATCAGAGCAATCCAGGCGGCAGGGGCAGCGGTGTGTGGATCATGCTCGGCACTCCAATTCGCCATGTCCACCAGAACCGGGATGAGGTCCAACCCTTTTTCCGTCAGGACATACTCCTCTTTGCGCTTATCCTTCTCAGAGAGCTTTTTGGTGAGAATGCCTTGTTGCTCCAGGTGCGCGAGGCGGCTGGCCAGAATGTTGGTCGCCATACCCTCTTCAGACGCGATAAATTCTCCATAGGTGTTCTTCCCGAAGTAGACGATATCCCGGATGATCAATAGGGACCACGGATCGCCAAACGTTTCCAAGGCAAAGTTGATAGGGCAGTCTGAGCGTCTCTGGTGTGTATGCTTCATGTGTTCGACCTCTTCTCTTCCCGCTGATCGTTTGTCACGGGAGGCTTGACGCCTGCCGCAAGACTCACTGGTGAGCGTTTCCGCTTTTGCTTGATGGTTTGAGAATAGTATAGTACATTCACTTGCAATTTGCAAGTGATATCGCTTTTCTGAGAGTATAATAGACACAGAAAGAGGCTGAAATAAGATATACTCAAGCATGATAAGAAAACAATTCTAAGCTAGCAACCAGATATGAGTAATCCAAGTGCGTGCTCGTGCTTTTGTAAGGAATAAGGAGGATACGCCAATGAAAGCCATTGTCTGCACGAAATACGGACCGCCGGAAGTGCTTCAGTTCCAAGAGGTGGAAAAACCTACTCCGAGGAACAATGAGGTCGGCATAAAAATCTTCGCGACAGCCGTCACCTCAAGTGACTGTCTCATCCGGGGTTCCAAAGTTCCTCTCAGACTTTGGCTCCCCATGCGACTCGTGATAGGTTTGACCAAACCGAGAAACCCCATCCTCGGGATGGTGCTAGCGGGAGAAGTTGAATCGGTCGGCACAGAGGTCACACGATTTCAAAAGGGGAACCAGGTGTATGCCTTTAACATTCGATGTGGGACGTATGCCGAGTACACCTGCTTGCCGGAAAACAGTGTGATGGCATTCAAACCGTCTCCTGTCAGCTATGAGGAAGCCGCAGCTGTTCCTTATGGAGGCCTGTTAGCCTTGCATTTTCTGAGAAAAAGTCAGATCCAGAGCGGAAAAAAAGTGCTGATCTATGGAGCTTCCGGAGCGGTCGGGACTTCTGCGATACAGCTTGCCAAGCACTTTGGAGCAGAAGTGACCGGGGTATGCAGTACGACGAATGTAGCATTAGTGAAATCACTGGGAGCAGATACAGTCATTGATTACACGCAAGAGGATTTTACGAACAGAGGAGAGCGGTATGATTGTATCTTTGATGCCGTTGGAAAGAGAAAAAGCTCACAATTGAAAGTGCAGTGCAAAACAGCACTCACTCCGAACGGGAAATACCTCTCAGTCGATGTTGGATCACCAAAGCTCCAGAGTGAAGATTTACTCTTCCTCACAGAGCTGGTTGAAGCGGGAAAGATAAAACCAGTCATTGATCGAAGCTATCCGCTAGAACAAATGGTCGAGGCTCACCGGTATGTCGAAACAGGACACAAAAAGGGCAATGTCGTCATCACTATCAAGCAGAACGACAAAATCTAGCAACCTTTGAGGACTTACGCACGGTGTTTCTGGGATGCTCTCGTATGACGCTGGAGGGTCTCAATCAATTCCCAGGACGTTCGCAGGGGTATGACAGTCTGCCCGAGGCACTACGCCGTCAGATTGTTCAGGACGTACCGCGCTGGAGCGCGTTCATTCGCCAGGAAGCCGAACGTTTCGGTTATGCGTATGTCGATATGGTCAAGACCATCGCTTCATGAAACGACTCGTCAAGCTAGGGATGGGCTTCTTTTCGTTCGAGACTGCGTGGCGAACCTTGGAAGGATATGAAGCGATGAATATGCTTAGGAAGGGCCAGATACACTTTGACGACCTGCAAGGCGAGAAAAGCCATGGCCTATTGGGTTTTGGTGCTTACAGTCAAGCCAAACTCGCGAACGTGATGTTTACGTACGACCTGCCACGACGTTTGGAAGGGACAGGCATCACCGTCAATGCTGTTGGCCCTTTTTTTGTTGGCACCAACTTTGGTGTCAGCAATGGTGGCACTTTTGGCACATGTATGAGGTGCGTGATGCGTTTCGCCCAGACCCCTGCGGATGCCGCGAGGACGGCTATTCGCCTGGCATCGGCACCAGAAATGCAAAATGCAACAGGCAAGTTCTATTCTAACGAGCGCGAAATTCGTTCTTCCAAGCTGTCACACAATGTGGCAATCCAAACGCGATTGTGGGAAGTCAGCGAGAAACTCACACAAGCCCCTGTAACCATCTAAAAAAAATGATGACAGGATGTTGTGCGAGACTCTTCGAGGTATCACCAGGAGACGCTCCAAAAGAGGAATGAGAGTGGGATACCTCTTTTCTCGCACGCATACTCAGAAAAGAAAGGTGGTCTATGAACCAGCAGGAAACCAGGCGTGTCCCGCTACGTGAACGCAATAGGCAACGGGTGATCCAGCGTATCCAGGAGGTTGCCTTTGAGCTGTTTCGGACAGTCGGCTACGAGCAGACGACGATGGATGCGATTGCGGAGAAGGCCGAAACGAGTCGTGGCACCGTGTTTAAGTACTTTCCCACCAAAAGCTCGTTGTGGCTGCCGTTTATGAAACAATTGTACGTCGAGCAGGTGCAACCACAGGTGAAGGTGTATCTGGACACCCATCCGTCCACGCTCCACGCCCTGCAATTTCTCTTCACACGTATCTATGAGCAGGTCTTTCAATTTCCTGAGGTCGGGCATGCATTTCAGGCCCTCCAGCAGGACGTCCTGAAGGCACATTCTGCAAACGCGGACATCAATAAAGATTCCGGCTTTCTTGATATGATCCAGATGATTTTGGGGCATGGTCAACAGCAAGGTGATGTTCGTCGCGATATTCCGCTTGAGAAACTCACGCGCTATGTGACGATGTTATACATCTCTCAGGTGTCCGAACTGCTCGAAAAGAATGCGTCACCAGAATACCTGCTTGAAATAGAGACCTTGCTGGAGTTTCTGCGCTCCGGCTTGAGCTGACGCGTTGGGGTATCACTATGTGAGTTGTCAGAGACTACAAAGGAGGGTGCGTTGTGTCAAGCGACGAGTTCCACTTGCTCTGGGAGTTGGTACTCAACCAGCCAAAAGAGCCAAAAAGAAAGCTCTCTACCAGAAGAAGCGTTTTTCTGACAATGTGAGGGAGAAGTATCACCACACGGTATCGTATGCAAAAGAGAAAGGAGACAAAAAAGCATGAGTACGAGTTGGAACATACAAGAGAAGACCGTTGTCGTGACGGGAGGAACAAAGGGAATTGGCTACGAAACAGCACGTGAATTGGCCGCACGTGGTGCCACGGTGATCGCCGTTGGTCGTGATGCGACACGCGGAGCAGATGCGGTTGCGAGCATCCAGCACCAAACAGGCAAGACAACGGTATCCTTTCTTCAGGCGGACCTCTCGAACCTTGCCGAGGTCCGTCGTCTAGCAGCGCATATCATCGCCCACGTTCCCCAGGTGCATGTCCTCGTGAATAATGCAGGCGGGAGCAATGCACAGCGGAAGGTGACCGCCGCTGGGCTGGAAACGACCTTCGTGACGAACCACCTGTCGCCCTTCCTCCTGACGAATCTGCTGCTCCCCGTTCTGAAAGCGAGCGCACCTGCACGGATCGTGAACGTCAGTACGGGCCTGCATCGCTCTGCTCACATCGACTTCGATGACCTGCAATCGGAGAGAGACTATGACCAGAGGCACGCCTATGGGCAGGCAAAACTCGCGAATCTGTTCTTCACCTTCACTTCCTCTTGCAATTCGGCTCATCCTGCCTCTCCTCAAACCATTTCTGACCACCGGGCGAGCGGCACAGAGTTCCATCTATCTGGCATCCTCACCCGCTGTGGAAGGACTCACTGGTGCGTATGTGAACGTCTGGAGAAAAAGCATCCGCTCATCGCCAGCCTCCTACGATGAGGCCACGGCCGAAAAGGTATGGCGTGTGAGCATCGAGTTGACTGGTCTGGAGGAGAAGAGCTTGAGCCACGAGGAAACAGGAGTCATCCTGAAACGTGGAGGATGATGGAAAATCATGACGGAGGAAACAAGAAGATGAACGTCATCTCAACAAGGTGTAAGAATTGAAAAGGAGAGAACTCATGCTTGCTTTTGTGAATACCCCATCGGCCCCGCTTCCAGTCGAATTACGTGAGGTTGCCGACCCACAGCCCGCCGCCGATGAAGCTCTTGTGGAAGTCCACGCATTTGCTTTAAATCGTGGAGAGTTGTTTTTGCTCGCCATGAGGCCGGAGGGATGGCGTCCCGGCCAGGATATTGCCGGGGTTGTTGTACAGGCCGCTGCAGACGGCAGTGGACCAAAGGCGGGAACTCGCGTCGTGGCCCTTGTTGACGGTGGAGGGTGGGCACAACGGGTCGCTGCACCCACGGCGCGCATGGCCGCCTTACCGGACAACGTCAGCTTCGCCAGCGCCGCTACCCTCCCCGTCTCGGGATTAACCGCCCTGCGTACGGTTCGTCTTGGAGGCGCTCTGCTGGGACGGCGGGTGCTGATCACCGGAGCCGCAGGGGGTGTCGGGAGCTTTGCCGTGCAACTGGCCGCCCTTGCCGGAGCAGAGGTGACCGGAGTGGTCGGGCGTCCCGTTTGACCTGATTTTGGAATCGGCCGGAGGATCCTCCCTCGCGGGAGCCATTAGCAAAGTAGCCCCCGGGGGCACCATTGTCCTGTTCGGCAATTCTTCTATGCAAGAGACCCCTTTCAACCTGGCCAACTTCGTCAGTCATGCAGAAGCACGCTTGATCGGCATGCTGTTGTTCCCTCCCCCTTTCGGAGTTAGGTTAGCCGGTGTTCCTGGAACCTCCCTCAAGTCCTAGCTGACTGCGTCAGCGATCTCATCATGCGTGACACGGCGCACGTAGCCAGCACAGTGGTATAATGCGGAGAGATGATCCTTTTGACTCGCGGTCTCTGCACCTGTGGGTTGTGTTTTTCCTGGTTGGAGGAGGTCTCGCGTGCTTGATGTACCGATGGGAACGATCACGCTGCTCTTCACTGATATCGAGGGGTCTACGCTTTTGCTGCAACAGCTAGGTGAGCAGTATAGTCGTGTGCTAGCTCAGTGCCGACAGTTGCTGCACGCCGCTTTCCAGCCGTTTCACGGACATGAAGTTGATACGCAGGGAGACGCCTTTTTCTTCGCCTTTGCGCGTGCCACCGATGCCGTCTCAGCTGTCGTGGCCGCTCAACGCGCCTTGGCCTCGCATGCCTGGCCCGAAGGGGTGGCGGTGCGCGTCCGCATGGGGCTGCACACTGGGGAGCCGCAACGGACGGCGGACGGCTACGTGGGCCTGGATGCGCACCTCGCGGCGCGCCTGATGAGTGCCGGGCACGGGGGCCAGGTGCTGCTCTCGCAGGCCACGCGGCACCTGGTGGAGCACCACCTACCCGCTGGGGTGAGCTTGCGAGATCTGGGGGAGCACCGCCTCAAGGACTTACCGCAGAAGAGCCATCTCTTCCAACTCGTCATCGCCGACTTGCCTGCCGATTTTCCGCCCTTAGGGGCGCTCGATGCCCGCGCGCACAACCTGCCCGTTCAGCCTACACCACTCATTGGGCGCGAGCGGGAAGTCGCCGCTGTGCAGCAACTCCTGCTGCGCGAAGACGTGCGTTTGCTGACCCTGACCGGACCCGGCGGCAGTGGCAAGACGCGGATGGCGCTGCACGTGGCCGCCGAACTCAGTGACCACTTCACCGATGGCATCTCTTTGGTGAACCTGGCTCCCATCAGCGATGCCGAACTGGTTGTGCCGACCATCGCCCTGACGCTGGGCGTGAAAGAGAGCCCCACGCGGTCGATGGTGGAGCAGCTGCAAGCCTTCCTGCAGGAGAAGCAGGTGCTGTTGGTGCTCGACAACTTCGAGCAGGTGGTGAGCGCCGCCTGCATCCTCTCGGACCTCCTGGCGCGCTGCTCACACCTCAAGCTGTTGGTCACCAGCCGAGAGGTGCTCCACCTCGCGGCTGAGCACGAGTTTGCCGTCCCGCCGCTCTCGCTGCCCGATCTCAACCACTTGCCCGATCTCGTGACGCTGTCGCACTATGAGGCGGTAGCGCTCTTCATCGCGCGCGCTCAGGCGCTCATGCCCGATTTCCAGGTGAGCAATGCCAGCGCCCCGGCGGTCGCCGAGATCTGTACCCGCCTGGATGGCTTGCCTCTGGCGATTGAACTGGCCGCGGCCCGCATCAAACTGCTGCCTCCACCAGCACTGCTCGCTCGGCTGGACCAGCGCCTAGCGCTGTTGACGAGCGGTGGACGCGACGCACCAGCGCGCCAACAGTCGCTGCGCAAGACCATCGACTGGAGCTATCAGTTGCTCGACGCCGAGGAGCAGCGGCTCTTCGGGCGGCTCTCCGTTTTTGTCGGTGGCTGCACCCTCCAGGCCATCGAGGCAATCTGTGCTGCTCTAGACACCCAGACGCCCGCCGTCTCGGTGTTGGATGGAGCGGCCTCCCTCATCGACAAGAGTTTGCTGCCGCAGATCGAGCAAGAAGCAGCAGAGCCGCGTTTCGCGATGCTGGAGACCATCCGTGAATATGGGCGAGAGACGCTCGCTGCCTCTGGGGAAGCAGAGGTCACACACCAGGCACATGCGGCCTATTACCAGGCGCTGGCAGAAGCAGCAGAACAGGCCTGGAACGGCCCGCAGCAGGTGGTGTGGTTTGCGCGGCTGGAGCAGGAGCATGACAACCTGCGAGCGGCCATGAACTGGTTGCTGGAGCGGGGAGAAGCGGAGATGGCCTTACGTTTGGGAACAGCCCTGTGGTGGTTCTGGTACGCGCAAGAACACCTGCATGAGGGGTGGAACAAGCTTTCGCGGGCGCTGGAGAGATCAGAGGGGGTGGCAGTACCGCTACGTGCCAGAGCCCTGTGGGCTACTGGGAGCCTGGCCGCTTCCCTGGGCCACATCGAGCAGGGGGAAGGACTGTGTCAGGAGAGTCTGGCGCTGTTTCGAGAGATCGGAGACACACAAGGGATGGGCGACGCCACCTTTCATCTGGCCCACATCGCTTTCGCTCGCTGGGATTTGGCAGCGGCGCGAAAGCGGTTCGAGGAGAGCCTGGTGTTCCTCAAGGAGACCGGTGACAAGATCCTCACTGCCTGGGCGCTGGGTGCTCTGGCCCTGGTGGTCCTCTACCAAGGTGAGTTTGCCATGGTCCACCCGCTGGCAGAGCAAGCGAGAGAAATCTGCCTGGAAGTAGGCGACATCACTGGGGTGACGATGTCGCTCTTGACCCTGGCACGTGTGGTGTTTTGGCAAGGTGATCTCGTGCGAGCGCAGACCTTAGCAGAGGAGGGTCTCGCGCACGCTTCGGAAACGGGTGCTACGAGTGCTGAGGCGCTTGCGCTCGCTCTTCATGGGGAGATCACCCTCGCTCAAGGGGAGACGACGACCGCGCGCCTGCTGATTGAACAAAGCCACGCACGTTGGCAGGAGGTCGGGAATCAGGGAATGCTGGCCTCGACGCGCTCCCTTCTCGGAAAGGTCCTCGCCGTGGAGGGGGACCATACAGCAGCACGCACGATCTATGAAGAGAGCCTGCTGAGAGGTCCCGCAGCAGCAGCCCTGCGCGACTCCCTCGGCACGCCCCTACCACCCCTCTACCGTGCCGGGCACGAGCGCTCCGTCGCTGCTGCACGTGCCCAACTGGGTGAGCAAGCCTTTGCGGTGGCGTGGTCCGAGGGATATGGCATAACATGGGAGCAAGCCCTTGCGGCTCGAGGACCAGTGACGATACCTATCGAGACACACCCGACTCCACGAGCGAAATCACCTCCCACCTTGCCTTTCGGGCTGACGGCGCGCGAAGTGGAAGTGTTGCGCCTGCTGGCTCAGGGACTGACCGACGCCCAGATTGCCGAACAACTGATCATCAGTCCGCGCACGGTCAACACCCATCTGAAGGCGATCTATGGGAAAATGCAGGTCTCTTCTAGAGTAGCTGCCACACGCTATGCGCTCGACCAGCACCTCATTTAACGCGCCAATCCTCGCCATCCGTGCAGCCTGAGCATCGTCTACCTGATTCTACGTAGAACTCCTTGTTCCCATTCGCCTGCTGCTCTATGAAGATACGCAGCCAAGACACCTTGTTCAAGGGATGTGTTCTGGACCGCCCTCACGTATACTCTCACTAAAGCAATGGGTGCGCGGGCTCTCTCATCGGGAGATCCTGATGGACATCGCGTATTGGCACATTGCACGCACCATCGTATCGACGAAAGAAAGAAGGAGAACACTATGAGAAAAGTCATTGTTTCCGAATATGTGACACTGGACGGCGTTATGGAAGATCCCGGCGGCGCAGAAGGGTTCAAACACGGCGGTTGGAGTTTTGGATTTGGGGGTGCAGAACAGCAGCAGTATAAGTTCGAGGAACTCTTCGCTTGCGATGCGCTTCTGCTAGGCCGCCGGACCTATGAAGGGTTTGCGGCCGCCTGGCCGAACATGCCTGGGACCGGGGCGTATGGTGAGAGGATGAACAGCCTGCCCAAATACGTTGCTTCCATGTCCCTCACTGAAGTGACATGGAATGCCACCCTGATCAAAGGCGATCTGGCGGAAGAACTGTCCAGACTCAAGCAGGAGGCTGGTCAGGATGTGTTGATTTTCGGCAGTGGCGAACTGGTCCGCACGCTGCACGAGCGGGACCTCATCGATGAATATCGCCTCATGATCTTTCCGATTGTGCTGGGAAGCGGGAAACGTCTGTTCCCAGGCGGGAACGAGAAGAAAGTGCTCAAACTGGTCG
>VBHI01000134.1 GCA_005881495.1 Chloroflexota bacterium
CTAGTCCTCGAAGATACTCGCGGCACGTCCCGCCGCTCGTCGGGAGGACATGCGAGCCAGACCGAGCACGTACATCGCTACGACCTGGCAACGATTTCATCTGCGCAAATACGCCAGTCCCTGCTCGGGTCGAGCCTGAGCATCTTTGTGCCGCAGCCCGATGGTCATACCCAGCAGCACGTCTTTCCCTTTCACAGCCCGGCGATTGCCCGGTTTTTGCCGCTGTTCACGCGCCTGCGGGTCTTGCTCGGCGCACCGTATCGCACGCGTTGAGCGAGCGTTCGACAGGATAAGAGGACTCTCCTATGGCAGATGTTGAAGAGAACCGAGCCGATGAGCAACAGTGGAACGCTCGCCTGCTCAACGAGAATCACCAGCGTTCACTTGCCACCGTGTTGCGGCGGGTTGAACTCGCGGTCTGGCGCCTGGAGGACCGGTTGATCCGGGAAACGCCCCCCCAGCTTGCGCTCACCCGCTTCACCGATCCACCTGATTCAGACCAGCGGACCGCACTGCTGCGTCTCGTGAAACACGTCCGTCAGGAGGTAGCGAAACTCGCTGCAGACTACTACCTGGAGGTCGCCGAGGAGAGCTTTGTGCGCAGCACGATGGGAGAGTTTACACTGTTATGGTGCGACTTAGAAGACAGCCAACCGCAGAAACTGCGCAGATATGGTGCTATACACCCACAGGCGGATGACGTACTCGGTCCGCGTATCGTGCGTCTGATCGAACTGATGCTGGCCATCGATGGCGTGGCGAGTGGGAAACAGGAGACGATAAGTACGTGGCAAGATGCCGGTGAAGACAGCCCAGAAGGATGAGGATGGTGGGAGGGCATACGGTGTGCTATGCTTAAGAGAAAGCACCAGAAGATGAGGAGGTATCAATAATGAGCTTGTTACGCCAGGGCAAGGCGCAGGTCTTGACCATCTATCTCGGCGAATCCGATCAGTGGCAGGGGACGCCGCTCTACGTTGCCATCGTCCAGTTCCTGCGCGAGCAGGGATGCGCGGGAGCTACCGTGACGCGAGCGGTAGTGGGCTTCGGTGCTGGAACACGCTTGCATGAAAGCGGAGGCTGGCAGTTAGCCTCTGATGCGCCAGTCGTCATCCAGGTAGTGGACCAACCGGATCGATTGCGCCGCCTGCTGCCGCACCTGCAGGAGATGCTCAGCGGCGGCCTGATGATGCTGCACGAGATTGAAGTGCTCAAGTATAGCCATGCTCGTCAGCGGGGACTGTCTTCTAAGCTACTCGTAGGACAGGTCATGGAAACCGCAATCTCAACAGCTTCGCTCGATACGCCTGTTCCCGTCGTGGTCAACCTCCTGCTTGCAGCCCCATTTCGTGCGCTTCCAGTCATCGATGGCCAGCAACGGCTCCAGGGCATTATTAGCACAGGAGACCTGATCAACGCAGGATTCTTACCGATGCGTCGGGGCTTAGTGCAAACGGCGCTGGAACTAGATGATCTCACCGCTGAAGCCATAGAATCGCCACTGGAACACGCGCGACAGAGCACACGTACCGCCCAGGATATTATGAATCGGCAGGTACGTAGCGTGACACCAGACATATCCATCCGCGAAACTGCCCAGATCATGCTCGAAACGGGCTTACGGCGCCTTCCAGTCACCACGACTGATGGCAAGCTGGTCGGGATGGTAACGAGAACAGACCTGCTGCAGGCTACTCTCAGCAGCCCACTCATGAGCCCCCAGGCGAATAGCGTCACACAACCCTTGCAGCGCACTGCGCCACTCACCGATAGACCTCCACAGCTGCAGCCTGTCTCGAACTACCTTAATCGTGACGTAGTAACAGTCCGTGAACAGGCACCAATTGCTGAGGTGATCGATGCATTGATCACCTCACCGCTGCTCTCACGTTTGCAGGAGGAGGCTCGTCCTGGCCTGCTCAGTACATTAACGAGCTGGGCGCGTGGGAAGCCAGGGCGGTTGCCCAGCAGTACACTGCAAACGTCTCCCGGGAAGGCGAGAGTGGCCGCTGATCTCATGAATCGCGATGTGGTGACCGTGAGCGAGATGACATCAGTGCAGAAAACCATTGAACGTATGATGACCATGGGCCGGAAGGTGGTGCCAGTCGTTGATGTCCAGGGGCGTCTTGTCGGAGTGGTGGGGCGCTCAGACTTACTGCGTATGTTCCTGGAGGAATAGAGAAAGATGAACACGATACAACAACTGCCCAGGAAGGGCAAATGGCTTCGCATCTTCATAGGTGAAGCCCAGCAAGGGCAAGATAAGCCACTCTATCGTGCCATTGTGGAGCTTGCCCAGCAGCAAGGCATAGCAGGGGCGACGGTGTTCCGCGGCATCGAGGGCTTTGGTCCAGCGCATCGCCTCTCGACTGACCGTCTGCCTGATATAGCAGATAACTTACCTGTAATCGTGGATATTGTGGAGAGCGAAGAACGCATAGAGATGTTGCTCCCTCTGTTAGATCGGCTCATAAAGTGGGGTATGATTACGGTCACTCCTGTTGAGATCGTCTACGGCTGGAGGAGCCCATGAACTTATTGTCGTTCGTTCAGATAGGTAGCATAGGAGTAGCTGGGGCCCTGGGTGCCTTGGCCCGTTACACCGTGGGGCGTTTCATTGCTGAACGGTTCGGCTCGCAGTTCCCCCTGGGCACATTGCTTATCAACGTCTCAGGAGCATTCGTCATCGGTCTACTTTTTGCGCTTGCTGAGCACAGAATAATCACCCCTACTCTTCAAATTGTGCTTGCGACTGGCTTTGTTGGCGGGTATACCACCTTCAGCACCATGAGTTGGGAAGGTGTCCAATTGGTGCGTGGAGGCAGTACACGGCTGAGCTTGCTCTACTTCGGCGGGAATATTGTGCTCGGTTTGCTTGCTGCCGCTGTAGGCCTGATAGTGGGAGTATGGCTATGAGGTCATCTGCTCTTTCTACGCGTCGTCGTTTCATGATAGTGCTGTGTGGCGGCTTCCTTGGAGCAATGGCACGCTATCTGCTCAGCGGCGCAATTCAAGCGGAACTCGGGAAAGGCTGGCCGTATGATATCCTGTTCATCAATCTCACCGGTGCTCTCTTGCTGGCCTTTGTGACACCATTGGCCGATGCCACTCTTTTTATAGGGCCAACGCGCCGCTTGTTTCTCACCGTAGGGTTTTTAGGCGCGTATACGACGTTCAGCAGTTTAGAGCTTGGGGATGTGTTGTTTTTTTCGGTAGATCGATGGATTGCTGCCATCATGTATATGGTCGTAAGCGTCATGGGGGGAGTACTCGCTGTATTGCTCGGGAACTGGTTGGGACAGTGGTGCATAAGCAAGACATCGCGTTCCACCCAACGTTCGAAGACAACACGTCAGTTGACAGGCATGCTCTCTGGGCTCCCATCTGACGAGGCAAGAGATGACACCTCTCTCGACATGCAGGATGATCTGCCGCTGCTGGAGAGAAGGGATGAGCGTGAGGGGAGATAAAGATGTTCTTGAAGAACATCGGCTGCATTTCCTTGGCTTCAGACCCATAGGGGGATATTCGCCCGAAGCTTCAGAACTCCGCCTAAAATATACGTTATGTGGAATGGCTCGGGGCTCTTGTTCTGCCGTCTCAATTTCTTTCCTTTTCTAGAAAAAGGTACCTATCTTGTGGGAAAGGAGAGGATTTTATTCCATAAGGACATGATACATTGTTGCTCTTCTTTCACCTTCCTGTTCTTACCAGGACCTTGCTGATCTCGCTCATTGCGGGTCTGACATTGATTGGCATTATGGTTCGTCCCTGGAAGACGAACGAGGCTTTGATAGCACTTGCGGGAGCAGGACTCCTTCTCATCCTGGGCCTCGTTTCCCCTGCTGAGGCTCTCTCCACGCTGGCGCATGACTGGAACACGTTCTTTTTCTTTCTCGGTTTGATGAGCATCTCAGTACTTGCAGAGGTGGCCGGGCTTTTCGATTGGCTGGCATTTCAGGCGGCACGGCTATCGAGAAACAGTGCGCGGCGCCTCTTTTTGAACACGTTTCTGCTCGGAAGCTTGATTTCCATGATCCTCTCGAATGATGCCACGGCGCTTATCTTAACGCCGATTGTGTATAGCCTGGTTACGCGCCTCAGACTGCCTGTGCTCCCGTTTCTCTTTGCCTGCACCTTCATCGCTGATAGCGCTTCATTTCTGCTTCCAGTGAGCAACCCGATTAACATCATCATTATGTCGCACTACCCTCTTAACCTGCTGACCTTTCTCCGCTTGCTCTCGCTCCCCTGTCTTATTGTTATCGGTATCAATCTGGGGATCTTCTTCTGGTTCTATCGAGGGCAACTCCAGGGGAAATTCGATATCAAGCGCCTCCCTTCGATAGAGGAAGCTGTGAAACATAAAGCGTATTTTCGTTATGTATGCATAGTGTTGATCCTGGTGGCCATTGCCTATGTGATCGCCTCAGCAACACAATTTCCTCTCTCACTCGTTGCACTGGGTGGTGCGCTCTTGCTGTTAGTCGCGGCATTGTTCTGGAAACAAACCACCCTCTGGGGCACAGGGAAACAGATTTCCTGGTCAATCTTCGGCTTCATCGCAGGAATGTTTATCGTCGTACAAGCAGTAGAAAGCACAGGACTCACGGAGCGATTTGGTCAGTTGCTGCTCCATCTCTCCGGGGGCACGAGTTTCGGAGCAGTGATGATAGGAACACTGGGATCGGCATTGGGAACCAACTTGATTAACAATGTGCCAATGGCAATTGTCATGAACTCCTCTTTGCAGAGCGTGCAACATGCTCCGCTAGCCGTGCAGCAGGGCTTTATCGCCGCTACGATATTCGGTTGTGATCTCGGGCCAAATCTGACAACGGTTGGCTCGCTGGCCACGATTCTCTGGTTGCTCATCCTGCGTCAGCGGAACCTGGATGTCTCGGGATTGGATTATTTCAAGGTTGGTATCATGGTGACTCCATTTATGCTTGTTGCAGGTGCCCTGGCAATCTGGCTCCTGCTTGGTTAGGGGGAAAGAGCATGCGCGTTCTTTGTTGTTTGGATGGTATGAACATCGATCAAGTGAGCAAAGCAGTTGCTATGGTGGCAAATGCGAATGATGGTACGATAGGCCTGCTCTATGTGACTGATAGCGGACCTCACGGAGAAATTGAGCGCAAACGGGAAGGGCTACTGCGTCCTCGTCAGCCGAGTGGGCCACTGTATGAACGGATGCGGCAGGCAGAAGTTGTCGCGGCGCAAGAGATCTTGCAAGAAGGACAACGGTATCTCCCTGGCGCGGAAACACTGCATCTGGAGGGCAGGCCAGAACGGGAAATCATCAACTGCGCCGCCGCATGGAATGCAGACCTGATTGTGATCTGCCCCCGCACTCCAGGATATGGAGGACCGTCTCTCGGGCCAAAGTCCGTTGGGCATGTAGCGCGCTTTGTCCTGGATCACGCCCCATGTCCAGTGCTGCTTGTCCGTCCTTTGTCTAGCAACACCTTTCCCATTCCACCGTAGGAATTACACTTGCAGTAAATGCACATATCAGAGAATTACATCACATCTTCGTGGGTTAAGGTTCGAGTTTCGTGGCAGCTTCTTACTTCAACTACTCTTGTAGACTTGCGTACGTATTAGCTCACCATATCTTCAGTGAACCAGATCCACCCTCTTGAATCCACAAAGATGCCTACGCCGATGCGGTGGAGCGTTTTGCTGGTCAGGTGAATAAAATGCCAGCCTGTTGGTCCTTCGTTCATCATGCTCTCCTGGACATTATACACACCGCCCCAGGGTGTCGGATAAGGCCCTGCAAGGCCAATATTCTCGCCGCAATCCGTGAAGCCAGCGAAGCCTTCATTAGCAATGCGCGTGCATTGGTTGAGTCCGTCGGGACAGGTATGGCTGAAGCCGCAGTGTGTCATATTCCAACTGTGCAAGCGTGCCCCGCCTGCCAGGGTAGTATTCCAGATGAAAGGGTAGAGTCCACGGACGGCGCGATCGTGATTGATCAATGCAAAAAGCTGTTGCGTCAGTTGGATCTCCTCACCTGTCAGAGGAGGCGGGGGACCGTAGGGTGCAGGCCCTGAACCTGAACCAGGAATGTTCGAAGGGGGAGCAAGAGAAGGGATTGTTGATGCTCGGGGTGTAGGGGTTGTGACGTGTGTGAGGATCGATAATTGAGGTGTCGGTGTTGGCCTTTGTTCTTGCACTATATGTACGCTATCGCTTATTAATGGCTGTGATGGAGTCAACTGGGCATTTTGTTGATAGCCACAGCTAGTGAGAAAAACCATCACGAGTAGCCCTGTAAGATAGCGGATTTTCCTGTTCACCAGAATACGAATCCTCCTACATACAATAGAGATGTTACTTCTATAGCAGTGTAACATACAAGAATATCGCATAGGCCAGGAGCGCTGATGCATGGTACTTTTGGGAAAGCGAAGAAGTGTAGAAGAGCTGTGAAATGTGGATGTTCTGCGTCTTACTGTATGCTCGCAACAATGTCGTAGCCATGTAATGGAGAAGGTGTTAAAAGCGGCAAGTCATCACAATGGCGCTCATGTCGTCTGGTTTTGATCGTAGGGTAATATTACGTTCTTCTTGGGAGCGACGAATAGATTGTTCGATAAGTAAGCGTGCGGCCGTAGTGCGTGCTCCCGTCTTCAAGATAT
Source organism: Chloroflexota bacterium (assembly GCA_005881495.1). The sequence goes on from VBHI01000134.1 coordinate 6,651, forward strand.
CTTCGATCTCTTTTTCAATCAAATTATCGTGGATGCCATCTGTACAGAGTAGAACGCGGTCACCCGGGTAGATAGTGACCTGGTCAAGATGAATAGATGGCGGCTGCGGACCACCCAAAGCCTGGGTAATGCCACCACGCAAGCGGAAGTAACTATATTCCGTATCCGATAACTGATCAGCCCGCATGGCCTGGTCGATACGGAGCGCGTCCGACTGATTGATGATCTGGTTTTCTACCAGTTTTGCCAGCAAACCGTCGTCACTAGTGAGGCGCTTCAGCGTCTCATTCGCTCGTAATAAGTAGATGCGGCTATCACCAACATGGGCAAAGATCATTGTGTAGCCTTTTAATTTGGGTTGGCGACAAAGCGCAGCTATGGCAACAGTAGTCGCCAGGTCACTTGTTCCGGCGCGTTCTGCTCCTTCAGTGCGAACCTGTTCATCCGCTTCTATGATGAGTTGTTCAAGAATATTGCAAAGATCGACTTCGCTGCACTCCTCAAGAAAACCTTGTACTCTGCGCCCTTTTTGTACTTGTTGGAGAAAACGTTTCCAACTTTTACGTGTCGATCGCGCGGCAGTTTGTGAGGCAATTTCGCCCGCCGCGCTTCCCCCGACTCCATCAAAAACCGCAGCTAAACCACTTTGTTCATCTGTGAGGATGCTATCCTCGTTGCGGTCAGGGTGCCTTTCACAAGCCACCGAATGCCGGGCAAAGGTGAAAGGTGTCAATTCGGAGGCACCCCCTCCAATAGAGATTCGATTAAGTCGACTGATTTTTTGTTGCGACATCCTTGTCGAGTGCTCCTTGCGAAATCCGCTACCACACGCCTTAGTATTTGAATTAATGTGATCCGAACGAATTTATGGGATTATTGTGTGCAAGTATATCAGATATGAAGGGGAAAAGAAAAGGGATAAAACGTTGAGAGCCTGATAAAACTGAAGAAAATGTGCAATGTTGCCATTGAAAGCTCTTGAAGACTAGACGACAATCTCATAAGTAGGGTAGACTGTTCGTAGTGAGAAGTGAAACGTCTTTCTAACAAAGAAAGTATTTTTGGAAAGGGGCCTGCCCGTGATTCACCATGTTCTTGTTCCAACTGATGGCTCAGAAAATGCTGAACGTGCCGTGCGTTTCAGCGCTCAAGTGGCAGACCGCCGCCAACAGGCAGAGGTGACAGTTGTCTTTGTGCACCTGCTGGTATCGCCACCGTCGAGTGTTGGGATGCAAACGCCTGCTCCGGAACAACATCTCCATGACCTCAGTAACGAGGAGCGAGCGCGTGCCCAAGAAATAGTTGACCGGGCGGTAGAAGAAGTACGCGGCCTCGTAACATCGCCAGATGTCACCGTCACCGGGCGCGTCGTTATCGATAGCCAGATTGATGAGGGCATATTGCGAGTCGCCGAGGAGACCAATGCCGATATCATCGTTGTTGGGACTCGCGGCCTAAGCCCGCTCAGGGGAGCCATTATGGGGAGCGTCAGCCATTCTCTAATCGAGAAAGCCCGTTGCCCGGTATTGGTCGTCAAGTAGCCTGGGCCACTACAAACATTCACTGATCTTTAAGAAATTCTCAAATATGATGCGCGAATGTTCAAGAAAGAGCTGGTAGTGCGTCAGCCGATCGCGCTTGACCTGCTCGAGGACTGCTGGCTCTAACGCCTGGCTCATATTAAGCATGAGATCTTCTTCTCCAAACCAGATATCGAACATTTCTGGGGTTACTTCAATATGGTATTGCAGGCCATAAGCTCGATGTCCCACGCGAAATGCCTCATTGGCAGTGTTCTCGCTGCTCGCAAGTTTGATAGCTCCACCGGGTAAAGCAAAGGTATCTTCATGCCAATGAATGACCTGTTGATAGCCCGGTAGCCCCTGGAAGAGAGGGTCTTTTTCCCCTTCGCTTGTTAGTTTTACAGTAAAGAAGCCTACTTCGGTCATATGATGACGAGTGACGGGAGCATTCAGAGCGCTTGCCAGCAATTGGCCCCCAAGACAAATCCCGAGATAGGGGATATCCTGTTCGACGACTGCGCGCAAAAATGCTTTCTCCTGTAACAAGTATGGATATTTGTCGTGGGCATTGGCATTCTGTGGGCCACCTAAAGCGATAATTGCGCCGTACCCGGCAGGATCAGGAAATGGATCAGCATCAGCCTTAACGATGTCACAGGGAATATGATGATCTTGCATGATCTTACCCAGGTAGCCTGGCGGATCATCCCAGTAATTTTGCAGCGCCAGCACGCGTTTCATCTTTTTTCCCTCTCCTGGTTACGAACTACGGTTGTTGGCCGGTGCAAGTTATCTCTACGCTCCAACTTTGTTGCGCTTCGAGCAGGAGAGGCCAGAGCAATGTAAGGCAGCTACCCTGGTGGTTGCGCTCAAAGCCTGCTTCCGAACCAGTGACCGTCTCAATAGAGAAACGCCAGAGGGTTGTCGCTTTGCTCAGGGAGAACCCGACGTCCTGCCCTATCCAGTAATTCCCGATATGGAAATCCTGTACCTGCAAGACCTCTCCTGAGCCATCAAAATGGTTGTCGTCAAGGTTGTGCCCATCAACATGATAATAGGCTTGATCGTTGGCGCCGCCACCTAACAAATGAATATTCCATTCGCTGGCAAAACGTGTTTGCAGCCGTGACTGTCCTTTATTGTGAATGGTGTAGCGCACGATCAACCGTTCTTCGCCAAAGGGCACGAAGAGTGTCTTCTCAAGTTGGACGGGGAGGGGTCCCAGGGCACCCGGACGTTTTACCTGGCCAGCGCGCGCCATCGTAACGGTGATACCATTGGCATCCTGCTGGACGTCCGTCGCGTAGGGAAGTTCAACAAAGGTTCCCTGTTCTTCGTATCGGCCTTGCGCGAAGTGCTCCGACGTAACAGCGGGAGCGAAAAAATGATCAACCAGGCTGCTGCGGCGATAGCGATCAATGACGAGGCGCCTGTCGAGGTCTGACTCCTTCGTTCGGACAGCGCTATGAGGTGAGACAGGCTCAGCACTGTCGTGGGGATTTTGAGGCTTTATGGACGCTTCATGCTGGCGACGTTCCTGCTCAAATTGGCGCAGTGTCTCATGATAACTTTCCTGGTGACGTGTCATGACAGAGAGCAAGTTATGCATACTTCTACGCATATCCCACTCAAAAAGCGAGCCGCCGCGATGCGGATCGATATAGAGATTTTGCAGGTCACCCTCAACAAGCAGTTCATCCTGGCTATCACGGTCAAAGTCGGTATACTCGTAGTGTTGCCAATGGTCAGCGCCGTGACGCGCGCGATCGGCGGCGTTTTCAGCTTTAATCAGATGATGGTAGATCGCAGAACGCACATGCCCCATATAAATGCCTCCAAAGAGGCCATGCCAGTAGGTATCGTTGGCCTGAGCTTTCCACAACTGTACCAGACCTGTTTCAGGGGTAGCGCCCGCATCATACACTTTATGATGGACGCGCAACATTTTCTTATGTTGATTGTTTATCTCATGGTAGCGTACCAGGAAGTTGCGCCAGAAGCCTCCGCGCATAAATTGGAGGATATCGTCGCGTTTTTCTTTTTCTATCTGGTGCAGGAGTTTGCCAAAGATATATGACTTTTGCGGCGGAAGTGCCCACTCTGTCATTTCGATATATGAGGATGTTGGGATGTAGATACGTCCCAGTGCGGGATAATTTCGCGCGTATTCACCTAGAGGCGTTGTGTGAAGCCAGTCGGTGTTTTGCTCAAGCGCAGTGAAAAACTCTTCGATCCATCCTGAGCGACCTTCTGACCCCCAACAATATGGGCCGGTCTCCGGCCAGCTACCAAACTTCTCACCATCGTCGCCCATTACTACGATGCGCCTTCCATCAGGTGTTGCCAGAGAGCGCATATACTCGATGCTCTCTTTGACAGGTCGCCATGGGATTGTATAACGTAACGACTTACTGGTTGCAAAGATTTTTAAGATGCTGCTCTGATCCTCGGTGGCATAATAGCCGTAAAGATCGTGATCTTCTAATCCAACATTCTTAAAGTGAACGTCGTCAAGAATTGTCCACTCAATGCCCGCTTCTCTGAGAAAATGAGGTAGGTCTGGTTCCCAGACTCGTTCAGCAATCCACATGCCGCTAGCTTCTGTCCCAAAATCACGTTGAATACGTTCTGTCAGACGACGTATCTGGGCCACTTTGTCTCTGTCAGGAATAGAAGAAAGGATGGGTTCGTAGTAGCCGCCACTGGCTATCTCAACCTGCCCGCGTTGAACTAGCAGTGAAATACGCTCCAAGAAGGCTGGTTGTGCTTCATCCATCCAATCAAGGAGTGAACCTGTATAGTGCAACGAAAGTCGTACTTTGGGATGTCGTTCTAGCGCTTCGATCATAGGTAAATAGGCTTCCTCGTAGACTTGCTGGAAGACCCAGGGGAAGTTACCAACTGGTTGGTGATTATGCAGCGCTAGACCAAAGTGGATGCTATTGGTTTGCCAAGTTGTCATGTAAATCACCTAACATTAAAGTAGGGGTGAAGCGGTATTGGATGTACCCAACACTTCCTTGCCCATTTTCTTTCACTATATCGTATAGTTTGCCGTGGGTCAAGCGTAAAGCGAACACGCCTGGTTGCCTGACAGAGAGAGAGTGAACAATTGTTGTTTGCGCAGTCCGTTCTCGTGTGCATTTTTTTCAGGCCTCAGAAACTATTTCCTTGTTTGCACCTATTGATATACTTATAACAGAACATCAGTAAAATACGTAATTGTTGGAGAGCAGGGAAAGGATGGCAGTTATCAAATTATTACTGGTTGATGATCATGGACCACTACGGAGTGCACTACGTGAGGGTCTACAGGCAACGGGTGTCGTACAGGTAGTCGGCGAGGGCGCCAGTGGCCGTGAGGCGGTGGCGCGGGCGCTCGAACTCGACATAGATGTCATCTTGATGGATGTGCAATTGCACGATGAAAAGGCAGGGCGCAATGCCCTGAGCGGGGTAGGGGCCGCAGTGGCAATTCGGCGTGAGCGTCCTCGTTTACCCGTCGTTTTTTATTCTATCCAGGACGATGATGAGTACTATCGCGAGTTTCGTGCCTCTGGCATACTGACCCACTACGCGTATGTACGCAAGAGCAACTATTTGCTGCCCAGTATGCTGGTTCCGCTGCTGCGCGATGCCATCAGTGGGCGCAGCCTGGTTGATCCCGAAATCGAAGATAGAGTGCAGGAGGTGCGAGATCTTGATGAGCAGTCTCCTCGCGCTCTGCTAGAGCCAAACGAACTGCGCGTGGCTGAACTGCTGGCTCAAGGTATGACCAACGAGCAGATCGCGGCTCGTCTCAACCTGCACGACAAACGTGCAGTCAGCCGAACGAACGGCCGTATCTATGCCGCCTGGGGATTGAGCGAGACCGCGGTGGACGACAAAGTTGCGCGGGCAAGGGCGACACTCATCTACACGATGAACCGTATGATAATCTGGGATGAAAATGGAGCGGCACTGGTGCAGGATCGCAGGGGAGATTGGGTACCGCTCTACAAAGAAGAATAATATGTCGCTTGTAACCTTTCTTGAACCGATACACCTTTTTCAAACCATCACGCTGGCGCTTTCCATTTTTAACCTGGTGACATTTCTCTGGTTAGCAATAACAGTCTGGCTGAATGGAGACCGACGGACCTGGATAGCGCGCCTGGGTGTTGTGGGACTGGGTTTTTCTGCATTTTTCTTCTTTCTGCAAGCACTTCTTATCGACAAACCACTCGTGCAGAATGCCGGTCTCGTTGCGCAAGACTTTTTGTGGCGCTTACTCTGGTTACCTGCGATTTGCGTGCCGTATATCTGGTTTGCTATCGGCCTACATTATGCCGCCCTCATCAATGAAAATTGGCGGAGACGGCGACCCCTGCTTCTGCTAAGTAGCGGCTTACTCGGTTGCTTCCTGTTGTTGATGCTCATTCTTCATCAATCGACGTTTACCTTTATGGGAACAATACGCTTGTTAGCCTACAGCAAGCTGTATGATGATACAAACGCCGGATTGTTTTCTCCGACTGTGCTCTTACCGGTGCTTTTTCTGTTCTATGTCACGTTCTGTGCCATTGGACCCTGGTTTACACTGGGCCGTATTAATCGCGTCGTGCGTGCCTTGTGGAGTTATAGCAGGCGTAGAATAGGGAAAGGAGGAAATGAGTATGAAGACGAAATGGACGCCGGTAAAATGCCGAGTGTGCGCCAGGTGTTCTCTGGAGCTTTTTGGGATGATCCAACCGATGTAGAACTGCTGCAGGAGCCGATTCTCTCGTGGCATCTCGCGCGTCCAGGTTTATTTCTAGCTGCTGTATTGATGGTTGGCCTCACAACCATCCTTGGAATCGTGGGCATCTGGTCTATAGTCGATTGGTTTGAATTTCAACACCACGGGACGCCATCGTTAGCTGTTTTGCCGCCCCTTAACGCTATCCCTTTACATTTGCTTGTTCTCGATACACTCGCCACCGGGGTTGTGGCCTTCATTATTCTGCTGGTTGGATATTCTGTTGTGCGACACGGCGTTCTTATCGAACGTCCATTAGCCAGACGAGGCTTCTTTGAGCAATGGCGGGGTATCGTAATCGTAGCGACTACCGTGGCTATTTTCATCGCGCTGCTCGTAGATTTTACGGGTAGCGATCTCGGTAGCCTGTTGCTGATCACCTCCCTTGCTACTGGCGTCTACGCAATGTTTACCTGGACCAGTTATACGGCGCATGATCGCTATATTGCGCTCCTCGGCCCTTTTATCCATAGTACAAATCTACGCCACTGGCTACATACTGATCTACAAAAGACTGAACAGGGGCTGGAGGACCTCTTTTTTCACCTGTGCCAGGATGTGTTAGCGGTCAAATGTGCGCGTTTGACTGTGATGGCTGGTTCGGTAAGGCGTGTTTTTAGTTATCGCTGGCCGCTCGGAGCGAAGGAACAATATATGTACCCTGCTCCTAAGTTTATCCCCAGGAATGGTTATGACAAAGCCATAGGTGGAGGAAATCGCGCGCCAGCACGAATGCGGATAACGATTGATGGACAATCAATGATCTGCTGGGTTCTACCGATATATGATGAGCTTGGCTTGGTGGCGATGCTCTACCTCGGCCCGCGCCAGGACGGAGGGGCCTTTACCGATGAAGATATGGACCTTGCACACGCCTGTGGCCAACGTATCCTTGATACGCTAGGTGATCATGAAGCTATGCAAGCGGTTGCCGCATTGTTGCGCCGCCGCATTGTCGATGTGAAGTTACTTGGGGGGCAACAGCGCCGTATACTCCACGATGATATCCTACCTGAAATGCATCTTGCTTTGTTGCGACTGGAAACGCTCCGATCGTTCTTTGATACGGAGAGAGACAGTCATCAATACAAAGAGAACCCCGCAGTTCTTCCAGAGGACGTGCTCGATGAGGTCACGGGTATGATTAGTGACGCGCACCGCCGCCTGGCCTCGATGATGCGTGCAACTGTACCGAGTGCACCGTATCGGTTAGAACGCGAAGGCATGATGAATGCCATTCACACCATGCTTGATCAAGACTTTCAACAGGCATTTGATGAAGTTGAGTGGTGTGTCTCTGAAGAGACCGCAAACTGTATCGATGAAGTAACGCCACCGGCTATTGCCGAACTCATCTTTGCTGCTGTACAGGAGGCTTTGCGCAATGCCGCACGTCACGCGCGCGGTTCAGATGTGCATCGTCGTTTACGCCTGACACTGAAAGCCTCGTGTGATCGTTTAGATCCACACGTGGAAATGCTACTCACGCACAACGCACTTCTTGCCATTGCAGGAGGAAGCCTTACCGTAAAAAGCGCTCCCGATGAGGGAGTGACTGTCCGTATTCTCCTGCCCGCTGAGTCGCTCCGCTAAATGCATTGTTGCTGTTTAGTGAACATAGGCGTCAAAGGTAATAGAAAAATAAAAGACAAGGTTGGGAATAACGGAAAAGCATATAAGGAGCATTGTTATGATACTCATTACTGGTTCGACAGGCTATATTGGACGGCACCTTGTATCTCGACTGGTTGCACAGGGAGAACGTCCTCGCTGTCTGGTGCGGGATATGAAGCGCGCAGCAGCTGCCTTGCCTGGAGATAAAGTCGAATTGGTGCGGGGGGATACCATTAACCCCGCTTCACTGAAAGAAGCTGTGCGTGGTATTGATACCATTGTCCATGCTGCTTTTATTACTGCTGACCATAAAGAATCAGCGGGTAATCACTATGAAGATACCAATGTGCGTGGCACCGCGAACCTGATTCAAGTGGCGAAGGATGCAGGTGTCAAGCGTATCATTGAGATTAGCGGGTTGGGTACCAAAAAGGATAAGCCAGGCAGCTATATGCAGGGTCGCTATTTAGCAGAAAAAATGCTGAAAGAGAGCGGTTTAGCCTGGACGATTATCCAGCCATCGGTGCTTTTTGGGAAGGATGCCCCCTTCATCAAAGGCCTGACAGATCTTATCCGTTCCGCCCCTGTCGTGCCGCTGATTGGTGGCGGCAAGACCAAGTTTCAGCCGATCTATGTCGAAGATGTTGTGACGGTAATTATCAAGGTGTTGGAAGATCCGGAACGGACAAGTGGGAAGACGTATACTATTGGTGGTCCCGCGTATTACTCTTTTAGCCAGGTGATCGACATTTTACTTGATACAATGCACAAGACGCGCATTAAAGCGCCTGCTCCCACAGCGCTGGTGTGCGTTGGCGCCATGATGATGGAAGCAGTCTTACCGAAACCGCCGTTAACAAAAGCCGCCATGGCGCTTTTCTCCTTTGATAACACCACAGATTTACAGGGTGTTAAGCGCGATTTTGGCTTTACGCCAGTGTCTTTTACCGATTACTTGAAAGAGCATGGCGTCTAAAACCAATCCAAAATCTGCTGTGCTATAATGTGAGGGCATGAACGTCTAATAGATAGAGATCATGCCCTTGCCTTTTGTGGAGTTCGGTCTCTTGGCACTATGACTATGCAACCATAGAATTTCGCTGTCGGTTTGCTGCAATGGTGTTTCATTGGTTCCTGAGTGCTTATAGGATGGAGGAAGGCACTTGAGCGTATCACCTGATATAGCGTCAAAGGCTTTCAACGACTTACGTTCTATTGGTGAGGCGTTGATGCGTATTTCGCGCAATTTACATGAGCATACGCAGAAGTTAGAGAGGGCTGTCGAGGGTACATATGTAAGCGAGAGCAGCGATCCTCGTGTTCGTTTGCTGAGCGACTCGCTGCACTTGAGTCGACTGGCTGACCTGGAATTAGGGCGACTCAGTCAAACGCTCCAGCGTGTGTTACAACTGTTGCAGGGGCAAATGGCCAATACGGCACAACCAGTTTCTAAGAGTGTCCTTACCCCATTTGAACGAGAGCGCCAGGCTCTGAATTCGAGTATTAACACGCTCAAGCGAGAACGCAATGAGTTGGAGACCCTGTACGATATTGCACGTGTGCTGAATTCGACACTTGAGTTTGACCAGGTGTTGCGCCTGGTTATGGAGCAGGTGATCCGTTTCGTCAACGCAGAGAGTGGCTTCCTCGCGTTGGTGGATCCAGTAACTAATGAGCTTGAATTTACCATCGCGCTTGATAAACAGGGACAGCCGATCGATAGAAATGCCTACAAGAATAGCCGCAGTACAGTGAATCGCGTAGTTCGAACGAGGGAGCCAATCCTGACTGATGATGCACAGGTAGACGATGCTCTGAAGGAGCAAGAGAGTATCATGGCCTATGGCATCCGCTCAATTATGTGCGCGCCGCTGGTTGTGCGCGACCATTGTATTGGTGCGGTTTATGTTGATAGCCGTATCAATGCGAACTTGTTTGGCCCAAAACATCGCGAGCTCCTATTGGCTTTCTGTCATCAAGCGGCGATTGCCATTGATAATGCGCGTCTCTTTGCTGACCTGACCAGGACGATTCGCAAGGTCAACGAAGATAAGCAATATATGGACAATATCTTTTCTTCCATAGCCAATGGTGTGATCACTACTGACTCCTCAGGCATAGTCACAACTTTTAACGATGCAGCGGCGAAGATCCTGCGTATGGATCCAAAGGATGCGATAGGGAAACATCACAAGGTCGTCTTTGCTGCCAGACCACAGGTCGGTATCAGTGAAATGCTGCAAAATGCCAGGATACAGCACGAACATGGCACGATGGTCACTAGATCGATCGATTGTGAAATACCTGGCGCGGGAGAGGTGAACTTGAACCTCTACGTCTCCGCGTTGTTGGATACACAGAACAACCACATTGGTATAGCACTTGTAATTGACGACCGCACTGAGTTGAAGCGTTCAGTGGCTCAGGGGAAAGAGGTACGACGCATATTTGAACGGTACGTCCATCCCAACGTTGTGCAACAACTCATCAAAGACCCAATGGCACTGAACCTCGGTGGGGAAACCAAGGAAATTTCTGTTGTTTTTGCGGACATACGAGGATACACCCGGCTAAGCGAGAGTATGGCTCCTGAACAAATGATGAACCTGCTAAACAGTTATCTTGGCATCATGGTTGAGGAGATCTGGCACGAGGAAGGAACCGTGACGGCCTTTATAGGCGATGCCTTGATGGCTATTTTTAATGCGCCGCTGCCCCAGGGCGATCATGCTTTACGAGCGGTGCGCGCCGCCTGGAATATGAGAAAAGCAGTGCAGAATTATCAGCAGGATCATCCTCAGGAGCTCCCTTTGTCCTTTGGTTTAGGCGTGAACACAGGTCTAGTAGTTGTCGGCAATCTTGGTTCAACCGGCCGCATGCAGAACTATACAGCGATTGGAGATGTGGTGAATGTGGCCGCACGCCTGCAATCAAACGCTTCTGATAATAATATCCTGTTAAATCACTCGACGTTCGTCCAGGTGCGCCAGCATGTGATGGCCTCCCGCCTGGCGCCTTTACAGGTGAAAAATAAGTCGGCTCCATTGGAAGTGTGGGCATTGTTGGGATTAGTCTGACGATCCAATCGATCGCTACTCACAACTTCTTCCGCAATACAAATCCCATCTGCTGAAGACGTACGAAACCGAACCACTCGTATAGTCTATGTGCGTGAATATTCTCTTCCTGCGTATTGAGCATAATGCGTGACACGCGAGCCTTCTCAAAAAAGCGTATTGCTTCTGCCATAAGACGAATACCCATTCCTTGTCCGCTCGCGGATGGGTGGACGGCGATACGTACAAGGTAGCCATATTCACCATCTAGAGCATTGAACTGGTAGCCAATGACCTTGCCGTTGAGCTCCGCAACGACGAAATAGGGATGTGTAGCAGCAATGTCAAGAAAAGAGACCTCATCGTAGCGCCATAGCTCTTCGAAGCAAGCTTCATCGATAGTGAGGAGGGTAGGTATATCGCGTGCCTCGACGGGACGGATAGTGACTTCCTGATTCCCCAGCGATGGGATGCGATAGTCAAACTTATCGTAGGAGTAGAGCGAGCAAAAGGGGATGAAACCACGCGTGAGCAGCACGTCATGCAGCCAATCGTGCTGCTCGTCATTACCAGAGTAATGGAGATAGCGCACCCGCCTTGCGATCAAGAGCGGCGTCAGGTGCTGAAGGAGATCATCCAGGAGTTTCAGATAGGATTTACTTTCCGTCCAACTGACGCAGAAGCCACCGATCCATGCCGAGGGGGTATAGGCCGTTTGGGTAAGGATGAAGCCTCGTAGTGAAGAGCCATGAAACGAGCCTAGAGCCGGGTAATGTGAGAGGAGCATTGGGAGTTCCTCAGGCGTAAAGCGCTGATAGACGTATTCAGAAGTTTGGAGTAATCGCCTGATTTGAGGTATATTATCACCCGTTAATGGGCGTATTTCTTCTATACTTCGCGTGAGTATTCTTCTTAATCCCACCTACGTATCGGGTCCTTTAACTTCACGGCGTAAACGTTCGATATCGGGTTTCGGCGCGTTACGCATTCTATAGCCCGTCAATTGATGAAGTCGCCGCAACTCAGCTACCAATACCTCTGCATTGATGTGGAAGTCCAGCTCTGCATCTGGCCCGGCACCGAGACTGTCTACTGCTGCATCGTCTCCCAAGAGCAAATTGATACAGGTGGCAACACAAGCTCCCATGACATCCAGGTTATATCCGCCCTCTTGCACGATTATTAGGCGGCCATGACAGAGTGTTTGCGCCAGATCGATAACCATTCTAGTCAGTTGTGCATAACCAGCTGTGGAGAGATTCATCTGACCAAGTGGATCATTCCAATGGGCATCGAATCCAGCAGAGACAAGGATCAATTGTGGGTCAAAACGGTCGGCGGCGTGTGCCATAACTTGCCGGAAGATAGGCTCGTATACCCCATATCCGGCTGTCGCAGGTAGCGGTACATTGATAGTTGTACCCAGCCCCGTTCCTTCCCCACGTTCGTCGGAGTGACCTGTGCCTGGATAGAATGGCGCTTGATGTATCGAAAAATAGAGCACACGCGGATCAGCATAAAAAATATCCTGTATGCCATTGCCGTGGTGTACATCATAGTCAATAATCATTACCCGTTCCAGCCCATGATGATCAAGCGCATATTGTGCAGCAATGGCTACATTATTGAAGAGGCAGAAACCCATTGCTTCATCTGGTAAAGCATGATGGCCTGGTGGGCGTACAAGGCAGTAAGCATTGTCAACCTCGCCATGCAAAATGGCATCAATAGCGGTCAGCGGCGCACCAGCAGCCTTGATTGCCGCAGCATACGATTGCGCCGACACGTAGGTATCTGTAGCAAAAAAGCGCGTCCTGGTACCTCCGCGTTGCTCTTCCCTGGCTACCCTGTCGGCAGCAGCCTTTACCTGCTGAATGTATGCGCGGTCATGAACCAGAGCCAGCTCATCTTCAGTAGCAGCGCGTGGTGGAATCTGGATCAACCCATCTCGTTTCAGCCAACCCAGGGCTTCCAGGACTTTGATCGCCATCTCAAGGCGTTGGGGCCTCTCCGGGTGTTGTGGAGGGGTGAGATGCTCTAAAAAAATTGGATCGTAGATCAGCGCGGTGGTCATGCTTTTCCTTTGTGTATCATTTTCCAGGGAGGCGCCCGTGGCGCAGCATTCCTGGGAAAATTATAGAATTATTACTTTGCCAGGGCTTTCTTGACCAGGTCAGGGATCTCAAAGATGGTATCAGCAACAGGTACATGCGCGGCCTGAAGTGCAGCAACCTTTCCCTGGGCCGTACCGGTATTGCCGGAGATGATTGCTCCAGCGTGTCCCATACGCTTGCCTGGAGGGGCAGTACGCCCTGAGACGAATGCCACGACGGGTTTTCCCATTGTTTTGATGAACTCGGCAGCATCTTCTTCGTCACTGCCACCGATTTCACCGCACATCACAACAACATGCGTTCCCGGGTCGTCCTCGAAGAGCTTCAGGTAGTCCACGAAGGTCGATCCAATAATCGGGTCTCCGCCAATGCCTATGCAGGTAGATTGTCCAATTCCAGCTTCGGTGAGTAATGCGACAACTTCGTATGTCAGTGTGCCAGAGCGTGAGATGAATCCGACGGGGCCGGGTTTAAAAATCTGGTAAGGGATGATGCCGATCTTGCCATGGCCGGGGGTACACATGCCAGGACAGTTAGGGCCGATCAGTTGCGCTCCATATTCTCGTACAACCAGCATAGCGCGGGTCATATCGATCACGGGAATGCCCTCGGTGATGCAAACGATCAAGCCAATTCCTGCGCTAGCTGCCTCCATGATCGCATCGGCGGCGCCTGGGGGAGGCACGAATATACAACTAGCCCCGGCGTCCGTCGCTGCTTTTGCCTCGCGAACAGTATCAAAGACTGGAACGCCTTCTGTCGTCGTCCCGCCCTTGCCAGGAGTTACGCCGCCAACGATCTTTGTACCAGCGGCTTTCATATTGCGTGTGTGAAACTGTCCTTCCCGTCCTGTGATGCCCTGCACAATCACCCGCGTCGAACTGTCTAACAAAATACTCATAATTCGTTGTTTCCCTCTAAGCGATTAGCCGATCGCGGCGACGATCTTTTGAGCCGCCTCACGCATATCTTTACCCCAATCAAGCCCGGCATCTTTTAACATTGCTTTTCCTTCATCCGAGCCTGTGCCCGACAAACGGACAACGATGGGCATACCCTTTGGAAGTTCGGCCTGGGCCATGATCACACCCTTTGCGACTTCTTCGCCACGTGTGATGCCACCGAAGATATTGACCAGGATACCCTTGACCTGTGGATCGCGCGCCACAAAGGATAAGGCATTATACATCATCTCAGCCTTGGCCCCACCACCGATATCGAGGAAATTGGCGGGTTTGCCGCCAACGCGGGCAACCATATCGAGCGTGGTCATGACGAGTCCCGCACCATTGCCAATAATACCGATGTTGCCATCGAGTTTGACATAAGTCAATCCTACCTGCTTGGCCTCGTACTCCAGTGGATTCGACTCTTCCGACTCTGCCCACGAAGCAAACTCTTTCTGGCGGAAGAGGCCATTGTCGTCGATGAGAATTTTAGCGTCGGCTGCCTGTACCTGTCCCTCAGCGGTCAGTACAAGCGGATTGATTTCAGCCAGGCTGGCGTCACTCTCAATAAAGGCTTTGGCAAGAGCAGTGAGGATAGCTCCTCCTTTGCCAATCACCTGGTGGGGAAGTCCAGCACGTGCCAGGATATCGCGCGCTTCAAAGGGACGGAGCCCCCATCGCATATCGATGGGCTGTTTTATAATCTTCTCGGGGGTTTTTGCGGCTACCTCTTCTATATCGATGCCACCCTCTTTTGAAACCATAACAACGGGAGCCTGTGACTTGCGATCCAGGATGATACCCAGGTAGTATTCCTCTTGAATATTTATTTTGGAAACGACGAGCACTTTTTCGACTGTCAGCCCTTTAATATCCATGCCCAGTACTTTTGCTGCGGCTGCGCGTGCCTGTTCTGGCGTTTCGCCAAACTGGATGCCACCTGCTTTGCCCCGCCCACCAACGTAAACCTGGGCTTTAATGACGACTGGCCCACCTAGTTCACGAGCAATTGTTTCAGCCTTCTCTGACGTATGCGCTACATGTCCTGGCTGAATGGGGACTCCATAGCGTGCCAGAATATCTTTGGCTTGATATTCATGGATTTTCACTAAAAATACTCTCCTTGCGACAGAAACTGTACGCCTCTAGCGGATGAGAAAATCTGCTTGTTAACTGAAATCATGCTAACACCATACTCACGGGGTGTCAAGAATGAAAGTGAATAAAGCGTGAGAGCAAAAGTATGAAGGTACATATCTGCATACCTGAGGGCTATTAAGTCTTGTCAAAACTTGATACAATAGAGACGGGGAAATGATATCTACGATAAGGAGGGCATGTTTATGGTAAAAAAGTTACCAACAATTTCGGCCCCACCAGGGTTTCAGGAGAAAACGCCTGTGCTTCAAGGTACGAATTTACGGACCCCCCCCAGACCCCCACGACAATGGCTATTGTTCAGCAGCCTGTTAATTCTGGGGGTAATTGTTCTCGGTTACGTCAGCAATAGCACATTGGGATGGCTAAAAAATGTTACATTTTCTCTCAATCCCGCTCCTACACCAGTTCCAACGCATACCTTCGATGTTCAGCGGACTGCAACGTACGCCGGCTTAGATTTTTCTGTACTCAATGTACAATATGCCACCTCTTTTGCAGATGACGGCATTCGATCTGGCCCAACTATAGTGCGTTTGAATATGAAAGTGACAAACAAGACTACTGACCAGATTAGTATCATCTATTATGATATTGCTCGCCTGATTGCTCCAAATCTTGATCCAATGAGCCCTACAAATGTATCTCTCTCCGTTGGACCCAAACCGGGGACAAGCGAAACTGGTTGGATCGACTTTACTGCCCCTGCTGGGCTGCAGCTTGGGCAGCTTGGCACATTGAAACTACAGCTTGGCTCTTCGATACTTGGCGAATACCTGGCGACCATACCATTTACGGGAAATTTCAATCCTGGCATCTATAATGATAGATCGTCATCGCAATCTCTCGATATTTATTATTACTTTCCCTATTACGCTCCGCTATTGCTCATCTATCACCTTTCGAGGGTTGACATTCGTTACTCCTATCACGGTACCCAGGCCAAAGCTGGGCAGCAATATTATGTTTTGAACTTCAGCGTTACTAATCCCAACGGGGTTAAGGTGTCGCCGGGCTTTGGCTATGACTATGTGCGGCTCATCTATTTCGGCGGCTCTCCTCACCCACCAGTTGATAACACCCTGCCGTATGTCTTTAATGCTGGGGCGAGAGACGTAAAAGGGGTAGAGGCGTTTTTAGGCCCGGCAGGTATCAGATCAATCACCATTGACTTCCTGAGACAATATACCAGTGCAGGGACCGAATATACAGTTTCGATTTAAGTACAGCATTTTTTAGGTGAGAAAAGAAGTGCAGCCGGGGTCCTCTGAGGCAGTGGCTGCGCTTCTTTTCTTGCCTGACTGGTTAGATGCTCTACGGATGAAAAAAGAACGAGCAGTTATTGATGGATAAAAGCGAGCACTTCATCGCGCTTTTGCTCCATTAACTCGCGGCTGTTCGCCTCAAGGTTTAAACGAAGTAGTGGTTCTGTATTCGAAGGACGCACATTAAACCACCAGTCTCCGAAATCAAGGGTTATCCCATCTAAATGATCGACGGACTGCGCTTCTTTGCCGAAGTGCTCCTCTAACGCGTGAAGTTTGCTCTGCACGTCAGTGACTATACTATTGATTTCACCGCTACGTATGCCATGATCGAGTGGCTTGAGCAGTTCGGAGAGCGGCTTGTTCTCAACCGAGACAAGCTCGAGCATAATGAGAAAAGCGATTAAGCCCGAGTCAGCGAACCAGTTGTCGCGGAAATAGAAATGACCGGAGTGTTCTCCGCCAAAAATGGCATTGTACTGGCGCATCTCAGCTTTGATATACGAGTGTCCCACGCGTGTGCGTACAGCCTTGCCACCTGATTTGTTAATGAGCTCTGGCACGCTCTTAGAGACGATCAGGTTATAGAGGATTGTTGAACCTGGAGACTTGTGAAGAAGGCTGTTAGACACGGCAGCTATCACCATAGAGCCGTCTACCAGGTTGCCATGTTCATCGACGGGAAACATGCGGTCGGCATCCCCATCGAAGGCAGCGCCCAGGTTGGCTCCTACTTCGCGTACCTTCTTTTGCACATCCACCATGTTTTCAGGCTCGATGGGGCTGGCGGGATGATTGGGGAAGTTGCCGTCTAATTCAAAATAGAGTGGGACAAG
Organism: Chloroflexota bacterium; assembly: GCA_005881495.1. The sequence continues at coordinate 23,941 of VBHI01000134.1, forward strand.
CTCGCAGGGGAGATGCTGGAAGACTTTCGGCATGATCATGCCGGCCATACCATTGCCCGCGTCGATGACTACTTTAAGGGGCCTGATCCTGGATACATCGATAAACGAGAGCGCGTGCTTGACATAATCATCAGTGATATCGCGTTTGATTACCTGGCCCTGGGTGGATGGTTCGGTAAACATTCCACTCACAGCCAGGTCACGGATATCGCCTAGTCCTGACTCGAGGCTAATGGGAAAAGCCTGGGCGCGGCAGAATTTCATACCGTTATATTTTCCCGGGTTGTGTGATGCAGTAATCATTACACCGGCGGAAAAGTTAAATTTCCCAACGGCAAAATAGAGGCCATCGGTCGTCGTCATGCCCAGGTCGATAGCGTTAACACCCTGATCGGTAATACCACGTAATAAGGCTGCGGCCAATTGCGGTGAAGAGAGGCGCATATCGCGAAGGTATCGCCATAGATACCACGAATATCATAGGCATGAAAAATTTCTGGATCAACGGGTATATGAGCTGTGTTCATCATCTGGAATAATCCTTCCTCTTCTTGCGAATTTCTAAAAGTACCCAGGGTTCTCCTGAGCTACGGGGATCGTAGATCTGGCCGACCTCTACAAAGTGTGCTTTAGCGAAGGCCCGTCGTGAAGAACGATTGGCAAGGGCGGTCTCTGCGTAAATGCGTGTCAGTCCAGGTAGAGAAAAGAGGTATTGTACCAATACGCCGATTGCCTCAGGTCCGTACCCTTTGCCCCAGCGGGTTTTATCACCCAGGCCAAGCCCTATTTCTATCTGCCCAAGGCGATAGTCTATATTGAAATAGGTGATGGTACCGATGGGGATATGCTTTTCGTCTTCGATGATAAACCAGAATTGACGCCCATTGCCGCGCACATAGTTGCGTTCAAAAATGGGCAAAAATTCAGTCATACTCTCTGAAAATGGACGATGTAGATCGTAGCGCCACACCTCGTCGTCGCGTTCCCAATGAAAGACCTTCGAGGCGTCGCTCATGGTGGGACGCCGTAGATAAACCCGTTCACCACGTAGGAGGGTATCTTGTGCGTGCCCTGCCGTCTTGTTGCGTTGTGTCTCCGTCATACAAGCCCTATCTCATGTGCAAAGCTGGTACCCGCTGCCAGTTGTCCAACGCTGAATGCCTGTGCCAGCGTTTGACCAAGGTCAGCATAGGTGGAGCGTGTGCCCAGATTCACTCCTGCTCGGACAGGTGCACCATAGGCAAGGAGCGGTACATGTTCACGGGTATGATCTGTGCCGCGAAAGGTTGGGTCTACGCCGTGATCGGCGGTGAAGAAAATAGCGTCTCCTGCTTGCATAACCTCCTGTACCTGTGCGAACCACATGTCTGCATCACGTAAAGCCTGGGCATATCCCTGGCTATCGCGACGGTGGCCCCACAGCATATCAAACTCAACTAGGTTGACGAAGAGCAACCCGTTAAAATCCTGTTCGAGCCAGCGCAGCGTTGCTTTCATGCTATCACTATTGGTCTCGGTATGGTCGCTCTGTGTCAGTCCTTGTCCCGCGAAAAGGTCCTCAATTTTGCCGAGACCGATAACATCTTTACCGCTGTCTTTAAGTAGGTCGAGGAGAGTTGTGCCAAGTGGCCGGAGCGAGAAATCGCGCCGGTGCTCAGTACGTTTGAAATTCCCCGGCGTTCCAATAAATGGTCGCGCGATGACGCGGCCGACGGCATGCTCTCCGGTGAGCATGTGCCGCGCAATTTCACACATGTGGTACAGCTCGGGAAGGGGAATCACATCCTGATGGGCGGCAATTTGAAAGACGCTATCGGCGGAGGTATAGAGAATGGGGCGACCTGTACGCATGTGTTCTTCGCCGAGTTCCTTAATGATCTCGGTACCGGAAGCCGCCTTGTTCCCTATCACTTTGCGCCCAATAGCCTTTTCAAAGGGCTCTACTACTTCAGGCGGAAAGCCATGCGGATAGGTAGGCAATGGCTTGTGCAAGACAACGCCGGCCATTTCCCAGTGGCCAGTGGTACTATCTTTGCCAGCAGCTGCTTCAGCCATCCGGCCAAACGCTCCGCGGGCGTGATCCGTTGGGGAAGTTCCCTTGATTGGAGTAATATTTCCCAGCCCTATACTGCCCAGGTTTGGGAGTGCCAACCCTCCTACCGCCTGCGCACAGTGCTCCAGCGAACTGGCGCCGTCATCCCCATAGGCGTGTGCATCTGGATTCGCCCCTACGCCTACGCCATCGAGGACGACAAGAATAGCTCGTTTGAGTGCCGTCATAATAACACCTTTGTCTTTTCCAGTTTTGCATGATCGGGCAATGGAGAGCCTATCAGCGGCAGTGCGTAGTCATAGAACGCTTGCGTTACCATTGTTTTGCTTTCATCCAGGTAGTGAGCGGGCGTCAAGTATTGTATATTGGCAACCTTTGCCAGTTCAGCTAATCCTGTAGTGCAATGGTACGTTGGTTCTGTGTGGCGTATAAGTGTCACCATTTTATCGCTTTCACCCTTGAGTAAGGCTCGTAACGCCATCTGCCCCACGAGATACGCCTCATGCTGGTCTGTATGTGAAATACTGTTCGAAGCCATGCGCTGCAGGTCGCCAGGTTTATCGAAACGTGCGCGCAGCTTCAACTGCTGCTTAACTAATTCTACCAGATATTGCGCCGCTCCGCTTAGTAGCGGATGATGGAAGGCATCTTTTCCCGCCTGTCCCGCTGAGCCGAGAGGTATCCCCTGTTCGTCATAGATTGCTTCTGAGACTACAACAATGACATATCCTATGCTGCGATAGACTGCTTCAACATGCGTGAGAAAGCGATCTGTATTGAATGCTTGCTCAGGCATGAGGATTATGTGCGGTGGGTCATCTTCATTCCGTTTTCCCAGCGCGGAGGCAGCGGCCAGCCAACCAGCGTTTCGGCCCATTGTCTCTATCACTTTGACAGGATAGTGCCAGGGTATAGAGGCCGTGTTCAACGACGAATCCATAGTTGCCAGTGCAATGAAACGTGCCGCGCTGCCATAGCCGGGGCTATGATCGGTAAAGGGGAGGTCATTATCAATCGTTTTTGGGATGCTGATCGTTTGAAAGTCGTAATCAGAATGGAGCGCCACTTGCGCCAGGCGATGCGCTGTATCTGCTGAATCGTTGCCGCCAATATATAAGAGGTAATGTATATCATACTTGCGTAGAAGAGCAATAACTCGTTCGGGATCATCCTCTTTGAGCTTATAGCGGCAGGAACCAAGAGCGGCTGAAGGTGTGATACGGATTCGCGGCCACAGGTCTGGGGGTTGCTGGCGCAAGTCGATAAGGTCTTCTTTGAGCAATCCTTCGATACCGTGATGCATTCCATAAATTTCACCGAAGCGTGTATCTTTGAGGGCTGCTTCGATGGCACCCACGAGGCTGGCATTGATAACAGCGGTTGCTCCGCCTGACTGTCCAATGATGAGATTACTACGTGTTTTTGGCAAAGAGCATCTCCTAACTTTCATTTCTGTTCATTATACCAATATGAAGGTAGAGCGTCGAGAGTACATTTGAAAAGATTTTTATCACATGCTAGTATGAAACAACGCCGTTCGCTTTCTTTGTGTGATAAATGTGTAACTGGAGGGGCATCACTGCGGATGCCCAAAGGCTTATTGAATGATACACAAAATTATTCTCGACTGTGACCCCGGCCATGATGATGCCATCGCTATTCTACTTGCTGCCCACCATCCAGAAATTGAACTGCTTGCAATAACCACTGTCGCGGGAAACCAGTCACTTGAGAAGACCACCCACAATGCACTGAAGGTCTGTTCGCTAGCAAATATCCGTAATATTCCGGTTGCCAGTGGAATGGATCGACCTTTGGTTCGGCCCCCAAGGTATGCGCCGGACATACATGGTGAGTCGGGTATGGATGGACCACATATTCCTGAACCCGATATCGAGCCTGTTCCGCAGCATGGAGTTGACCTGCTCATTGATCTGTTCATGAACGCCGGGGGAGATATTACGCTTGTCACCACCGGGCCCCTCACGAATATTGCGGTGGCCATGCGCCGTGAGCCTGCAATTCTGCCCAGGATCAAGGCGATCTCATTGATGGGCGGCGCGATTGGAGTGGGTAACAGAATGCCTGCCGCTGAGTTTAATATATGGGCTGATCCTGAGGCGGCGGCTATCGTCTTCGATTGCGGTCGGCCTATTACTATGTCTCCTTTAGAGGTTACTCACCAGGCCCTGGCGACTGAGCAAGTAATTGATCGCTTACGTGCCGCTAATCGTCGTGTAGCAAACTTCGCGGCGGACTTGCTGGTCTTCTTTGGCGATACCTACCATAATGTCTTTGGCTTCCCCGCTCCGCCCGTACATGACCCCTGCGCCGTGGCCGCTGTCATTGATCCTACCATACTGCGCGCACACGCAATGCGTGTCGAGATCGAAACAGTAGGTGAATGGACTTCTGGACGAACTGTTTGCGACATCTATGGTATGCTGGGGAAGTCGGCCAATGTACGTGTTGGCTATGGTCTGGATGTGCCACGTTTCTGGGAGATGGTGATCAGCACAATTTTAACGTATGAATGATCACTGACTATATTTGATAGTCCATCTCCCAGGAATCATTGCCGCTCCACCCTTGCGTCAGCTCCTGGTGCTTTTCGAGTGCCTCTCCGCCCTTTACCAGGAGTTCAGCAGGTTTCGAGGCAACCACGGAATTTGGTGGGACAGACTCAAATACCAGGGCCATGGCGCCAATCTTGCTGCCTTTGCCGATGGTGATGGGACCTAGAATGGCCGCGCCGACGCCGATGGTGACATCGTCCTCGATAGTAGGGTGGCGTTTCTGTAAGCGACCAGGGCTGCGACGCCACCAGCCGGTGGCACCGAGAGTGACCTGGTGATAAAGCATCACATTATTGCCAATGACCGTTGTTTCTCCAAGGACGATACCAGCGCCATGGTCAATAAAGAAGCGCTTCCCGATCTGCGCACCAGGGTGAATTTCGATGCCAGCCGTTATAAAACGGGCGAACTGCGAGATCAAGCGTGGCAGAAAAGGTATGTGAGCTGTATAAAGGGCGTGGGCAATACGATGGTAGAAAATGGCCCAAAGTCCCTGATAGATGAGCGCTTCAAAGATATTACGACAGGCAGGGTCTTTCTCAAAAATGACATCGATGGCGTCAGGCCAACGTGTTCTACGGCGTGGCATGTGACTGGGTGCTGGTATAGAGACACCTGGTGGTAGTTGTGGTAGGTGTGAGAGATCGAGGTCAGAATTGTGCGTATTCTCGTTGCTTCCCGCCTCTTCAGAGATGCGCTGTGACATAAGAATTACTCTCTGTTTCTTATAGCCGTTGGCTATTCTGCTTATCAAATGTTGCTCTAATTTGAGTGTATGGCAGGGGGGAGAAGTTGTCAAGTATGAAAAGTGTTTGATGGGAACAATGGTGATTGGTTTAGTGGTGACCGGAATTTTTGCCTTTGTTTTCATCATGCGAAGGCGTAATGCGTCTTTCCCGTAAGAGAGGGTGGGAGTAAGGAACGCCGTATTGCCCAGAACAGGCTCGCAGAAGGCTTACTGCGAGCCTGTTCTGAGGGGAAGATTGATCTACTTCAGCGTCAGTAAGGCTTCGCGCTCAGCAGCAGTTTCTAATACCTGCTGGTTTTTCACGATCTCGACGAGTTTTTTACGTCCCTTGGGGCTACCGATCATAAGGACGCCCACAAGCTTGTTCTCGCGGAAGAACAATTTGCGGTAGTTTTCGTTGCCTTTCTCGCCCGGTTCACGCAAGGCAATACACTCTAGCTCAGGGTTATTTGACTCCGCGGTGCCAACGACGGCAATATTCACATCGAAGAGTGGACTGGTGTAGGTCGGGACATCCACGTATGGCTCGTGGCCGCCCGCCATATTTATGGCTGCGATGCGCCCATGGGCCATCGCGTTATCCCACGTTCCCATCGTGTGATGCTGGTTAATCGTCGGGTCGTAGAACTCGGCCACGTCGCCAGCGGAGTAGACGCCAGGAACGTTGGTCTCCAAATATTCATTCACTACCACTCCCTGGCGTACCTGGGTAGGCGTATGATTGAGGATACTTGTGTTCAAGGTGATGCCCAGGCCGACGCCAATCACATCGGTTTGTATCTCGCGGCCCTTCTTCGTCTTTACATAACTCGGAACGCCATTTTTGGGGACGACAGACTCGATTTCCTCGCCGTGGATGACCTCAACGCCAAATTTCTTGGCGATATTATCGACTACTTCACCTCCGTCGGGGTCCAAACAGTTACGGAGCCAGTAGGGGCCGCGCATCAGCCAGGTCGTGTCGAGCTTACGTACCGCGAAGCCATCGCACAATTCATAGGAAATAAAGCTGCCACCATAGGCCAGTGCTGTGCGCGACTCGAGCATGCGTTCGATGATGGTTTTTGTATCATCCAGGGTAACGAAATTATAAATATGTTTGACGTCTTTCGCACCGGGAACGCACAAGGGGTTAGCCCAGCCGCCGCTGGCCACGAGCAAAGCATCGTAGGGAAGGCGATGACCCTTATCCGTGGTGACGACTTTCTCATCGGTATTGATGTCCGTCACAAGGGTTTCTGTCAGTAGTTTGATATTTCTCTGCTCGTGCCATGCGAAGTCACGTATCATCACTTTTTGCTCTACAATGACTCCTTGCAAAAAGCGAGGGAGTGAGACGCGATTGTAAAGGGGATAGGTTTCGTTGGTCAGTAAGTGGATGCTGCAATTAGGATCATTCTTGCGTAAGTTTTCGGCTGTCGTTGTGCCCGCAATACCGTTGCCGATGATAACGTATCGTCTATCGTGCGTGGTCAAATGTTCATCTCCTTAATCTCCTTACTTAAAAGCATGGGTTCGTTTTGCTTGGATTAGCTCCGTGGGGATTTTAGCACAGTTTTTAAGAGAAAGCCAGGGTAGTACAATGAAGTCGGGGCCATTTAAAAGTCGAGAGAACAAGTGTGATTATGTTGTGATATTACCTGTCTCTTAACCTCACTTGCCTCGACTTTTAAATGGCCCTGCAATGAAGTAACTTGGAACAAAACATGTGAGGCATATGCAATGGCCAGGGGTAACCAGCTTTTTCATATGCCTCACATGTATTACAGGTGTTTACCCGGATGGAGGGAGGCCGTAGATTTTCTCGAACTTCGAGTTAAGATAGCGAGTGAAGTGCTCCGGGTTGGGTGGTTCGTCCGTAATACGCTCAATGAGTGCTTCAGGTAGGTAGATGACACCGAACGTATACATGTGTTCGCGTAACCACTCGAGGGCAAAAGCTGTGTCACCACCGGCCAGGCGCTGATCGAAGTCAGGAAAAACGACTTGAAGTTTGTGGAAAATTTGAGCAGAGTAAAGATTGCCCAGGGTGTAGGTCGGAAAGTAGCCAAAGCCGAAACTCCAGTGGATATCTTGCAGCACTCCTTCCGCGTCGTTGGCAGGTTCAATGCCCAGGTATTCACGGTATTTGGCATTCCAGAGCCCTGGTAGCGTCTCGACCGCAATATCGCCGTTAATCAGCGACTTCTCCAGTTCATAGCGCACAATGATATGCAGGTTATAGGTGACCTCATCTGCTTCAACACGGATTAAACTGGGTTGTACTTTGTTTAATGCACGAACAAAGATTGGTATGTCTGTGTGAGCAAATTGTGTAGGGAAAGCTTCTTTCACAGCGGCGAATTGACCCTGCCAGTATGGCTCTGCGCGGCCAATGGCATTCTCCCAGAGGCGTGATTGCGACTCATGAGCCCCACTGGATGCACCACTGGCAAGGAGTGTGCGCACAAGGGTCGGTGCAACCCCCTGTTCGTAGACAGCATGACCGCCTTCGTGAATTGCTGCCATGAGCGCAGCCTGTAGGAAGTTTTCCAGGGGACGGACGGTGAGGCGTACGTCAAAAGGGCTGCCAAAACTGGTGGTAAATGGATGGGGCGATTGAGCCATCTGGCCACGCGAGAAGTCATAACCCATATTGTGCAGCAGGTGCTCACATAATGCTATCTGTTGTTCAGCGGGAAATAAACCTTCAAGAAAGGAGGCGTCAATAGTATTTCCGCTGGCTTCGATACGTTGCAGTAGTGATCTGCTGGCTTCACGGACAGGGGTGAACAATCTATCGAGTTTGCTGGATGTTATACCTGGTTCATATTCATCGAGTAATGCATCATAGCGCGTCTCGGCAAAGCCTAAATGGTCTGCCACCTCACGACGCAGGGTGATTGTACGACTGAGCATTGGCGCAAAGCGAGCGAAATCGCTGTGTTCCCTGGCACTGCGCCAGGCTTCGAAACTTGTGGCCTGGACATGGGCAAGCTCCTCGACAAGTTTACGCGGCAACTTTGTGGCGCGTTCGTGGGCACGCAAAGCTTCGCGCACCAGGCCACGGTCAGCGTCGGTGAAAACCGCCTGCTGGACAGGTTCCTGTAGCTCGCGGAGCAGGTTGCCCAGGCGGGGATTGGTCCAGAGTTCGTGTATGATACCCTGCAGCGCTGCTACCTGAAAGCCTCGCACCTCCGCTGCTCTACCTGGCATGGCAGTGTTCTGATCCCATTCTGCAATGGCTCCCAGCGCCTGGAGGTCGGCTATCTGGTGCAGGTGGTCCAGCAACTCGCTGATACGCGCATCGCTACGAGTGAATTCCGGGAATGTTTTAGTTTCACGTTCTAGCATGGTGGTTTCTCACGTTCTCCTCAAGAAAGATATGCTTTGAAATCAATGGGCTGGGCGCAGTGCTGCGATAATCGCTGCCAAAACGCTCAACACAAAAGAGAAAAAGAATGCAAGGTGCAGGCCAGAGAGGAAGGGTGGGATTGCTGCTGAAAAAGATCCCATACCTCCGCCGGTGATGAACACTTGCTGAATTGCGTTAAATGGTATCTTGCTTAGAGCGAGCGGAAAAACAATAGCAATACTGAGCATTGAACCGGTATTGTTCAGCATGTTGAGGATGCCTGCCGCCGCGCCTCTTGTATGTGGCTCAACTGAACTCATGATAGCGTTAGTATTGGGTGAAACGAAGAAGCCCGAGCCTCCTCCCATTAATGCCATATAGAGAGATAGCACCCAGTATGGGGTAAACTGGTTGATTGTCGTCAGTCCGAGTAGCCCGAGTGCAGAAATAGCCAGTCCAATAGGTGCGAGCAACCGCGAGCCGACACGGTCAGAGAGTCGCCCACTTAAGGGACCGATGATCATAAAAGCTGCACCAAAGGGCGTGAGCATCAACCCTGCTGTCAGCGGATCTTTTCCATATGGACCTTGGAGAAAGAAGATCAGTAAGAACAGCACTGCGCCACGCGCAATACCATTTAGCAGGCCGCTCAGGTTTGCCAGTGCGAAGAGGCGGCTACGGAAAAGGCGCAACTGTATAAGCGGCACCTTAATACGGGGTTCTATGGCAACGAATAGTACCAGGCCGACGACGCCGATAACAAAAATGGCAATGGTGACAGGCTGCGGGAGGATGGGAAAGGCGAGCATACTCAACCCTAAGAGTATTCCCGCAAGGCCAAGACTCAAACTGATGCTGCCAAACCAGTCAAAAGGCTGGCGTTTAAGCGGCAGCACAGGTTCGCGAAGACGCCAGATACCCCAAAGAGCGCCAAAGATGCCAATGGGGACGTTAAAGAGGAAGACCCAGCGCCAGGAAAACTCAGTAAGCAGACCGCCAATGATCGGGCCGATGAGAAAACCGGCCGCGCCAGCTATCTGATTGATACCCAGCCCCAGGCCGACCTGTCCTTTGCGAAAGGCATCGGTCACGATCACTGTGCTGTTGGTGACGAGCAAGGCCGCTCCCAAGCCTTGAATGACTCGCCCCAGGATAAGGTCAGCGCCGTGAAACTGTGGCTGTGCTAGACCAGCGATGAGTGAGCCAACAGTAAAGGTAATAAAGCCACTATTGTACAGGCGCTTGCGGCCCCATAGATCGGCCAGGCGTCCAACTATTGGTGTGAAAACGGTGAGTATAAGCAGATATCCGAGAAGCACCCACATTACTATAAAGAAGCTGATGCGGAGCTCAGCAAGGATGCTAGGCAGCGCTATCAGCAGAGCCGACCCCTGAATTGAGGCAAGCAATGCCCCCACCGTTGTAACAGAAAGAGCCGTCCAGTGATAGCCTTTGGGCTGAGGAAACAGAGATTCTCTAACATGTTGATCTTGTTCCTCCTCAGCGACTTTCTCTGAGGACGTTATACGAGAAAACTGCATAGTAAAGTTAACCTTCTAGTCTGCCTGGAGAGGGCGGTAAAATCCCAGGGTGCACCCATGCCGAGGATGAAATGTGTTGCTCCTGCCCCGACATAGGCATCGAGTTCCGCCGCGTTGGCGTTTCTTCGAGCGTCAGCCGTGCGTTCGATCTCCTCGGGATTGCGACCTATTTCTGCACACCAGCCGTTCAGCACCTTCATTTTGTGGCGGTAGGTCTCTGCGTCTCCGAAGCCATGCCACATATTTGCATATTGAGCGGTAATGCGCAGCGTTTTCTTTTCTCCGCCACCACCAATGAGGATAGGAATAGGATTGCGTACTGGTTTTGGTACATCTACTTCCCAGCGGGATCGGATGATTTGCAGAGATTCTTCTAAAGCAGCGAGGCGACTCCCGGGAGTACCGAATTCGTAGCCATATTCCCTGTAATCACGGTCAAACCAGCCTGCGCCAATGCCAAGTATCAGACGCCCGTTGCTGATGTGGTCAATCGTTTTGGCCATGTTCGATAACAAGGCTGGATTGCGATAGGTGTTGCATGTTACAAGGCATCCAATTTCAACCCGCTGCGTCAGTATCGCCATTGCGGTAAGGAGCGTCCATCCTTCGAAATGGTTTCCTGCTGGATTTCCCCAGAGCGGGAAAAAATGGTCCCAGGTCCATATAGTGTCAACGCCGAGGTCTTCGGCGCGGCGGACTGCGTCGGCAAACGATTGATAGGTCGTATGCTGGGGGTGAAGTTGGGCGCCAATTCGGAGCGGGTGAGTAGTATGAGGTTGTGTCACGAATGCAAATCCTCTCTTGTGACGTTGGAGGTTTTTCGTCTACCTTACAATTTGTAAGTATGCTTATTGTAATCACGTTTTCATAGGGGTTGCAAGTTTCTTTCGCCCTGGCTTGTCAAAAGAGCGAAGTTTTGGCTATTAACGGCAGCTCTAGCGTTCAGAAAGATATAATAGGGCAGAGATACTTCGTAGTATCAAATAGGACTGGTACGTTTTTTGAAGGCGTACAGAATTCAGGCGAAAATGAACATTTTGAGAAAAGGTGAACACTTTATGCAATACAATGAAACATCCCTTCATATGCCTGTGCGCTGGGGCGTGCTCAGCGCTGCTAATATCGCGGTCAAACGGGTGGCTCCCGCCATACAAGCTTCCTCTAATGGACGCTTAGTGGCGGTGGGTAGCCGCAATCCCGAACGAGCGCGCGAGTTATTTGCTTTTGCCCCGAATGTGCTTATTTATGGAGATTACAACAGCGTCATCAATGATCCCGAAATTGAGGCGCTGTACATTCCATTGCCCAATAGTCTTCACGCGGAATGGACCATCAAAGCGTTGAAAGCTGGCAAACACGTATTATGTGAAAAGCCGCTTGCCATCACTGCCGAAGAGGGGCTGAAAGTAGTACAAACAGCGAGCGACACTGGCATGTTATTGATGGAAGCGTTTATGTATCGATTTCATCCACAGACGGTCTGGGCTCTGGAGCAGGTAGCTGCTGGCCGCATAGGACAAGTCAAGCTCATACGCTCCTCATTTTCGTTCAATGCCGGTTCGCGTCCTCATGATATTCGCTTACAGGCGGCGCTGGCTGGCGGCTCTTTAATGGATGTGGGATGCTATCCCATTAATTTTTGTCGTGCTGTTTACGGGCGTGCTCCAACGGCCGTTGGAGCGCGCGTCCATACACCCGAAGATGGTGAGGTAGAGCGTTACGCGAGTGCTGTGCTTGACTTTGATGATGGTTGTTTCGGCCTGGTGGATTCCAGTTTAGAACTGCCGACGCGCCAGGTAAGTGAAATAATTGGGGAAGCAGGTACGATTACTATCCCAGTTCCCTTTACGCCTGGACATATTGAGACAGCGGTCATCCTGGCATTGGAAGGGCAGACCATCCACCAGCGTTTCGCGCTTGTAGATCAGTATCGTCTCGAGGTAGAGCATTTCGCGACAAGTATCCGCTATGGGAAACAATTCCCTTTCAGCCTGGAAGAGACAATAGAGAACCTGGCTACGATTGAGGCAATCTACCAATCCGCAGGCTATCCCTGGCCTATTGTGTAGATTTGTCATTATCGGCCCCCTACAATTACAATTTCTTTGCCAAAATCACTCCTGTATTTAATCCGACAGTATGAAGGCCGCCGAAAAACCGGGCGTGTTCGATTTTTATGCAGCGGTCCTGGACGACCGTCAGTCCTGCCTCTTCCGCTCGTTGGGCTGCCTCGTCGTTGCGGATACCCAGTTGAAGCCAGAGCACTTTGGCCCCAATAGCTATGGCCTCGTCCGCAATTGAAGGAACATCTGCGGGACGACGAAAGACGTCTACAATCTCGATCTGTTTCCCAGCTGCTTTAGCTTCTGTCAGGGTTGTATATACGCGTTTGCCTAACAGCGTTTGTCCGGCGTAGCGCGGGTTGATAGGAATAATATCATAGCCCTCGGCCTGCAGGTAGATGGCGACGAAGTGGCTCGGGCGATAGGGGTCAGCCGAAACGCCAACGATGGCAACGTGCCGGTATTGCTGCAGGAGATGGAGACGTTCATACATGTCGGGTGTTGAAAGTGCCATGCTGTGTATCCTTCAAGGTGATGAAATCAAAGGTGCACGATAAATCGGCCCCCTACAATGGGGAAACTCCTTTTTTTATCGAGAATGCATACTTGCTCCCCTTGCCTGGAGAGCCTGATCCATGTCCCACAGAATATCCTCTATGTTCTCAATTCCGATCGAGAGGCGTATCAGGTCGGGAGTGACGCCACCCGCTAACTGGTCCTCTGCCGAAAGCTGCTGATGGGTTGTACTGGCGGGGTGAATAATCAGGCTGCGGGCATCACCGACGTTGGCAAGGTGCGAGAACAGACGCACGCTATTAATGACCTTTTTGCCTGCCTCATAGCCACCCTTGACGCCAAAGGTGAAGATAGAACCGGCGCCGCGTGGAAGATAGCGTCTGGCCAGCGCATATGAGGGATTATCAGGCAAACCGGGGTATTGCACCCAACTGACGGCGGGGTGCTCCTGCAGGAACTGCGCCACCTGCAGTGCGTTCTGGCAGTGTCGCTGCATGCGCAGCGAGAGGGTCTCCAGGCCTTGCAATAAAAGAAAAGCGTTAAAAGGACTGATACAGCCGCCTGTATCGCGAACGGTTTCGACTCTGGCTTTCATAGCGAAGCCAAAATCGCCAAAAGTTTCATAAAAACGCACACCATGGTAACCTGGTGAAGGATCAACGATATGAGGGAAGTTTCCATTATCCCAGGGGAACTTTCCGGACTCGACCAGGACACCCGCGATGGAGGTGCCATGGCCACCAATGAACTTCGTGGCCGAATGCACAATGATATCCGCGCCGTGCTCAAAAGGACGACACAGGTAGGGGGTGGCAAAGGTATTATCGATAACTAAGGGGACGCCAGCCTCGTGCGCAATATCAGCAACTGCACGAATGTCCAGCACGTCGCCGCGTGGATTACCGATAGTATCACCGTAGAGGGCACGGGTACGTGGCCGCCGTAGAGGCTGCTGGAGGAGATGAGGTCATCCCCTGGGCGGAGTAACGTCATCATCGTGGCCATCTGCGCTGCCATACCAGAGGCGGTGGCGACCGCTCCTGTGCCGCCTTCTAGGGAGGCGATGCGCTCCTCAAAGGCTGCGGTTGTGGGATTCATGATGCGAGTATAAATATTGCCGAAGCGCTGCAACGCGAATAGATGGGCGGCATGGTCGGTGTCGTCAAAGACGAAGGAGGTCGTCTGATAGATAGGCACTGCTCGCGCGCCGGTGGTTGGATCAGGGCGTTGTCCCGCATGGATTGATAAGGTGTCGAACCCAAAGATGTGGTCGCTGTCGATTTCTGGCATGGTTGATTGCTCCTGTGCTATGGACCTTCCCCTTTTGTGTCATTAGCCATTAGCGCGGGTTGAAATGTTTGGAGAGCAGGAAGGCACTGAAATCTGCCACGCTTTCCACATCTCCTTCGTCGAGCATGTTGACCATTTTTTTTACCACCAGTCGGCGCGGCTGACCTGGTGTTACCGGGAGCGTAAAGCCAATAGCATTGGTATGATGTGGCTCGCGCTCATAACGAATCTCCTCAGCCATGAGTTCTAGCAGGTCTGCTATATCTAAATCTAAGGCCTGGGCGATACTTTCCAGTACTTTGGCAGAAGGATATTTCTGCCCACGCTCGATTTCGCCGACGTAGATCTCTGAAAGACCAGCTTTATCGCCGAGTTCTTTAATTGTAAGGTGTCGATCCTGACGTTCCCTGCGAATAACTCTCCCGATGATTTCTTGTAAATCAGTCATCGTAGTTTTTCCTTCCTATGCTTATGGCATAGTCTGAATAATACACATGCTTTTAGCATAGATTCTTCCTTCTAGTATACGCTATGAGCATGTTATATTCAAGTAGGAAGACAGTTTGAAATCCATCCCTGCAACGCCGCTAGCGCGTCTAGCTAGCGCTCAGCAGGGATGCAAGGAAGTGTTTGAATTGCAAAGGAGGAATAGTGCATGTCAATAACACGATCATTTTTTCGGCCTATGTCTGGGCAACAGGATGTCAAGCCTACCATACCGGTGCCGGTGGTGTATGAAAATGTACGGGTAGAGCCTACGCGCTGGGAGTATCGAGTACTGACCATTGATACACGCGAGATGGCTGTTCCTGATGCCGCGACACTCAATGAGTTAGGCAATGAAGGTTGGTTGTTAACGGGCGTTTTGGATCTGGAGACGACGAGGGGCGGTACACGTATCCACTACTACTTTGTTCGTCAGAAACTGGCATAAGGAGAGAAATCATGTCATCAAGTTTGTTTGTACCCACTGTCATAGAGACAACCGGGCGAGGCGAGCGTGCCTATGACATTTTTTCCCGTTTGTTACGGGAACGGATCATCATGGTCAATGGCCAGATCGAGGAGACCTTGGCAAATCTGGTTGTAGCGCAACTACTGTTTCTGGCCGCGGAGGATGGCAAACGAGAGATTAATGTCTACATTAATTCACCGGGTGGTACGGTGACTGCTGGTTTAGCCATCTACGATACTATGCGCATTCTCCCCTGCCCTGTTTCTACCACGTGTGTTGGCTTGGCGGCAAGTTTTGGCACCATCTTGCTGATGGCGGGAGACCGGGGCTTGCGCCGTTCCCTCCCTCATGCCCGTATTCATATGCATCAACCCCTGATACAGGGTGGTATAGGTGGGCAGGCAACCGATATTGATATTCAAGCTCGCGAGATTCTCCATACTCGTGATGTGCTCAACGAGATCATTCAGCATCACACAGGTCAATCCCTGGAGCGCATCAAGCGCGATACAGAGCGCGATTTCTTCATGAGTGCCACAGAAGCATTAGAATACGGCATCATTGACGAAGTGTTACCGCTGGCTGAAAAATAGTGAGCGGCGAAGGAGTCAAGGAAGCCAGGAAAAGAGCAGCAGGCTGCACTCTTCCTGGCTTCCTGCCATTTTTCGTGTTCAGCATGGTTCGATTCTGATCGAGCCGATTTCAAACCATTGCGGCCCACTTGAGATGGTGCCAAAACGTAAAGTGCCTCGTGGTGTGGCGATCGCGTACTGGTTATCCAGCCACGCAACAAAACCAAGTGGCCGAGTTGGCGGTTCCTGAGCGCTTAGTACCTGGATGCCATCAACCCAAAATCGTGCTTCTCTATGCCGCCAATCTAAAAGGTATGTATGCCACCTATCCATCTCGGCTGTGATTACTACTTCTCGGGTTCCGCTGAGATTTTGAATCCATTGTGCTGCTGGCGCTGTGTTGCCTGTGAGCCTTGACCAACCGACTGTAAGCGCTGTGGGGATAACAGCCGTTAGTGCGCTGAAACGCATGCTGTGTACCACTTGCGCTTTCCAGCCCCAGCCTGGAACACCGGGTACAAGCGCCATGTTTGATGGAGGTGATGCATAAAAGAACCATATAGCTTCGGGTAAGAAGAGGAGATCTCCGGTGATCGAAAACGGATAGTTCCAGAAGCCAAAACCTGCCGTACCCCGCAATATGCCAGCACTCTCATTCGTACTCTTTGCGTTGGCAGCAGGAAGCGATGAACGTGCTTGAACCTCCATGCGTAACGGAGGCTTCCAGGGAAAAGCGGAACGTACTCGTCCTGTATAGTCGTCAATCTGGGCGTCGACATAGTGCCCACTTCGTGCTGATGGAAACTCCATACGCAGCGCGGATTCAACGGAACGCAGCGTAGCACCCCCAACGCACGTCTGTGTCCAATGTGAGTCAAGCGGCTGAGTAAAGTCCACAAATATACCATTATCGATTGGCATGCTGGCTCCGTCTCTTAATGAGTTTCTGTCGCATGTCGTAATAATTCTTCTTCAAGCTGTTGCCACACACTTTGCTCAGCCTGAATATTGTTCACAGGTCGTTTGTTTCTCGCACCTTCGATCATCGTATTCGCGACACGTTGACGAAAGTCCGCGAAATATTTCTTCTGTTCCTCCTGGTTCGGCATGACAAATAGCTCAATGTCTTGAGGCTCGTAAAATTCTTCTGGTTCGAATGCCAGGGCCAACAAATTTGCGTAGTTTTCGATAAAAGTCAGGCGGGTTTGCGACAAAAAGTAGCTATATTGCGTGCTGGAGACCAGTAAACAACCGGCAATCCGACCTGCGAATAAAATGGGATGCACAGATGCGCTTTTCTCATATTCTACTCTGTGGGCCGGAATCAGATTATGCTTTTCATCAATATTTTGATTTGACGCAGGCCGGCACACGGTGGCAACATAGCCGCAGAGAGATTCTGCGCCAAGGAACATAGCCCTTTGCTCCAGATCTCCACTCCAGGGATGGGTACCAAATCCAACGCTTTCACGCAGGCTATGCACCTTGTGATCTACAGGTGAGGGTGTCATGCAGCGCACAACGTTGACTGCTATGCCCAATCGGTCGGGATCAAACTGGCTGACCGCTTGCTGCAATATAAGATTGCAGATCGACCAGAAACGCATACTTTCGACTGTTGAGGAGCGAGCGGTAAACACGCGATTGTAGAACGCAGAAGGGATACTTATCGATGATTCGTCAAAACCTGTATTTGTAAATTCCTCAAAGCCTGTCTCTTCCCTGATCAATTCAAGCATCTGGTCTCGGTGCTGTGGTACAGCGGTGAGGAGGTGGCGCAGGTTTTGTGGGCGTGGATCTGATTCGCCGTTGACCCAACGAATCAAGGTGATTGGCTTGATGCCCAATTCTTCGGCCAATCGTTGCCTCTCCTGGGGATCGCTAATGATTGATTTCAGCAAGCTTCGCCAGGTCTCTGGTTGTTTTTGCATATTGTTAGCCTTACTGCTAAAATAGCTCTAAAAGCACTTTTTATGGCTTATCTTAGCAGTTTGTCAGGTTAACGTCAACTATTTTGCTTCGTTTTTGAGGTAGTAAGCTCTACCTTTTCCCTCTTGCCTCGCGTAAGAGCGTGAGACTGAGTACAGCAAGTACCGCAATAACTAAGATGAGTCCTGAGACACTTCGAAGGGGTGACAATGCTTTGACGTTGTCAATCAGCGCCAGAAGGAGGGTGGCGAGCAAAACGCCCACCAGGATGATCATGTCTCCAACAATAAAGTTGTAGATGGCTTTGATGACTTTCATGGGTGCACCTCCTCGTGCTTTTCAACCGTCACATTGGAGGTAACACTTGCTCCGGCCAGTGCCTGGTTGCGCTGTTTCACCTGTTTTAGTGCTGTAACCAGGAGGAAAGAAGCCACAAGATAGATTGCTGCCAGTATGAGAATGAACACATCTGCCAGAGGCCAGGAGACATGAAAACCTTCGCCTGCCCAGAATGTACCAAAGGAGGTCAACATGATCCCAACCACGAACTTGAGCGTATTTTCTGGCACTTTCGTCAGAGGTGCGCGGATCACCGCCCCGGCGAAGATCACCAGTATCCCGGCGATGGTTGCTCCAATGGCTGCCGAACTAATGCCACAGGTATCGCTGCACGTGCTGGTAACCGCGCTACTGCCAAAGGTGATCACGATGAAGGCGACTTCAAGACCTTCAAGGAGCACTGATTTGTAGGAGAGGGCTACTGCAAAAGGTTCAAAACGTGGCGCGATGATATCACCGCGTGCCCGCAGTTCAGCCTGGGTCTCCTCGAAGATGGCCTCTTCATCGTGCAGGGCTTTGAGGCCGCTATAGCGGAGGATGGCCTTTTTCAGCCATTTGAGGCCGAAGAGTATAAGAATAATGCCCACAACAAGTTGTAAAATATGGATGGGTACATATTTGACCAGCGCGACCCCGAGTGTGGCGACAATCAGGGCAAGGGTAGCCGCTGCTGCAAAGGCGCCTGCCAGCGCACTACGCCAGTTAATAGTTACTCCAACTACAAGGACAATGGTAAATGCCTCGACAAATTCAACGGCGGAGGCGAGAAAGGCAGCTGTAAGGACAGCCCATTGCATGCAACATGACTCCTCATTATTGCTGAAAAAAAAGGCTTTGCGGATATATTTGTTACGTTATTTCCAAAGGATAGTCCCTGGTAGATATCCTTGTTGTTTATTGTAACACAAAGAAGATAGAATTTGGGCGTTTATGCTTTTGTCGCAATAATTTGTAACCAGGTACGAGCAACCTCTGTCTGACCCAATTCCTGCCCTGCCTGGTAAACAGCATGTTCAAGTGCCGATGCTGCAAGTGCCAGGGGAACACCCGGTAGTGCTCCTTCAATGAAGAGCCAGTATTGGCCAAGATCTCTCCAGGCGTCTAGCGAAATAAAAACATCCTGGTTCGTCGTTTCGACTGTTTTGAAACCCGTTTGCTTCTTTGCGCAGCCAACCTACCGCCCTCCGTGTCCACAGCCGATAAAATCGCTCAGTTCCCTCAACATACGTGCCTTCATAAAACGCGCTGTTACAGGCGAAAATACCGCCAGGAGCAAGTATTGAGGCCATTTGCCTGAATGCTTCGAGCTTATCGGGAACAAGGTGGATGGCATTACAGAAGAAGGCTAAGTCTACGTCGTGCACTAGAGAGGGGAGGTCATCTGCGTCTCCTTGAATGAATTCTGCTTTCGCCCCCATTATCTCCATACTTTTCCGGGCGCGACGCAATGCTTCGGCTGATGGGTCAACTCCAATAATGTGTACCTGTCTTCCTTGCTGAACCATTTCGTACGCGACAAGCCTGGTAACAGCTCCTGTGCCACAAGCCATGTCTACAATGGTGAGTGGATCATCAACCGGTCGTGATGAGAGGTGAGCGAGCGCCTGTTGAACCAGTGCGCGATTGACATCAGTGTAAAATGGGTGTGCTGCGAATGCCTCAAATGTGAATTTATTGGTTTCTTCTGTTTCCATTAATCCCATCGATGCATACTCCTTTACCGTTTGCTAGTATATCTGACGTTTTTAGAGAGTGGATATACCCATTTTGTTTCATCCGGATGTTCCTTAGAAGTGAATTGCCATGCCTCCATCGACACGAAGAACTTGCCCGGTGATATATCCTGCTTCTGGTGAGCAGAGGAAACAAATTGCCGCTGCAACTTCTTCGGTGCTGCCAAAACGGCCCAATGGCGTAGAGCTAAGGATGAAATCGCGTCGCTGTTCTGACAGTGAGGCTGTCAAATCCGTTGGAATGAATCCTGGGGCGATTGCATTGGCGGTAATATTGCGACTGGCCATTTCACGCGCGGTACTGAGAGTCAATGCGATAATGGCTGCTTTCGATGCACTATAATTTGCCTGGCCTGCTGAACCAAGGAGACCTGCCACTGACGAGACGTTGACGATCCGTCCCCAGCGAGCCTTCATCATATCTCGTAGTGCGGCTTTTGTACAAAGAAACGCTGAGCGTAAATTACTATCCATTACATGCTCAAAGTCAGCGAGTGACATCTGTAAAATGAGCTTATCCCGTGTGGTTCCTGCGTTATTAATAAGGATGGAAATGGGGCCTAGTAATTGGTTCGCTTCCGCGAAGAGTCGGGTGACATCCTCTTCCTGGCTGACGTCAGCCTGTATTGCGACGCACTGCCTTCCCAGTTCTTCGATGCTGGCTTTTGCCTCTTTGGCAGCGGTAGCGTTGCTGCGATAATTGATGACGATATCGGCTCCATTGCGCGCGAGACGCTGTGCTGTTGCCCGGCCAATTCCTTGACTACTGCCCGTGATAAGCGCGATTTTGCCGGCTAGAGGTAATTGCTGTTCATTGGTCATATAGTTCTCTCCTTAGGAGTTTTTACTTGCTCCACCCCACCCATTGCTGTAGTATAGCACAAGGAGGACAACAGGAGATTCTGGCAGAATCTCTCCGAGCATAACCAGGTGTGATCGGCAAGTTGAGGAATATACACCTCTTAATAGACTACATCACCCAAAAGGCATATAATAGGGAATGTAACAGGCATTTCTATTGTCTTCATCCATATTGTTCTAATCACAGAGGTATACATCTCATGAGCCAGTATGATCATCCAATTCCTACCTCCTTTTTATTGGACGAGGAGAACCGCAAACTCATTTTAACCTGGAGCGATGAGCACGAAAGTGTCCACGGCTGGGAAGCCTTGCGCTGGGCATGCCCGTGTGCCTGGTGTGCGGGAGAAGGCAACCAGCCAGGAATGTTGCAGAGCAGGCAGAGCCTGAGTGTTGAAGAGACGACTCTGGTTAATATACAGCCTGTAGGCCGCTACGGTTTGACGCCAATCTGGGAGGATGGGCATAAGACAGGGATCTATACCTACGAGAAACTGCGTACCAGTTGCGAATGTGAGCAGTGTCGATCAACCAGGCGGGATTGGCCAAAAGTGCGTTGATTGTTAACGAGAGTGACACAAAACGTTCCAATGAGTAGATGGGGTGGATTGAGTGCATAGCACCATTTTCTGGATAGCAGTAAACATGGAGCATAGTATGGTAATGGATGGATTGAATACCCATGTACAAAACACAACAAAAGACCAACACCGTTTCTCATGGCTTTTTTCGAGCATAGCTCTGCGCTTGCTTATCGCTTTTCTTATTAGCTGGATTGTCCTGCTGGCCTTCTTCGTGTCAGGTGTGGTCTCTCACTAGCTCTCACTAGTTTTCTTGCTGACCCTCCTATGCGCCATTTTTATGAAGGTTTCCCTGGCGCATCAAGCGCTGCGTAATGGGAAATATGCGGAGAGAAAGCGGGAGTTGCGATACAACCATGCGCAGACCTTGCAGTGACAATTCAGTGGCTCGCTGCTGTCGCATGCTCCATTCAATACCATAGATTTCGCGAATAGGTTGAGGCAAGAGTGCATTGGTTATTTGAGCATTCAGGTGTAACACAGGTCGTAAAAAGGCTGGAGTACGTGGGAAAATCACCTGGCGTGCCAGTTGGCGTGACTGAGGCGTTGCTGCCAATCGGTTACTGTGCACCATCTCATCGACATATTGCCGGAGGTCATGCACTGTTTCGGGCATATCCTGGGGAGAAAGACCGAGCAAGCTCGCTAATGTTTTCGACTCCTGGTAGTACTGTTCCTGTTCTTGCTGGTTGAGCGGCCCGATGAGGAGGGGATAGGTATATAAGATGGTGTCGATCAGCGTAGCATGCACCCAGAGCAGCAGTTCAGGGTCACGTGCCGTGTATGGAGTGCCATTGCGATAGGCGCCAGCCCGGTCTGTCAGCGTGCCATGGACATGTTTGTGGAGGCGGTTGATTGTGCGGGCGGCATCATGGGTGGTGGTGGTGGAGCCAAAGGTAATCATCTGGCCTAACACGAAAGTGTGTTCCGCACGGCCGAAAGGATCGGTCATATATCTACTGTGCTCGAATACACCTGCCGCTACGAGCGGATGGGCTATTTGCATCAGTACTGCGCGGGTGCCGCCGAGCGAAATCGCTGCTTCGCTGGCAATTTTCCACGTCGCGCTGCCCGGACCATAATAGCCGTAATCCATGATATGTAACCGTCCGTTCTAGTGCATTGCTGTCGTGTTAGCCCTGTTGCTGGACAGAGGTCTCTGCCATCCTCTGCCGAAATGCTGCGCCGGCAAGTTGTTCCGCTTTATCAGGGTCATCTTTCATGATCTGCAGCATGAGGGCTATATCGGGGTTGGGAGCCAGGGTCAGGTCACGTCGTTCCGCGGTCACTGCCTGGAGAATCTCTGCTGCGACCTGTTCTGCTGTAAGGAGAGCCTGAACATTCAGCAGTTGCGTGGCATCTTGTTCCTGGTGAAGCCTCGTATCGCCCATTTGGAGGCACAATAGGCGGTGAGCATAGGCGCACCGAGTTTTCCTGCGACTGAACTAAGTAATACAAAATGGCCTGACTGTTGCCGGCGCATGGTTGCAAGGGCAGCCTGCACACAATGGTATGTACCCATGAAGTTGATATTCATCATTGTCTGCGTCTCAGTGGCCGTGAAGAGGTCGATAGGGCCACCACGCCCAATGCCTGCACTCGTCACCACAAGATCGATGCGTCCACAGGTTTCGACGGTTTGGCGCATCAGGGCTTGCACTTGCTGTTCGCTGGTGACGTCAGTTGGGATGTCCAGAATGATACCTGTTGCATCAATATTGCGCTCCCGTAAGTACTTTTTTGCTTTTTGCAATCCCTGGCTATTGATGTCTGCCAGGACAACATGCGCGCC
>VBHI01000095.1 GCA_005881495.1 Chloroflexota bacterium
ACTGAGTCAATGCACCCCATCCGTACCTAATCCCGGGATTCAGATGGTTCCCGAGAAGTGGTCGGAGTCCCACTCTCATTTGTTTGTGGTGGTCCTGATACCGGCTTTGGCTGCTCTTGCGCGGGGGCAGACTTGGCGCGACTTTTGCTTCTCCCGGGAGAGAAAAAATTGAAATAGATAAGGAATATGGCAAGCCAGACCAAGAAAAACGATACATCATAAGCATTGAAGGGTGTGAAGGTATTCGGCTTGTACTCAGGGAAAGGAGTAAACGGAATTGTGGGGTCCGTATCAGGAAATGAGCCACCAAAGAGGCGAAAGATCATGTTGAAAACAATCCCAAGAGTAGCGAGGAAGGAAATAGACCAAGTAGCAGCGTAGGCGAGGTTGAGACGACGACTGGAGCCAGGAGCGGGAGCATAGGCTTGAAGGATGCAAAGGATAATGATACCAACGATCGTGTTCCAGAGGGTCAACGGGGTACTGGGCCTAGTGCTACGTAAGCTGTCATGAAGTGCAAAGTAGGAAGCCTGAAAGAATATCTCATCCCTCTAAAACCTGTTTTGTCAGGTTTCTGGTCCCCTGTTCTCCTCTCTAGGCACCAGTATCTGATGACAGCAGACAGGATGTGAGGGAGGAGCATTCAATCATTGCTGTGTTATGCTCCTCTTACCTTTCTCTCCTCTTTTACCTGTTGCTACTTTGCACTTCATGACAGCTTACGTAGCACTGGGCCAATCAAGATGGCGTGTGTAACGCAGGGCCATGTAAGAATGCTATCCGACCAGGAACTTTCCACTTCCCAGGCCTGGTTCCATTTTGATACGCCCCTGTGGGTCAACAGCCAGTATGATCACTGCTTTATTCGCTGCATCTCCATTCGCATCAAACGCTATCTGCCCGCTGATGCCTTGAATGGCTCGAGGACCTGTAATCTGGAGAAGAGCCTGTTGCAGATCATTTGGAGTAAAACTCGTCTTTCCGCTAGACAAGGCAGTCTTACTGGCACTTAACAGAGCAAGCATTGCATCGTAGGAGAGGATCACATTATTAGTGGGGCGGGTAAAACCATATGGACTTCCCGTGTTTGTCTTCTGTGGATCGAAAGCGTTTGCATAATCGTCGAAAAAGGCAGGTTTCTTCGTCGGGTAGCCTAGAACACCCCACTCATCAGGGTATGCAAACGCTGTAAAGCGTAAGCGACTGAATCCCTCACGTGCCTCAGGAGAGTACCCATTCAGCTCATAGAGGGCATCCCCCCCCATCACAGGTAAATTGGGAAACTGCGTATAGGTAGGACGTACGGTTAACAGCTTCGTCAGATCTTTTGCATATCCCGCGAAGTAAATGAGATCAGGAGCAGGATTTTGATTCAACCCATCATTAAGAAGATTAGGCAGGGTATCTGGTTGCCCAACAGTATAATTTTCTCTAACAAGAATCTTCCCACCGATCTTGGTAAACTGGGTCGTAAAGTCTTCGGCCAAACTTCGACTGTATGAATCGCCTTGATCAACAAAGAGAGCTATATTCTTCGCACCCAACTTCTGTTGCGCATATTGTGCTCCTGCTGTTGCCTGAGCCATATTTGAAGGTGCCACGCGGAAGAAGTAAGGAGAGATGCCGCTCAGATCATCACTCGATGCGGTCTGTGAGACCATGGGTATCTGGGCCTTGGACAACACATTAATTGCATTGAGAGCACGTGCGCTGAAAGGCCAGCCCATTACACCTACAATAGTCTTATCCTTCTGCACTGCCTGTACAATCTGGTTGGTGACAGTCTTTATTTGCTCTGCGACCACTCCTGAGTCTGTTGCAGTACTGCCGGAGTTCGCGATCAACAAGCGAACAAGCACACCTCCGAGTTTGGCACCATTGTTCGCGTTATATTCCTTCTGTGCCACATAGGCACCCTGCAGGTTGTCACGGCCAACACCAGCATTTGCTCCTGTGAGCATCGTTCCCACAATAAAGGTGATATACGGACGTCCAGAAGCCAGTACGCGTTGATCTTCTAGATAGATAAGTGCTTCAGCATCATTCATCTCAGTTGCTAGGGCTGACCGCCAGCGCGATTGGGCAGCAGCGCTATTACCGACTTTGAGTTGCTCTGCCGCCTGCTGCTTAGCCGCCCCATCTTTCCGGTCCGTGTCGAATGCGAAGGTTCCATCACTAATGCCAACAGGATCACCACCAATCATCGTAACACCAATACCATTACTTGTTGTCGAGCTTGTCGATGAGCCACCCGGCGTCACAGTGGCGATACCTGTGTCACCAGTCGTGCTCCTACTGCGAAGCAAACCAGGGAGGACAAACAGCGCAGCTGCGATCAGCACAACCACGAAGAAGAGCCAGCTGCCAGCTACCCAATTTATTCTACCTTTGCGCTGCTGTGCCTGTACAGGTGGACTGACGGCAGGACGCGAAGGTGGAGGCTGCTGCGGGTGTGCCTGAATGGGCTGCTGCGCTAGACGTGGCTGTATGCGCTGCGGAGGCGAACTCGGTGGAATAGGCGTGTTTGGAGGACGAGAGGGTCCACCCACCGTCGTCTGCGTCGCAGTTGCCCCGGTTGTTCCAATAGGCCCAGATGTTCCAAAAGTAAATGTACTGGTATTGTCAACTCCGAAACGCTGCGCAAGAATCTCATCGATATCGTGCTTCATGGCCGCAGCATTTTGATAGCGTTTATTGATATCGATCATCAGGGCACGATTCAATACGCGCTCGGTCTCAAGTGAAAGCTTGGGATTAAGCGAACGCGCTGACGGGTAGGCAAACGGTGGATAGTTACGCGGGTCGCGATTAGTGAGCAGGTGATGCATCGTTGCCGCCAGGGCATACAGATCGGAGCGAGGATCAGCATTACCCTGATACTGCTCAGGTGGAGCGTATCCGGGAGTTCCCAATGCAGAAGTTTGCTTACGCTTAGCACTTTTCGCAACCTCCGCACGAGCAATACCAAAGTCTACGAGATAGGTTCGCTTATTCCTGTTGCTGATGATGATGTTGGCAGGCTTGATGTCACGATGGACAATGGGCGGATTCTGCTGCCCCAGATAATCAAGAATATCGAGTACCTGGGAGGCATACGTCAGTACCTCCTCCTCTGGCAGCGGCTGGTTGAGTCGCTCTATACGATCTTCCAGATTCTCGCCGGCTGCGTACTCCTGCACCATGAAGTAGTGGGAGCCCTCCTGGAAACTGTCGGTGACATTGGGGATCAGTGGATGATCGAGGTTAGCCAGCGTCTCCACCTCACGCTCAAAGTTCCGCACATCTTCCTGGCGCTTCGACGGATCAGTATCCAAGCACCTTCTCAATGACATAGCGACCATTTTCGAGCCGTGCGCCAGGAGCAAGTGTACGCGAACCACCAGTCCCTCCACTACCAGTCAGCGTGATTGAACCAGCGCTGGAAGCTCCAACTGGATTAACATTCGTGGCGGCAGTTGCATCAGCAGCATTCGAATCCAGGTATGCGCCGCAGTTGCTACAAAACTGTTCACCGGGTGGATTATCTGTACCACAATTAGGACATTTCATAGTATATACCCCACATTCCGCAGTTTAGGAAGAGAAAAAATAGAATTGTGAATACGCGGGACCAAGCAGACGAAGAATCTGTTGATGAAGAGCTTGTAGCCCCAGAACCTGGGTTTGCCAGCGTGAACCAATGCGAATGTGCAAGAGATCAATGCCCTCAAAACATTGGAAAACCCAGCGCATCGTGGGGCGGTTGGTCGGTTTGTTGATCTGATTGGGAATGGTTTGTTGCGTTGCCACCAATTGGCGACGTAGCAGATGCTCGGCCAGCCGATACACCAACAAGCAGAGCACCATCACGAAGCTCAAGGCAATCACACGCTCGGGCTTCTTGACAAACACAGAGGAAGCCAGAAACAGGGGATCTTTGAGAAAACGAAACCCACGCTCCACACCTCCCTGCTCCTTATACGTCAAAATCACCTGTTCATGAGAAAGGCGTTGCACGTCGAGGATGTTGGTGGCCACGATGAAGGCCGCTTTCTTTCTGGCCAGAGCCCACACCTCTTGCTGATCCACCTCAAGTTGGGGGACCAGATACCAGACCGTTTGATCCGGCGTGGTCTCTTTTTTGGGGCGACCTCGTTGCTGATACTGTCCCTGTTCTTTCACGGTGAACGCAGCAATCAACCAGCACGGTTTCCCTTTCATCGCCTGCTTCCAGGCCTGCTGCGCAGCATTCTCACAAGCAAAGGCCTGATTGGAGAGGTGCCAGAGGCGTTTTTCCCACTCCTGCTGGGTTTTCTTCACCTTTTTCTCCATCTGCTCTTTGGTGGCTTGCACCTGGGCATGCGTTCGCACGATCACCCACCGTTCCTTGCCTTGAGGCAGCTCCATCGTGCGGACCACATAGTCCCCTGACCCATCTGAGAGCGGTTGCCACTGTTCGTACGCGTCCTCCAGGGCAGTTTTGGCAGCCGTGGAGGTTTCTGGAACGCGACTAATCCACCAGATCTTGGCATCGTTATAGCTCTTCATATTCGCTTGGCTGTGTCTGCCACTGTCAAAGACGACAACCCGTTGCTCTTGCTCTTGTGGCAACTGTTCGCACAGTTGTGCCATCACCTCTTTCACAGCAGCACTCAAGTGTTCTTTATCGGAGCTATTACCATCCAGCGGTCTCAGAAAGAGCGGAATATCCCCATCATGGGTGGTGGCCAGTGCTAACATCCATTGTTTGAGATCCTCGCGGTGATCTCGCGAGTACCCATACGTGATCGCTACCGGCACGGGATCCCCCTCTTCTTCGGTAGCATAGTCTCCACTGACCGAGAACAAGGTCGTATCTATATGGAGGTATTGCGCTTGAATGCTGAAGCAGCGCTGGGCTTGCAAGGCTAACCCAGCAAATAACGTGGTCACATCGTGTTCGTAGAGCCAATCCAACGTGCGCCCCAAACAGTCGTCATTGAGCATATCTGCGGTGATCCCTTCTCCCAACAGATGCTCGACAGGTTTGTTCTTAAAGTATTGGGGCACCAGGTACAACTGACGATTACTAAAGCCAAGCCCATTCAAGATCATGGGGACGGTGGCTGTCCCCATACTCACACTTCGACGCTGCTCTCCTGCCCGTTCATCAAGCCACTCTGCTATCCCTGCTTCTCGGCAGACTCCTGCCACTATTCCCAAATGGTCCAGTCTTTCCGTTTGATACTCTACTTCCTGTGACACTTTTTCGTCCTTCCGCGTTTTTTCTTACCTTGACTTCCAATCCTTTTTTCCGTCAACCCTTCTGCGGAATGTGGGCTTTGAGGCTATTTTGACAGTATCCTTAATGAACATAAAAATGTGATATTTAG
The DNA here is from genome assembly GCA_005881495.1 of Chloroflexota bacterium. Next base: position 5,352 of record VBHI01000095.1, read on the forward strand.
CCTCTTAACGTATAAAATTGTTCCATTGCTACCGGAAGGTCTATTTAGGGTATCACCCCTATTTGTTGGGTTTTACCCCTTTTTCTGCTTTCGGTTGCTGTTGCTCTGGCTGCACGTAGCGGTAAAGCGTTGTCCGTGAGATGTTAAGCATCTGGCAGATTTCAGGAATAGAATGCTTCTTGCTGTGATAGAGTTCCTGCAGCATCTGGACTTTCTTGTTGTTCAAAGTTCGCGGCCTGCCGCCCTTTCGTCCCCTGGTCCGTGCCGCCTCAAGTCCTGCATTTGTACGTTCGTGAATAATATCCCGCTCAAATTCTGCCAGAGCGCCAAAGATATGAAAGATGAGTTTTCCGGTTGAGGTGGTGGTGTCAATTGTTTCTTTGAGGGACTTAAACCCGATACCCTTTTGATTAAAGGTTGCGATAAGATCAATCAGGTGGCGCAAGGTCCGGCCTAAGCGGTCCAGCTTCCAGACAACCAACGCATCACCTGGGCGCAGAAATGCTAGGGCTTCATCAAGTCCTTTACGCTCTTCTTTAAGAGAGGTGATTTTATCATGGAAGATTTTCTCACACCCTGCCGCTTTGAGGGCATCAAGCTGGAGATCCAGGTTTTGTTCATTTTTGGAGACGCGGGCATAGCCGATGAGCATATAGTATAGTATACCCTTTCTGCTGAGTTAGAAGATTGCGAGCTGCCCCTGTTTCTTCTGCTCCTGCCGTTTGTAGTGGAGTCCTAATACTGCCTTGTACATGACCCTTGCTAATAAAAACACATTATCAATTTCTTCTTT
>VBHI01000096.1 GCA_005881495.1 Chloroflexota bacterium
AACACTTAATATAGCTCTGACCTTGTCTAAAGCAAGCCGCCTATATTAAATTTTGTAAGAGTCCGAAATAATTTGACTACTTGCTACTCGAAAACCTAGCTGGATTTTTAATAACGTTTTTATATTCACCATACATGGAAGCATAATCAGGGTCTCAGGCAATGAGCCGATGCTGCTGATGTAGAATGGGACAAGCTCTCTCCTGGACGGAAAAGAGCAGCAGACGACCATCAGGTAAATGGAGGTGCTTCTCATTGACACGTTGACACAGCAGCGAGAGATCACGGTTGTATTGTCGATCGTTAAACGGGCGCAGATGCACGGAGACTGTCTGCTGACTGGAGACGACGATCCCAGAGATTTGAAAGAAGGGAAGTAATCGTACCCAGGTGGTATGAGCAAAAGAGGCCGGGAAACACTGATCACGAGCCCACATGGTCAGATTGGCCAGGGCAAGCTTGCACATGGTCATAATCTGATCCTTGCGATTGTCGAGTTCATACATGGTCCGTTCTTGGGCAGCCAGATCTTCCAAAGCACGTAAGAGATCTCCTTGTTCGCGGCAGTAGCGTTCCCATTTGGCATGTTCTTTGTTACTGGTCTCTAACACAACAGAGACACGATCCCACAGTTCCTGCATCTCACGCTGAGCCTCGGCCTGGAGTCGGTTGCGTTCAGTTTTCCACTGGGAAGGGGTGGCTCCTTGCGCCTGGAGCTTTTGCAATTGCTCATCCAGGAGACGGTAGCGCTCTTCTCCCCTCGCCTTTGTTTCGTTCCACAGGCGTCGATAGCGCACTGACGCTTTGCTCGAACGCTCATGTGCCGCCGGAGCCCACCGCTTGATATCGCTGAGCCGCTTCTCCAGTGCGACGCGTTTTTTGCTCACCTCGGAATTGGGGACTGGAGCTTTGCCATAGCCATGGTTGATATCCAGTCCCAGAGGCAGTAAGAAATCCTTGATCACGTTCTCCTGCAAGGGCCAACGTCGGATGTAGGTTTGAGCTACCTCGACAGCATCGATGTGCGGGGCCGTCGTCACAATGGGGATCAGCTTCGCTGAGGTTGGTCCCGCTTTTGTCGGCTCGGCTTGCCAGTTCTCCCGCCACCAGGGAGGCAAACCGGGATCTGCATTGGGATCTTCTTCCGGCGGCGTGTCTGGAACCTGGCGGCGAAGATCACGGATGAGGGCCACTTGCAACGGGAGCACCCGGTCTTTTTGATCGGGTAAAGGAAGTGCGAAACGGGCTGGTGCCACTTCGCGGACGACCTGACCGCTGCGGTCATAGGTCAAGGGCACAAACTCGCCGACCTGGGTGAAAGAAGCAAGGCTCTCATACTGATTCGTTTTCAAGATGGTTACGATGGTGTGTCCAACCTCCGTCAGGTCTCTCAAGAAGGGGGCAGCCATCCCTTCGCGATCGACAATGATGCGGGCATGTGCCGTTTTCCCCCCAGCCTGCTCATAGCGAGCCAGTACCTGGGGCAATCCCATGGTCAAATGTTGATCTCCACGAGAAGTCGTGGCCAGGAGAGGATGCCCCTGTTCATCATGTAAGAGCACCAGCGCACGGCCTCCCAGGATTTTGCCGGTGCGTCCAATCAGTCCACGTGGGATCAGGCCGTCGGCATACACGGGCTTGCGATGCCCATCGATGTAGAAACAAGGAATTGTTTGTGAAGGCGCATCCTGGCTCTCAACTTCCCACAACTGGGTCGTCCAGGAGCCAAGAGCGGTGGTGAGCGCTTCGGACCCATTGGCCTTGGCAAGCTGGCTTAAAAACCGCTCGGTATGACAATACCCGTAGGCTCGATGCCGTCCTGTCACCACTGCCAATGCGTTTCCGGTGTAGCTGCGCAGGTCATGTGTTCGATGCAAGCCGCCCAGAGGGAAGAACAACAACGTCAGCAGCAGTTGGCGCAGGCTATGGGGGGAACTGGAAAGCAGAGACTGAGGGGTGGTTGGTTCACACGAGGCCATCGCGGTCTCCAGTTTGGAAAGCAAACCCGTTTCATGGGCGGCTGCCAGCAACAGAAGCCCTCCGGCTCCTTCTTGAATCTTCGCTTCTTCTCTTGCCGGATTTTTTTTCCGCATGGCTGGTGACGTTGCTCCATCCATGGGCTGCCCGAACGGCATTGAGGTGACTGATGCTGATGCGCACTCCCAACTGTTCTTGCAGTTCTTTTTGCACAAGGCTGCTTGCAACCGGCGAGGTGGCCTGACACCGCGACTCCAGCCAGTGCAACACCTCAGGGAGCACTTTGGCAGGGTGTCCATGTCTGCCATCTTCTAGGGCGGCTTCTCCTCGCGTGCGAGCCTCTTGCCTCCAACGATAGGCAGTAGCCCGACTCGTCTGGACCCCAGCGGTCCTTGCCGCCTCCTGCCAGGACACACCGGCTTGCATGAGTTCTAGCATCTGCTGTTTGGCTGCTCGTCGCTGCTCTGGTTCCATGCTCGTTCCTTGTTTTCTTCTCTCAGGCTTCTTTCTGTTCCCTCCTGTATCATACCTCATCTTTGGTATCTTAGTCTAGATCGGCAAGGCGGCTTTTTGCCTGACACCCTGTAAACGCTTCTCCTGAATCTCTAAGCGTTGTTTTTCTAGCTCAAGTTGTTTTCTTTCTATCTCAAGCAGGGTCGCTTGTTTTTCCAATTCGGCTTTTTGCTCTTCTATTTGGCGAGTTTGTTCTTTATCTGCAAGCCCTGACAAAGCTTCTAGCTCTTTTAGCTTCATCTCCAATTCTCTGGCTTGAATTTCTAGCCTCGTGGCTTTGAGTCTTTGCGGTATTTGTGTGACAGTATCGATGCCCGTTTGTAGTGCCTTAGCAAAGCCTTCAGGATCAGGAAATTCAATGAAGGCAGGCGAGTTATAGGTTAGCTTGCTAATGGCCTGTCGGTAGTTTTCTCACGAAAAGATACCACAAGGGTTTCTCAGGCTGCTTGTGGAGGGCATCGAGAGCACATGGCAGAAATGAGGCGTGTCGGCGAAAAGCGCTT
>VBHI01000135.1:0-12457 GCA_005881495.1 Chloroflexota bacterium
CACTTTTTCTCATTGTTGTAGATGTGTAGGCTGCCGGTGAGGCGGATGTCTCGTGAGGAGGCACCCTCCTATTCCAAAGCTCAGCCCTTGAGTGAGCCGGACGCCAGTCCCTTGATGACCTGCTGGTTGAGCACCAGGTAGAGGATCAGGGTCGGAATGACCGCAAGGCTGATCGCGGCGAATGTCGGTCCCCAATCGACCTGGCCATACTGTCCGGTGAAGTTCAATAGACCTGTCTGAATGGTACGATTGCTGTCGCTACTGATGAAGGTCAGTGTGAACAGCAGGTCATTCCAGAGGAAAAAGAACTGCACCAGAGCAATGGTTACGAGCCCGTTCGCGACCATCGGCAGCGCCACGCGGTAGAAGACCTTGTAGATGCTCGCTCCATCAAGTACCGCTGCCTCCATCACCTCGCGCGGAACGGACTTGAAGAAGCCCGCCATGAGAAACACCGAAAGTGGCAAGCCGAAGGCCGTGTAGGTGATAATCAACGCCCAGCGGGTGTCGATCAATGATGCTTGAAAGTAGATGGTGAACAACGGCAGCAGCACCAGTTGCAACGGGACCATGATCCCCGCGAGGAAGAGAAGCAGCACCGGGTTACGCAAACGCCACGTCATCACCTCGAGAGCGAATGCAGCGGAGACGCTGATCGCGAGGATCAGCAACAGCGATGGGAACACCGCGAGAATGCTGTTCAGGAAGTAGGTGGCCATGCCCGAGTTCCACGCCTGGACGTAGTTCTGCCATGCAAAACCTTTGGGCAAGGCCCAGGTCGGCTGCGTCGCGAACTCCACAGTCGTCTTGAACGAGGACTGCAGTAACCACACGAGTGGATAGATCACTACGACAAGGAGCAACCCGACAATGACCGCTAGCGGTGCATTGCCGAGCAGCTTCTTCATAGACCGCCTCCTCTTCTCCTGAAGCTTGCGAGCGGGCACCTGTGTTTTCTCTAGTTGACCGGCCAGTGTTTGACTCATGCGAACCTCTCTTTTCTAGGCAACGTTGCGGCGTGCGGACCTGAAGATCACCAGGGTCACGAGAAGGCACATAAAGGCGAGCGCAAATGCGATGGTGCTCCCATACCCGTACTGACCATTGGAGAAAGCCGTGTTGTACATTAACAATGTCAGAGGCGTCGTCGCCTGTCCCGGACCGCCATTCGTCAAAGCCAGAACGCTGTCGAACACCTTGAGCGTCCCATTGATGCTGAAGATGAGAGACGAGAACAGGATTGGCGTCATCAGGGGCAGGACGACGGAGCGTACGAGCCGAAATCCGGAAGCGCCGTCAACCCGCGCGGCCTCGAGCATTTCGCTGGGAACGTCGATCAGTCCGGCGTAGAGCAGCACGGCGTAGAAGCCCATTGATCGCCAGATATCCATGATGACGAGAACAACGAACGCTGTACCGCCCTGACCGAGCCACGGCTGAACCCAGCCGTCGAGGTGCACTGCCTGTAGGAGGGAGTTTACCAGACCAAGCTGCGGTGCGATCTCGAATAGCTTCGAGTACATCTGCGCGACGGCCACCGTGGGCAGGATAACAGGGAAAAATATCAACGTACGGACAAGCCCGGACGCATTGCGAAGGTAGAAAACGTACAACAACGCCAGCAGCAGGCCCACCCCCACCTGGCCAATGGTCACGAAGAACGCGTACTTCAGCGTGAAGGCCACGGCCTGCCAGAACGCCGGATCTCTAACCAGAAGGGCAAAGTTGTGCAGGCCGACGAACTGGAATCCAGCGATAACATTTCCCTCGAACAGCGTATAGACGAGTGACCAGACAATCGGCACCAGCACGACTAACGTGTAGACGAGCAGCGCAGGCCCTATAAAGGTCAGAATCGCTCTCCGATCGCGAAGTAGTAACTCCATTCAGTAACCTCCTGAAGCCCCCTTTAGGCTTTCACTTATATGAACACATGCAAGCCATGCCGATTTCAGTCCTGATCACTGGACTACCAGTGTTGCCAATCGGCGAGGCTCAGCACCCCGTAGCCGCGCTTTCGCCACCACGGTATCTCAAGGCCGAGAATCAAACGAAGCCGACTCCCGGCCGCCCCATGTGCGCTCAGACCAGTTAAGACGCTTGCTGGATCGCGGCCATGAAGTTACTGCCGGACATGGCATTGGTTACCAGCAGAGCGGCATTCTGTTGAGAGATGTTTTGGGCCTTGGTCGAGAACAGCGCTTCGAACCAGAGCACCGGCTGTGTCACCTGTTTGATCTGTGCAATGACCAACGAGGTCAGCGCGTCCAGATTCGCGGGTGGATGATGAACGACGAAGCCCGTCACCGCTCCCTCCTTTTGCAGCGCCACGTCGCCGTAATTCTGCGCCATGTAAGCGAGCCACTTCCCGACGTCGGCGTTGTACTTCGCCTTGTTCACTGAAGTAGGCTGACCCGCGTTCATGGGTGTCTGGCCCGAGTTTCCTACCCCGCCAGTGACATTTGGGAATGGGAAGAAGCCGATGTTACTCGCGCCGATCTTGTTCACAGTGGGAGAGTTGAAATCACGCAGCTCCCAGCTGCCCATATATAACATGGCGGCTGTGCCCTGCAAGAACAGATCCACTGCCGGCATGTAATCAAGCGTGGCTACACCTTTGCCGAAGTAGCCCTGCTTACCCAGGTTGGCGACGGCCTGGGCAGCCGCAACATAAGCCGCGTCTGTCAGCTTTGCCTGACCGCTCTGCACGCTTTGCAGGGCGTCGGGGCCAAGTGAGCGAAAAATGTAGTTGCCAACCAGGCGGGTGAGCGGCCACCCTTGTTTACCCGACGCGGCAAACGGTTGGATGCCCTTCTGCTGCAGGCTGGCCGCAATCTGGACCAGCTCGTCCCATGTCTGTGGTGGCTGGAGGCCATTCTGTGCAAAGATCTGCTTATTGTACCAGAACCCCTCGATGTTGAGCTCGAAAGGGAGTGCGGAGAGCTTGCCATTGTAGACCTTCTTGAGGAGAGTGACCGCCGCCGGGACGAGCTCCTGGGTGACGCCGAGTTGGTTGAAGGTTGACTCGATGTCTAGCACCTCACCGTTCTTCGCCAACTGCGCCAGCAGGTCGGCTGGTGGCGTGTTGTACAGGACCGGGAGGGCACCCTGCCCGGCAAGCAACTGAATCTTCTGGTTCAGGGATGCCTGGTCCTGGAAGTCCACCTTGAAGGTGCTGCCAGGTTTTGTCTTGGCATACTGGTCCGTGATGGTGGACAGGACGAGCGGCCATCCCGTGCCCGCAGCCTGGACGGATAGGAAGTGGATCGTAACACTTCCGTTACTGCTGGTCGGGCTGCTGCCGGTGGAAGTGCCGCATCCAGCCAGCAACGCCGCCAAACCCAGTGTGCTACCACCCGCGACCTTTAAAAACTGACGCCGATTCATGGCATCTTCGAGTTGAGACATTTGTCGAGACATGTACTTCTTTGCTCCTCTCGTATTGAGCGTCTAAAATAGGACGTATGCTACAGGGTAAGCCGAAAACACATGAAAGCGGGAATAATCAAGATAGGGTAAGGCGGCACTCAACCTGCGAAAGCAGAGGTAACCGTCACAGTGATGATCGATGAACCTGCATTTCCTCCTTTCCTGATCCCTTTTTCGGTAGAATAGAGCGCTCTCCAATTCGAGCTCCTCTATGAGATTTGAGCAAATGTTACTTACTAAACTAAGTTACTAAAGTTAGTTTACCTAAGAATTTCCACTTTGTCAAGTGTTTTTGCTTTCTTCCTGGCTATAATCTTGACAATAGGGTATTTTTCGAGTAAGATAATTTTGTTAGTTAATAAACAAGAGGGCCAGACACGACATCATGCAGCAACAAATAAAATCCGCCGACCGCTTTCTGATGCGTAATATTAATCAGAGTGTTCTCCTCAATTTAATACGAGTTCATGCCCCCATTTCACGCCCACAATTAGCGACGATGTCGGGCCTCAGCCAGGTGACGGTGATAAAAATCACGAACAACCTCATCGAGCGTCATCTGGTCCTGGAAAACGAGTATGCGGAATCGACAGGTGGGCGCAGAGCGGGATTGTTGGAGATTCATCCCGAGGGTGGGTTCGCCGTTGGACTGATTCCCCAACCGACTTCGCTGACGGGGGTTATTCTCAATTTGAACAGCGAACTCGTCTGCTCCCAACAATGGGATATCACGTTTCGCGACAATTCACTGCATGCGATAGACCTCTTCGCGCAGTGCGTTGAGGAACTGTTTTCGAAAAGTGGCATTGCAAGGGAGAAGATTATCGGTGTGGGTCTTGGCATGGGCGGGTTGATTGATGCCGAACGCGGATGTTGCATCGATTCATGGATGATGAACTGGCAAAACGTGGAGATCAGCCGTCCCCTGGAGGAGCTCCTGGGAATCCCTGTCTTTCTTGATAATGATGTCAATTGCCTGGCGATTTATGAGAAACTCTTCGGCCAGGGTCAGCCGTATCAGCATTTCCTGGTGGTAGCCATTGGCCGTGGCGTCGGTCTTGGCATCGTGGTCAATGGAGATCTCTATCGCGGGGCGTTCGGGGGGGCGGGCGAGTTTGGCCATACAGCGGTGACCACCGGAGGGCGTCTCTGCGCATGCGGCAACCATGGCTGCCTGGAGTCCTATATCTCTGAATCCGGTATTGTCAAAAATTATCTCGAATATGTGTATGCAACCACATACAGTCTAGAAAAGGGTATCCAGGAACCCTCGATTTTTGAGGTCGTAGAACGAGCGAGAAACGGCGATGAAGCTGCGATAGCGGCCTTTCAACGCGCAGGGATACTGCTGGGCGTGTCCCTGGCCAATCTTGTCAATATCTTCAACCCGGAATGTGTAGAGCTCTCTGGTCCCAACACCACTGCCAGTATCCTGACAGGTGGTTTGCTACTTGAACCAATGCATGAGGCGTTCAAGCAGCACCTGTTCTCGCACATCGGGAAGGATTTGCACTTCATCGTCGAGCGGAGTGGTTTTGAAAGTTGGGCGCGTGGTGCAGGAAGCCTGGTCCTGCGTCGCTTTTTTGCTTCGCCAGCTCACGTTAATTCTGAACGAACGTTGGTAGGAAGCTAGCACAAAGTACCTTACGCCCCGTGGCACTTCTTATATTTCTTCCCACTCCCACATGGACATGGGTCATTGCGACCAATCCTCCCGGGGGCGCTGGTACGCGCAGCTTGCGCGCCGACAGGCGTACGCACATTCTGGCCGCGCTGACCGGAAGAAGCGCCATTTCTTCGTGAATTTCCCGCGTTAGGCCGTTCATCCGCATCACTCTTGGCCTGACCAATGGTCCTGGCAAGATCATCGGCATTGGTGCGCACTTTGCGGGGTGCCTTGCGTTGTGGCGCCGGCTGCTGAATGCGAATGGTAAACTCACCGCGCACGAGCTTGAGGAGTTCGTTGACGATATGATACTGAATGGTCGCCTTCAGCTCATCAAACATACTGAAGGCTTCGTTCTTAAACTCGACCAGCGGATCGCGCTGTCCAATCGAACGGAAGTGAATGCTGGCACGCATGACATCCAGTGCGTCAATGTGATCCATCCACAGCCGGTCCACGATCTGCAGCGTGTACGAACGCTCTAAATCGCGGATGGTCGGGATACCCAGGCCGGGATTCTGTTTGGCCAATTCATCCAGTTGCCTGCCGCGCTCTTCATAATGATCGATGACCAGGTCAACCAGTTTGTGCCGGAGATCTTCACGACGAATGGCATGGAAATTTTCAGGCAGGACATCCTCGGGCACATGCACCCATGCCTCCATCACGGTTAAGAGTTTTTCTAATTGCTCCTCTTCGGTAACCATGTTTCCAGGAATACAGGCATCGACTAACTTGTTTACTTCGGCACGAATCATACCGAGCACCCGTTCATGCATGTCGGCGCGCTCAAGCACTGCCCTGCGGTCAGCATAGATGACTTCGCGCTGCTTGGCGATGACATCGTCATAATCAACCACATTTTTACGAATATCGAAGTTGTATCCCTCAACCTTTGTCTGTGCCTGTTCGATGAAGCGCGAAACCATGCTGCTCTCCAGCGGCATGTCCTCTTCCATACCGACCATTTCCATGACTTTCGCCACGCGGTCGGCGGCAAAACGACGCATCAACTCGTCATTCAGAGCGAGGAAGAAACGTGATTGACCGGGATCGCCCTGGCGTCCCGCGCGACCGCGTAACTGGTTATCGATACGGCGCGACTCGTGCCGCTCGGTGCCGATGATGTGCAAACCTCCCAGGGCTACCACCCGCATATGATCCTCTTCACACTCACGCACCTTCTGTTGCAGCAACTCGTCCTTCTCTTCGCCGGTCATGTTTTCTATGTACTGTTGGATAGCCTCTTCTTTTTCGGCCTGCTCATCCTCGGTCCGCACTGACATGTCACGAATATAGCTGACCTGTTCCACGTGCTTGCGCAGGATACTCTCGAAGTAGCCCTCGGGATTGCCGCCAAGCAGAATGTCGGTACCACGACCCGCCATGTTCGTGGCAATGGTAACGGCGCCGCTTCGTCCGGCCTGCGCCACGATCTGCGCCTCGCGCGCGTGGTGTTTGGCGTTCAGCACATTATGGGGAATGCCCACTCTATCCAATTTTTCGGAAAGGTATTCAGAGTTCTCAACGGAGGTAGTACCCACCAGGACTGGCACACCTACTTCGTGCAGCGCCTTAATTTCCTCCACGACTGCGTTGAATTTTGCCTCGGTCGTGCGATAGATCAGGTCGGGTAGGTCTCCCCGTATCATGGGCTTATTTGGCGGTATCACCATCACATCCAGCTTATAGATTTTATGCAGTTCCTCCGCCTCCGTTATGGCAGTACCGGTCATACCGGCCAGCTTCTTGTACAGGCGGAAGAAATTCTGGTAGGTGATGGTAGCAAGCGTGTGGTTTTCACGCTGCACTTTGACGCCTTCTTTAGCCTCGATCGCCTGGTGGAGACCATCGCTATAGCGCCGCCCGGGCATCTGTCGACCGGTGAATTCATCGACAATCATGACCTCGCCATCTTTGACGATGTAATCCTTGTCGCGCTTGAAGATGATCTGGGCCTTAATGGCATTCTCCATGTAGCGCGTCAGGTCCAGGTTGTTCTCGTCATAGATGTTTTTCACGCCCGCCAGTTGCTCAAGCTTATCGATACCTGCCTCTGTCAGGATGACGGTACGCGTCTTCTCCTCAACGGTATAGTCGACCTCGTGTTTCAGACGCGGCGCCCACCTGGCGAATTGCACGTACATGTCGGTCGATTCCTGGCCCTGGCCGGAAATGATCAGCGGGGTACGCGCCTCGTCAATCAGGATATTATCGACTTCGTCGACGATGGCATAGTTCAATTCGCGCATCACCGTCTGATCCAGTGAGACAACCATGTTGTCGCGCAGGTAGTCAAAGCCGAACTCACTATTCGTGCCATACGTGATATCGGCAGTGTAAGCTGCGCGGCGCTCAGGCGTTTGCGGCTCGACGGCGTTTACCACGACACCAACGCTCAGACCCAGGAATGTATAAATTTGCCCCATCCACTCGGCGTCACGGCGTGCCAGGTAATCGTTGACGGTGACGACATGTACGCCCTTACCGGTCAACGCGTTCAGGTAGACCGGCAAGGTGGCAACAAGCGTCTTCCCTTCACCGGTCTTCATCTCAGCAATTTTGCCCTGGTGCAGGACAACGCCACCAACAAGCTGTACGTCATAGTGACGCATCTTGATTCTGCGCCGGCCCACCTCGCGCACAACGGCAAAAGCCTCGGGCAAGAGATCCTCAAGCGTCTTCCCTGTTTTGTAGCGTTTGGCCATCTCAGGTACCAGCGTATCCATCACCTCAGCCTTGAGAGCCACAATTTCCGCTTGCAGGTGTGTGACAATCTTGCCAAGGAGTTGTTCTAGCCGCTGGTCTGCCCCCTCATCCTTATCGTGTGCGTTACGCCGCGCCTCTTCAAACGCCGGCCAGGCAGCGTTAAACGCCTCGTTCAGCTGGTCACTTTCAATGCTCTCGAGAGCGGGTTCAATCTTCTCGAGTAGCGCTAGCGTGGCTTGCTGTGGATCTTTCGCTTCATCAGGCCAATCTTGACTCTCCTCTGCCAGATCCATCGCCGCCGTAACCTTCAAGGGAAGCAGAGACGGGAAGAGATGCTCATAGGCGGTTTCAAAACATTCTGAGAGGACATCTTGCAAGTTATCCCTGAGATAGCGCTCCAGGTCTCGGCGTCTTTCCAGCAATTGGCGGTACTCCGTAATCGCACCGTGCAGCTGCTGATCCGTACACTTTTTACCCTGAGCATCTACAGCCTCCAGTGCTTCACGAAAGAGTTTGACCAGTTCATCTTCGAGCACCATGCCGCCTTTGAGATGCAAAAAGAGCTGCGCGCGAAACTCGGCAGTCTTAGCCGCCAGTTTTTCGTCCTTCAGGGTCTTTATCGACGGTTCAAGTGCATTTATTTTATCTACAAAAGGCTGAATAGCCTTCAAATCTCTTTTGTTGGGGTCGCCCATGATTTTCCCAAGTAATTGCATAGTGCTCTGATCTCCTGGTGATTGTAATTATGGCTGGCTTTGGTTAATCTTAGATATAAGAATGAGCCTGATTGGTAGTTTCCTTCTGATGTATTGCTAATATTTCAACTTATTATATCATACGGGGGGATTTTCGGGAGGTTGTAAAACAGCATGGCACCTTTGAACTCTCCGTTCGTGAAAAAGGAATACGGGCGGTGAAGCGCCGCCCGTATCTGTCAGAACACACAAGACAAACTTATCTCTCGCCCGTCTACTCCCACAGCAGCCGCGCCCACACCAGGTGTAGACGCGGCTGTGCTATCCAACGTATCTGGATACAGTTAAGGGATAGAAGTGGTGAACACGTCTGTCCGATTACTGGTATTCCCCGAGTTCGCCTGGACGAAGAAGGGGTGGAAGGTCGTCCCAACTGCGGTCAGGCCCTCGTAATCCCCGACGAAGAAGCCGCTCGCAAAAGGTGCCGTCAGCATGTCGAAAGGACCGGTGATATGCGTCTCGGAGCCGAGGCTCAGACCGCCGCTGATCGGCGTCACCGGCCTGAACCAGTAATCGGTTGGCAGCGTCGCAGTTTCCGTGGTGAGGCTGCGGAAGTCGTAGTAGGTAACACCGACGACGCCTGCTGAATTGACATATATCGCTGGGGTGAACCCTGGGCGATTAGACGGCGTTTTGGTGTTGACCTGAATCGGAGCGCTCCAATTGGCCCCTCCGTCGGTGGAGGTGGACAAAGCGACCTCATCGAAGTGGCCGCCATTGAAGCGCGCGTCCTGCCAGACGACGTAGAGCTGACCAGTCTTGGGGTCGATCGCAGGCTCAGGAATGATGTCACCCGTTCGGATCGCCTGCCCGGTGTTGGGGTCGGTCACGAAGACCGTGCCAAGTTTGGAGATGATCTGCGGTTGTGTCCAGGTGCTGCCTCCGTCGGTCGATTTCACGAAGGCGACATTGAACGGCTTGTTAGTGGGGTGCAGGATCAGGTCGAAGTAGTCGTAGAGCGTCCCCGTTTTGGGGTCGACCACGACCTGATTACCGATCGTCTGAGTATTTTGCGTGGTGTGGACGATGACCTTGGGAGTGCTCCAGGTCGTGCCGCCGTTGGTGGTCTTCGAGAAATACGCGTCTCCCGTGAAGGCACGCGTGTGCGGGTTGTCGTCAGGGTTATCAGTCGGCGCAACCAGCGTATCCCAAACTGTATACGCGTTCCCAGCTTTGCCCGGATCTGCGGTCACCGACTCCTTGTCGGTGATGAACTGGCCGCCGTTGCTCGTGTAGCTGACGATTGTCTGCAGGTGGTTCCAGGTCTGGCCGCCGTCTGTGGATGTCGCCGCTCCGACAGCGTTCTTATTGTCGGTGCGGTCGAAGGAGATGGAGACTGCGTAGGCAGTGCCATCCGGTCCGAACGAGACCCAGGGATCGGACGCCCGCTGGAAATCGAGCCCGCCCGCACATTGGCTAAAGGGCAACGGGACCTGGGTCCAAGAGCTTCCACCATCCGTTGAGACGCCAGCGACCAGGCCGCGGGCACCGCCGTTTGACCAGCGGTCTTGTTGCCAGACCCCGATAATGTTCGAGGTGTTGTTGGGGTTGACGGCGACCCAGGGCTCGACCTCGGCGTCGGGGTAATTGGTACCCGGCTGGCCAGTGATCGAACAGCTTGCGTAGGGGTCTATGCTGGAGACTTGGACCAGTGAAGCGGCGCGTGCCAGGCCATCACCGACACTGGCCACGGCAATCAGGATAACCAGAAATACCGTTAGGGGTGCTATCACCCTGATATGCTTCAGGTGACTCATTGAAGAAATCCTCCTACTAGTAAACTCTGTCCCAAAATGAACATTAAGATATGCCAACTCATCAATAGTAGGCATACAGATAGCCTTGTACATTGTGGAGGGTATCAATGAACTGAGGAAGAGCAAAGCGGTTACGATCTGGTTAAGAGTTGGTTATAATTTCATAAAATAGGTTGAGGGATTGGCGATTGGACTAAATAGCTGCTATCCCCACTACAGCCTCCCTCACCCTCTCATCCACCCCTTCCCCTACTATCACCCCATCAGCCCGTAAGTAATATATGAACCGTTCAACCGCGACGCGTAAGGCATCCAACATCCCGGCGTCTGGGGACACATCATCCTCCCACCACCAGCGCGCTATCGTCCATACCCCCTTCTCCAGCCGCGAATCCAGGCGGGCCACAAAACGATCTCCATAGAATACAGGCAGCACATAATAGCCCCAGCGGCGTAGCTTTTCCGGTTTGTACACTTCCCAGACGTAATCAAAATCAAAGATGTAGCGCAGGGTTTTGCGATCCCACAACATGCTATCGAGCGGGCCTAACAATATCATGCGCGGCGTGGGTAGGGAGACGTCAAGCAGGTCAAGCGTGCTGGTAAGGATATAGTAGGGCAGCTTTTTTTCTCCCACAAGCACAGGCGTCAGCACGCCCTCCTCTACTAATTGCGCAATGGCCAGTTTATTCTCTGCGCTGTTGCCACAACTGCTCCAGATAGCGGCTTCGGCTGTTCTGGGAAACAGCCCCATCGCCTGCTGCCGCCTGGTCATAATCCAGCGATGGTACTCCTCTCCATCCAGCACAGGCGTTCTTTGAAAATGCTCCGCGGGAATGACACGCTCAGGACGTTCGTAATAATGCCGCCCACTTTTGCGATGATGTGTGACGAGCAATCCACATGCCCACAGCGCGCGCAGGATGCGCTTGGTGCGTGTCTGGCCGTACCACGTGGGGTATAGTTCCACCACCCGCTGGCGATCTTCAAACTCCAATGACGAGAGTGGTCCTATTGCATCAATGGTTTCCAGTATGGCATGCGCTGCTTCAGCTTCTGCCTGCAATATCTCTCTATCGTGATAGGGCTGGTATTTTTCGCGAATTAATGCGCGCATAGGCCAATCGCTCACCGGCACCAGGCAGGCCATTTTATCCCAGGCATCGTAGATCAGGCGCTCGTTGTAGGCCGCTTTTTGCCAGTCATCCACCTGGTAGCCCGGCACGCGTGCCTGAAACACCAGGTCAGGATTGCGCCCAACAGGGTTGAGCGGGTCATACTGCACCGTCGCCAATCGCTCGATCGTACCCGCCACGTCGGTAGGAGTGAAATGATAGAGCGCCAGGAAGCGCTGTGCCTGTTCGCGAGAAATATGCAGTGTCATAGATGATTGCTCTCTTGCTCACTCATTTGTTATTCACACATATCTTTCTTGAATCTATCATTAAAAGCGGCTATAATTCGCCCTAATTAACCAAAACCGACAACTCTTGACAAACTGCCTCGCTTACACTTATTCTAAAGTGGAACCTGGTATTAACAAAGACGCCTATTCGGAAAAAACGTCACTACCCCATCGTTTAGTCAATAAAATTGTTTACGGAGGAATCATGAATACGTACATGTAGCCTCGCGAGTGAGAGTAGAAGATATCATCCCACAAAGTAGGAAAGGGGAGCACATGATAAACACAACAACGCTGCAAGGACCTTACGTGTTTATCTCCTACCCTCGTTCTGAAGTAGTGTTTGTCAAGCGCCTGGTAGAAGATTTACGAGCACATGGCTTCCAGGCCTGGCTCGATAAAACCAATATCGATCCTGGCTCACCTGACTGGGAGGCCGCGATACGTGACGCTGTTCGTAATGCCTATGCTATCCTGTTGATTGCCTCACCACGGGTTACCAAATCGCTGTACATAAAAGGTGAACTTAATCTTGCCAAAAGGTATCATCCCAATCATATTTATCCAATATGGATGGATGGCACCGAATGGTCAGATTGTGTCCCGTTAGATTTCATCAATACACAGTATATTGACATGCGTGGGGAAAGCTATGCGCCGGGGCTTGACACACTCGTACATGTGCTGAGAAAAGAGAGCGCGCGCTCATCATTGAACACGGCTACTCCCCAGGCGC
>VBHI01000135.1:12610-14915 GCA_005881495.1 Chloroflexota bacterium
CAACCACAACCTCACGCTTCCGCGACGACGCAAGCACCGCAAGTGACGGCTACCACTTCCGCGCAGACGCCACAGGCCCTACAGGCCCTGTATGCTCAGGTCACGCAGGGCCCTCCAACGCTCAATGATCCCTTAAGTACAAACGACGCCAACAAGTGGACCGAGACGACCTCCGCGGACGGGAAGTTTAGCTGTGCGTTCAGAGGGGGAGTCTATCATGTCAGCGCACCGTTTACGCCGTGCCTTGCGCAGGCTACGAACTTTGGCGATCTGGCTTACCAGGTCCAGATGACCATCGTTAAAGGCGAGTTTGGCGGAATAGTATTTCGCGTTGATAGCTCACAGGCGAAGTATTATACCTTCTACATCGACCGCTATGGGACCTACACCCTTAAAACCTCCGTAGACAACACCGGAAACCGTGACTACGTGTTGGGCACAGGCACCTCTGCGCGGTTCAGGACTGGCCTGAATCAGGCCAACCTGCTGTCGGTCATTGCACGTGGCAGTAACATTTACTTGTATATCAATCAGCATTACATCACCAGAGCAAGTGACACTACTTACCATACTGGTCAAATTGGGGTGTTTGGTGGCAACAATAGCCAGGCTCCAGCCGATGTAATGTTTAGCCATGCCCAGGTGTGGAACGTGTAAAAGACCAGCCTGTCGAAGGGAGAGGATCAGGAATTCGCCCTGTTTAGATATATTTTTGTCAGAAAACGGAAAGAAGCCGGTTTACATGTATTTCCCAACAACAAGAGTCCTTACCGTTCTGGAACTGTTGCAATCTCACCGGCAGTTGAGCGGACCCGACATTGCTGAACGGCTGGAAGTCAATCCGCGCACCGTCAGGCGTTATATCACCATGCTACAGGACCTGGGCATACCCGTCGAGGCCGAACGCGGCCGCTAGCTCGCCGCGCGCAAGCTGGGCCTGGCCGCTGCCGCTCCTGCCGTCGAGGGAGCGCTGGCCAAAGTTGAGCGCGTTTTACCTGCTACCCTGCGAGACCGTGTCCAGGCAGTACAGGAAACATTGGTCTTCGATCTCACCCCTCCCGCTGTAGTCCCGACGAGCGAGGTCATTGGCACCCTCAGCGCTGCGGCCCAACAAAAACGGCAGGTCAACCTGCGCTACCAGGCCTGGGATGCGGAGACGACCGAACGCAATGTCGACCTCTACGGTCTCGTTTACAGAGCTGGTTTCTGGTATGCAGTTGGCTACTGTCACCTGCGCAAAGATTTACGAGTATTCCGGCTGGACAGAGTCTTACACGCCGAAATAGGGCATGATACATACATATATCCACCTGGCTTCGATTGCCTCGAATACGTCACCCGTTCCATAGCTATGACGCCGGGCAACTGGCTGGTCGATGTCCTGCTTGAAACCACCTTGGAGGAAGCGCAACAGGTGGTGCCTCCTGCTCTGGCTACTCTGGAACAGGCGCCCAACGGCGTTGTGCTGCGCTGTTACGTGAACAACCTGGACTGGATCGCGCATTTTCTCGCCGGCCTCCAGTGCTCCATGGTCATACACCAGCCTCCCGAGTTGCGCGAGGCTTTTCAGCGCCTGGCGGAGAATATTATCGCAATCGCGGATCGCTATACATAGGGGCAGGCGGGGAGTTGGGTGGAGCTTTCAGGGGTAGGTATTTTATGAAACGAGCAGGGTAGCGGGTTCGTCTCGTAGGGGCGGGGGTGGCAGGGATGAGGGGTGGGGACCCTTGGGTGACAGACCCTTCGCTGCGGCTCAGGGTGACAAGGCAACCCTGTCATGCTGAGCCGCAGCGAAGCATCTTGCTGCCCTTCGCTGCCTCTTCGCTTCGCTCAGAGCAAGTGTGGCTCAGGGTGACAGTGGAGGGGCCGATTTCATCAGATGTCCCGAATAATTTTTAAAGGTCATAATTGCGACCCTACGCCCTAATCCCATTCATTTGTTGATGACCACCACTGCGCCCAATGCGCTTCCTCGTCAGCGGAAAGCGCATGACACCCACAATCATGCCTAGTAGAATACAGCCACAGCCGATCCAGGCAGGGAGGCTTAGAACATCTCCTGCCAGCAGAAAACCAGTCAGCGCCGCCCACATTGGTTCAAGCGCGTAAATCAGGGCGGCACGCGTGCTGCTCACATACTGCTGTACCCAGTTTATCGCCAGCAGGGTAAAAGCGACATCTGCTACACCCATAAACAAGACAGCTCCCCAGACCGGTAGAGCAGGCATGATGAACGGCTCTCGCGCTATGGGTATAGCCAGGCAACTGAGCACCGAGGTCAGGGTTAATTGCACAATCGCCAGGT
>VBHI01000097.1 GCA_005881495.1 Chloroflexota bacterium
TGAGAGAGTCTCGGTACAAAGGAGGTCTTATCAATGCAACAGTCGAGTGAAAAACGTTTGCGGCATGTTGTCATTGGAATAGGAGGTGCTGTGTTTACTGAACACGTTCCTGCACTTGCCCTTCCGACAGTCGAGGTAGTCGCAGTCTGCGATATCAATGTCGAGAAAGGGAAGCAGAGGGCTGATCAGTTACATTGCGCCTTCTATCGAGATTACCTCCAGATGCTTGCTGAAACACGGCCAGATGTTGCCGTCATCATCACACCCCCGATCCTCCATGCCTCGATGACTATTGACTGCCTTGAGGCAGGGTGTCACGTGCTTGTAGAAAAACCAATGGCGATCCAGGTAGCAGAAGCAGATGCCATGATCGAAGCGGCGACCCGTAACCAGCGATTGCTCGGCGTCATATTTCAGCACCGCTTCCGCCCGGAAATACGTACAGCGCATAAATTGCTTCAAGAGGGATTACTGGGGAATATCCAACGTGTAGATTTGACGGCTATATGGACAAGATCACACGCCTACTTTGCACAAGCTCCCTGGCGGGCCACGTGGGCGGGCGAGGGCGGCGGTGTCTTGCCAGCTCAAGGTTCTCACTCTCTCGATGCTCTCACTCATCTGGCTGGCATGCCTGTACGTCTGGTAGGCTGGACACGCCGACTGCTCCATGATATCCAGGCCGAGGATACGGCCCATGCGATGGTAGAGTGGGAAAATGGCGCGGTGGGATCGGTCCATATTAGCTCGGCAGAGGCTGAGCCACTGAAGACTGCGGGCTCTGCGGCAGATGCACCTGAGCGTCTGAAGATTGTGGGCACCGCAGGTACTCTTGAAATTGACCGTGGGACACTGATTGTCGATTTACTCGATATGGACATGAGAGAGTATTCAGCAAAGAGTACTACTCCTTTCGGGTCTCCCGCGTCGCGTCGAAATCCCATGATATTGGAAAACGGGCAGGGCAGCCACAGCGAAGCCTACCAGAGCTTCCATAACGCCATTTTACATGGCGGTAGTTCCTATGGCGATGGCGTTCAGGGGCGTATGGCACTGGAATTGGCAAACGCGATGACCTATTCGAGTTATAAGGGCTGCGAAGTAGAGTTTCCCCTGGATCGTCAAGGCTACGCGGCTCTTCTCAACGATCTCATTGAACAAAACAGCAAAAGGTGAGAGCCACCTGTAGGAAAATTAGGAAAGGAGAGAGACACCATGACCGAAAGCAAAGCGAACGAGCCGAAAGGGCGTATCCTGGTACTGCACGGACCGAACCTCAACAATTTGGGGAAACGTGATCCTGGTATCTATGGGCAGACGACACTGCCAGAGATCAACGACCGCTTGCATGCCCGCGGAGCTGAACTGGGATACGAGGTAGTGACCTTCCAATCGAACCATGAGGGAGCCCTGATTGATTGCATGCAGGAGGAGGCGGCAAACATCGTGGGCATCGTGATCAACCCAGGCGGGCTAACGCATTCCAGTTACAGCTTGCGCGATGCCCTCAAGGACACCAACCGCCCGATCATCGAGATACATATGTCGAATGTACACGCACGCGAGGCATTCCGCCACGAATCGCTCACCGCACCCATCTGCGTCGCTCAGATCGCCGGTCTGGGATGGCGCGGCTATCTGCACGCGCTCGAGGCTCTCATCGAATTGAACCAAGGGGAGGGAGCCGAGCTCGCGCCAGGAGGGCATGTGTGAGAGAGAGGATTCGGCCCAAAGAGGTGAGAGGGTATCAGATACCCTCATAATCATATAGCTTGACGATAGACTGTTTATCAGCCAATAGATGTAGCACTGCCAGGAGTGTACACTAACCAGGCATACCGAGAGGAGAGTAGGTAATTGAACACAAACCATCTGCCAACTACGATGCGGGCAGCAGTTTTGCGCGGCCCGCGAGAGATGAGCATTGAGAGCGTCCCTGTACCTCAACTTGCCACTAATGAGGTGTTGGTCGAAGTCGAGGCGAACGGGCTCTGTGGCTCCGATGTCCACTGCTACACGGGTGAGCGAGCCCTGGAATACCCGATGGTGCTCGGTCATGAGATCGCCGGGCACATTGTCGCCACGGGAGCAAATGTGTCGCCAGGGCGACTCGGTGAGCGGGTATCCGTTGAACCGAACTTTGGATGTGGAGAGTGCGCGCTTTGCGCCCGGGGGCTGGAACGTATCTGTCTGCGCAAACAGACGATCGGCATTACGCGCTGGGGAGGGCTGGCCGAGTATGTGGCAGTGCCCCATGACTACGCCTGGTCGATCCCTGAGACGTTTGCTCTCCGTGATGCCGCCACCATCGAACCGACAACTGTGGGGGTACACGCATTTAGCCGGGCACAGGCCGCGCCTGGAGCGACGATCGCGGTGATCGGCTGTGGGGGCGTCGGACTCTTGATCGTGACCATAGCAGTCGCCAGTGGCAACCGTGTGGTGGTGATGGAGCCAAACCCCGCACGTCGCGCCGCAGCCCTGGAAGCAGGAGCGGTGCAGTATTCAGAGGCGCGTAATGCGGATGAGGCGCGTGCCTTTTTTGAGCAGGAGGGAGCCGTTGCCATCTTTGAATGCGCGGGAATACATGCCACCACGCAGCTCGTCCTCGATGCCGCACCCCCGGGGACTCGCATTGTGCTGGTAGGTCTGGCTATGGAGGATGTTACATTCAATCCCCTGCGTTTTGTGCGTCAGGAACTGGAGATCCGGGGCACGCTCATCTACGAACACCCGACCGATTACCCTGTAACCATTGGCCTCATTGCCTCTGGCAAACTCACACCGGGAGCCACCGCCAGTGAACCAGAGTCGCTGGAGAGCGCGGCCTCGCTCCTGGAGGCTATGGCAGCTGGCAAACTGAACGCCAAACCGATCATCTCCCCGGGTACATAGGTCATGCCAGCAGATGAGCACAAAACCTGATGAAGAAAGAACTCTTCCAGCAGATCAAGCACGCACGAGGTGCTCTGGCTCTTACGATCATCTTTGGGGTCCTTGGGGCAATCGTGATGATCGCTCAGATGGCCTTCCTGAGTAGGATCGTTAGCCTGATGTTCCTGGCCCATCAGGACCTTGCCCAGGTGCACTTCGCCTATCCGACTTCCGCAGGCGAGGTCCTGGATGGGATCACCTTGCGCATGCATCCTGGCAGCCGGACGGCAGCGGGAAGAGAACAGCAGCAAGAGACGAAGGAACCATCTTCCTC
>VBHI01000276.1 GCA_005881495.1 Chloroflexota bacterium
GATCAGCACCGCGACGAATGCGGATGATCTCCACTTGTTGACCAGAGAGTGGATGATGGGGATGGATGACCGTCACCCATCCCGAAACTCGCTGGGATGATGGGGTAGTGTACTTTGGGGATGCCTACCGTGAAAGACCGAACGGTTCAAACCTTGCTCAAGATGCTCATGGAACCCATCTGGGAAGCAGATTTCTACTACTTCTCTAATGGATTTCGGCCAGGACGCTGTACCATGGATTGTGTCCAACCCTTGTACACGCTCTTCAATACCACAACCAGATACCGATGGGTGATTGAGGGAGACATCCGAGCGTGTTTCGATCATGCATCTTGATGCCCCCTTGAAAAACGCAAGTGCTGGAACTTTCCAGAATGCAGTTGTCGAAACTGCTCGAGCGTGGTCGGCGAATCCGGAAACAGAAACAGGCGTGTGATTGGATCTTTGTCCACCTGAATCGTTCCGTTATGGATACGATCATAAATCCAGTGAGGGTCAATGTCAAGGGCAGTCGCAATCTGCGAAATCGTGAGTGCCCCCTCAATGCGTCTGGGATGGGACTGCGAGCGTTTTTGAAAGATCCCATGTTTGAGTCGAATGCCTTTGACGGTGCTGGGTAAAACGACCAGGCCCATAGGAGAACGATAGCCCAGATCAGTTAATTCCTGTGCAATGGCCTCATCCAGGATTCCGGCAGTACTCCGTTCGAGAATCAGTCGCTCCATGGTCTCTGCTCCCGCAAGATCCTTGAACGTTCCAATGGGAACAGGGATCACAAGTGTGGTCGTTTCCCCTCCTTTCCAGACAATGCGTGCTTGCATCTGATCACGAGCCAGGCGGTGAACTACCACCTTGTCAATCAGCGCTCGTAAGAGCGCCTTTTTGTGCTGCTGACGAATGCGTCCCTGGTGCCATACGGTTGGCAAATGCTGTCCAATGGCTTGAAAAGCCGTCTGCAGTTCTGCACTCAGCGCAAGCAAAGAGGCTGGGGAGACGCTCCCAACTGTCTGTTCTTCTTCTGCTCGTTTGAGTTCGGCTAAGGCAGCTTCCCAGCGCTTCTCCAATTCGGCAGCCACCAAGCGATTGTCTGGATCAACCCGATTGAATTGACGTTGCGAAAGCTGCGCTTCATAGCGCAAACGCTCCAGGTGCTGTTGATGAGCATGGGTAAGCTGTTGGGCGGTGGCTTGCTGGGTGGCGACTGCGGCAGCAGAGACATCTCACTCCGCAGGCGAAAGGGCTTGGAAAAACGCCTCCACGACCTGCCTATCTACCGGATCAGCGTGAATGTATTGGCAGACCGGGACATGCTATTGCTGACCGAGACTAGTTGCAGAGATAGCGGGTTCCGTTTTTGTACTGAACCACCATTTTGTGCCCGCACTCTCCACAGTAAACCATTCCATGCAGCAGAGCTGCGCCATCGCGAGGAACCCCGCGCGATTTGTTGCGATCGTAAGCCGCATAATTGTCCAGGAGCATCTGTTGAATCTGCGCAAACGTTTCCCAAGCAATGTAGGCAGGATAGACATCATTGACGCGAATCTTCCACTGGTCCATGGGTAAGCGAACTTCTTGCGTATGAGGGGAGGCAGGATCTTTGCGCATGGAGCGGGTTTTGCCATAGACGAAAGCTCCAGCATACGCCGGATTTTTCAGGATCTGCAAAATGGCAGCCACGGTGGGTTTTTTCCAGATCACATCGCCAAAGCGATCGCGTCGTGGCAAGCAGAGATCATGGGAATTGAGAAACTGTAAGACGAGGCTTTCTGATCTGACCCGCAGGAACGTCGTAAAGATGAGATCAAGACGATCTTGGATCTCGCGATTGGGCTCTTTGCGCACCTTGCCGATCGCGTCGCGTACCAGGCCGATGGGAAGTGACAAGGCTAACTCTCCTCGCTGCGCTTTGTTGAGCAAGCCTGCCGTCATGCGAGCCTTGATGGTATGTAATTCGAGCTCAGATAATTGCCCTTTGAGACCCAGCAGCAAGCGCCCATTGGCGGAGCCTGGATCATAGATCCCATCACGGTCGGCAATCAGGCAGCCTCGGTAGCCACACACATCCAGCAGGGGATACCAATCCGAGCAGTTGCGTGAGAGGCGCATCACATCCACCGACAGAATGAGGCCCACCTGTCCCAGCGTGACCTTGGCCACCAGTGCTTGGAAGCCGACCCGATGCGAGGCACTCGTGGCCGTCAGACCGAGATCCGCATCGATGATCTCAATATCCTCTGCCCTCCAGCCTAGCTCCAGAGCTCGCTGCTGCAGGGCATACTGCAGACGCAGGCTCTCTTGATTGGAGAGCACCTGGTGCGGGGTCGACTGTCGGATGTAGATGAGCGCCTTGCGCTCGAGATGGTGCAGGCTCACCAGTTCGGATCTGCTCATAGAGTACCTCCTGCAGGATCGACAAGAGTTCGTCGCTGATCTGGCGTTGCAGCGCGAGTGGCAAGCGTTTCCAGATCTGGTTGGGCTGAAAGGGCATTGAGGGCCTCACAATCCTCGGCGATAGTCAGGAGCTCCTGGATGGCATCAGGTGTCAGTTTGGTGGAGATGACGGGCCGAGATGGAGCCAGTGTAGTTGAGGTCACTGGCAGCCGCAAGACCATGTACTCTCGATAGGAGACGAACGCAGAGCCAGGTCCATGGAGGGGAGAACTGACCGAGATCAAGGAGAAGCGCCGCCCAAACAAGGGATGGGTAGGATCGTTGACTTCAATCTCTGTCTGGTTCTCTTCCTCTGGGTTGTTGAATAGGGTATTGAGTTGTGGGATCGTTCAATCAGATCAATCACGAAGCACTCCTACACAAACTCCAGACCTATCCCGCGATGAGACGCGCCATCAAAGCCTGGCTCAAGGCAGGAGTTCTGGAAGAGAACGTGTTCGAGCCAACGACAGCCGGAACTCCGCAAGGAGGCCCACTGAGTCCGCTGCTTGCCAATGTCGCCTTACATGGGATGGTTCAAGCTATCCAGCAAGGGTACAAGGGCAGGGATAAACCCAGACTGGTTCGCTACGCTGATGATCTGGTGGTACTTTATCGAACTCGTGAAGGGATCGATCAGGCCAGAAGCAGATTGGAAGGCTGGCTGAAGGACATGGGATTGGAAATGAAACCGAGCAAAACCCGTATCACCCACACCCTCGAAACTCTGGAAACAGAACCTCCCGGCTTTGATTTCTTAGGATTCGAGATTCGGCAGTATCCTGTTGGCAAACACCATTCAGGAACCCTAAGTGGGAAACGGCTCGGCTTCAAAACGCTCATTCGACCTAGTAAAGAAGCCATCAAACGGCATCGAGAAGCATTACGGGCAGTGGTGCTCGCAGGCACAGGACTTTCTCAAGGCGCGCTCATTGGACAATTGAACCCAAAGATACGTGGATGGTCACGCTACTACCGCAGTGTCGCCGCCAAGAAAACCCTCAATGACTGCGACTACCACTTGTTTCCGCTTCTGCTTCGCTGGGCTAAACGCCGACACACGCACAAGTCTGCGAGTTGGATACGAACGCGCTACTGGCGAACGATGGGACAAGATCACTGGCGCTTTGCGACGCCTGATGGTCTGTATCTCAGCGATCACGCGGCAACGGCGATCCAACGCCATGTGAAGGTGAAAGGCACGGCCAGCCCATT
This sequence comes from Chloroflexota bacterium, assembly GCA_005881495.1. Next base: position 3,649 of record VBHI01000276.1, read on the forward strand.
TGATGGAAACCTGCTCTACTGGGCCAAGAGATTGCAACAATCTCATCCGCTCACCAGGAGCAAACTAGGAACCTTGCTGCTTGTGCAGCAAGGGAAATGTCGTTGGTGTGAACTGTACTTTACCGAGAACGATTTGATAGAGATCGATCACATCACCCCCCGCAGCGAAGGGGGCACTGATGCACTCAGTAATCTTTTCGCTCTCCATCGGCATTGCCACGATCAACGACATGCAAAGAAGGATGCCTGGGGTACTCATAACACGAGCCATCTCATTGAGGAGCCGGATGAGGGAAAAGCTCTCATGTCCGGTTCTGAAGGCGGGCAGGAGGGAGTGATCCCTCTTGCCTAGCTATCAAAATGGCCTCCATTGGGTGCTCGACATCGCCTTTCAAGAAGATGCCAGTCGCATGCGCAAGGACCACAGCCAGCAGAACTTTGTCGTCTTGCGACATATGGCACTCAATCTGCTCAAACAAGAGCAAACAGTCAAGTGTGGCATCAAAGCCAGGCGGCTCAAAGCTGGATGGAGTGACGATTACCTCCACAAAGTCCTCGCCGCTTAACATTTAGATGCGATTGCCCTGCGTATAGAGGCTTTAGCCCTTGCATAGTGGTCTGAAATATGGTATTATATAACCATGAAACAGGCACTCGAATATCAACGAGATGAACACCATGTTCATTTGATTGTGTATCACCTCATCTGGTGTCCCAGGAGGCGCAAACCTGTGTTAGTGGGGAAGCTTGCCGAGCGCTGTCAGCACTTAATTGAGCAGAAATGCCAGGAAAAGGGCTGGCAGATACTTACGCTAGCAATTGCGCCCGATCATCTTCATGTGTTTGTGCGGTGTTTCCCTTCCAATAGCGCCGCAGAAGTGGTGAAGGAGTGCAAAGGTGTCACCTCTTTTTTCTTGCGGAAGGAGTTTCCTGAATTGCTCAAATTGCCGTCGTTGTGGACACGTTCCTACTTTGCCAGCACAGCAGGGAATATCAGTCAGGAAACCATTCAGAAGTATATCGATGCTCAGAAAGGATTACGCTAGTGTATCAGGTACGCCGCGTGAACATCGGGAAGACCGACCAGCTAGACGAACTGGCTCATGAGTGTGGGAAACTCTACAGCCAAACCGTTGTCTCGTTTTGGCGTACGGTCAACCATAAAGGGATCTGGCTCAAACCAAAGCACCTGATGCGTTGGCACACTTCCGAGAAGCTGCATGCTCATACTGCTGATGCCTGCGTACAAGCATTCTTTGCCAGTCTCAAGAGTTGGCGTGCTCGA
>VBHI01000277.1 GCA_005881495.1 Chloroflexota bacterium
ATGGTGGGAGCGGGCTAGAGCCTGGAGGGCCTGGGATCTTGGGTGTCCTCGAGTGGACAGCTGTTTTCATTGGTATCCTCATCGCCTTCTTCTGGGAGGGCATCGGTGGCGCGATCGTCGCTCTTGCAGCTCTGGCAATACAATTTATGGACATAACTACGGGTGGTCCAATCCAACTGCTCTACCTGGTGTTCGTGTTCGATGGCTTGGCATTCGTCTCCTGTTGGTGGCTCACCTGGCGGCGAGTGAGCCGCCAGTCGTTGTCCAAAGACACCCCTAAGCTGTCACCACCACCCGTCCATGAGCGTGGCATCCAGTCCCACCGCTGGAGGCTTTTCACGCAACTCACCGTAGTGGCGCTGCTCGTGGCGGGGCTGACATGGCGGGTCGTTCTTCATCTGCAGCCGCCTCCACCTCCGCCAACTGACTGCGGCCAACCGGCCGATGCGACACGTTCCGGTGCCGTGGCGCAGTTCTGCTTCCCCAAACTCACCCCACTGTTTGGTCAGGGCTCCATGACGGCGGGACCGGATGGCAGCATCTGGTTCACAGAGGGCCAAAAGATTGCACGCATCACACCAGCAGGCGCGCTGACAGAGTTTCCCGTGCCGCCACCTGACGTCTTCATCACTGTAGGGCCGGACGGCAATCTCTGGTTCTCGGGGATGGGCCCCAAGATCGTGCGGGTGAGCACGCACGGCGACGTCAGGGAGTTCGCTCTTCCCAAGCAGAGCCATGATCCCGCACCCCTCATTGTGGGGCCGGACGGCAATCTCTGGTTCACAGAGGGCCAGGGCGTTGGAAAGTTCGCGAAAATGACCTTGACCGGCCAGATCACGGAGTTCTCGCTTCCTTTCGAGGTGCGGGATCTTGCACCCGCATCTGACGGCAATCTCTGGTTTGTGGCGGACAGCCTCATCGGGCGCATCACCCCTGGCGGCGTGGTGATTACCAGGTTCCCCATGGCGACGGACAAGATTGACGCGCTCGCCGCGGGGCCGGATGGCAATCTCTGGTTTCTCGAAAACGATGGTCACGTTGGCCGGATCACCCTGGCTGGCGAAGTCAAGCGCTTCCCAGCCTTTGAGCCGACGAACCCGGCGGCGAGCGTCATCATCGCAGGGCCGGATGGCAATCTCTGGTTTTCAGCTCAGCCAGGCAAGATCGGGCGTATCACCCCCGGCGGCGCGGTGACACTGTTCCCGCTTCCACCCAAGGCACAGGTCGGCGGACTGGCAGCAGGATCGGATGGTCGTGTCTGGTTCCTCAGGTCTGATACTGACATGTCTGGCATCTTCTGGTGGACACAGGTTGGGTGCATCACGCCATGAGCCGCGTACCCGCCTGATCCGCCTGCAGCTGCTCGCCCTACTGCTATGGTGCTACGAGAGGTGCTGGCAAGAGCTGACCTTATTTATGAGAATCAGCGAGATTGCGTAAGATCCGATAAATAGGTAAAATCACAACTAACTTTAACAATCTTAGGAGTCATCAGCTTCTAGTAGTTCTAAAGTGCTATCTTGCCCAGAGAACTGTCTTAAAGTTTCGAGACTCAATCCGACCAAAAAAAGGACGACGGCTACTAAAAGGACAGACGCTATCGCTATGCTCATATAGCCAACATGAGCACCCTCACTGCCAATCCAAAAAGTAGCTAAAACGACAGATGCTATCACTATGCTCATAGAGACCCTCCTTCTGTATCTTCGAATGCATCTATATGCAATATTCATATACATGCATTTTATCTGAGCACTGTCACAATACCGTCACACGGGGCACTCCTGCTCTCACAATCTCCTCACCAACGGGCTTCTCTTCGTTTCTCTCAAAACATTCCAAGGGGAGAGACTGAGCTTGCCCCAGCATTGTAGAGCTGAGAAACTCTTTTGAAAAAGTCATAGAGGAGTCAACTACCCCTACTTCGCCCTACCAAGATCCCCTTCAAACAGCAAATCCAAAACGTTTTCGCGAACTCCGGGTCGTCGTTCACATGTTTGTAGAACTTGAAGTGACCGTCGATCATGTCCTGGAGCAGGTCATTTACTACGTGGTCAAAGGTGAGACGGGCATTTTCGGGTGGATTGATGCGCACGCTTGCTTCGAGATATAGCCATTACAAATGGGAGCTTCACCAGCACAAAGCCCTCACAATTTCCTCGCAACTCGGAACTTTCCACCCTTTTCCTCTTGACTCTGTAGTATGGTACAGGGTGTATAGTTCTTCTGAAGGAGCAACAAAGATGGATACCCTTTCGATTGGACAAGTTGCGCGCAAAGCCGGGGTCGGCGTGGAAACGGTTCGCTTCTACGAGCGTGAGGGCTTGCTGGAAGAGCCGCCGCGCCGTGCCTCTGGCTATCGTCAGTACTCTGATCAGGTGGTCAAGCGGATTCGCTTTATTAAACGCGCCCAACAGCTAGGCTTCTCGCTCAAAGAGATTACGGAGCTGCTGCTGCTGCGCGTGGACGCACAGACGTCCTGTGAAGTGGTCAAGCAGCGCACGGAGGCAAAAATCGCTGAGGTGGAGCGGAAATTGGTCGAGTTACAACGCATGCGGCAAGCTCTGCTCCAGGTGGCCTCACTGTGCATAGGACGAGGGCCGACCGGTCGCTGTCCCATGCTTGATGCACTCGACCAGCAAGAGACGCTAGAGCAGGCTGAACAAACAGCGGAGTGAGCAACATCGATGTGTCACCACCACATCACTTTGCTCTGGTGATGCTCGGCGACTTTCGGGTCGCGATCTCACAGAAAACACAAACACGTGCATGGAAGGAAATAATCA
>VBHI01000136.1 GCA_005881495.1 Chloroflexota bacterium
GAGTCCCTCTAGCTGGGCGTCCACCATTTGTGCTCTCTGCTCTTCCCAGAACGAGGCTGGCCGGGATTCCACGCTTGCAAGGCCATTACGGATCAAATCATTCAGCCAGAGGTCGAGGAGATCCAGTCCTTTCATCGTCTGCGCCCAGCGTTTTTCAGCATTTTTTAGTATGGCAGCAGAGGAAGATGATGCAGGAGGTTTTTGTGGTTCGCTGGACGCTTTGCGCTTGCTATTGGCGGCGCGTTTGGCCAGCCAGCTTGTGACCCATTCAGGAGGCTCACTGTGCGGAACGGACCTGGGAGTGGAGACTGCCAATAATAGCAAGCCCAGACCATGCTTGCAGGGAAGCTTGCGACTGGGGCAACTGCATGTAATCGTTAGAGTGGAGAGATCGACACGTACCTGGTAAAGGGCGCTTCCCTGGCACTCCCCCCAGAGTGCATCGGCATTTTGTCCCTGGTTTTGCCAGTTTTTGGCATTGGCAAGCTTTTTGCCTGCGGCGGCGGAACTGGAATCGGGAGCGAGGGTGAGTACCTGATCGTTACTGGTTAATTGTAATCCCATCTGGCACCTTTTTAAAGTAGATTTTGTAGGTCTAATGTTCTTTTCCTGTGCAGTATGACAAAAGTGGAAACGAATGTACAGGAAGGGGGTGTGTGGTAGCCAGTTTGTACCGTGGGTCACTCCCTCTAAATGTAAGTACTTTAGATTAAGTAATATATCAAATTTGGAATTGATCAGCCTCTATGGTATTCTAATTAGGACAAAATTCTTTTCGTTCTTTACATAAGAAATTATGAAATAACAACTGAAGTAAGCAAAAGAAAGGAAAAAGGTGCTTGCAGTTTTTCCATGCATAGCATGATTAACAGGCGTGCACTAAAGGGACAGGATGAGTACGTTAGAAGTTGGTTTGGATAACCTTTCCTCAGTAGACTACACGGACCAGATAGAAGCGATTATACAAGTATTAAAACAAACTCCGAAAATTCTTTTTATCGAACCAACCTCTGTCTCGTTTGATATCGATGCCATCGCTAGCAAAGTCGCTACCCAATTTACCAACAGTACGAGATATCCATTTGAAAATAATCAGGGTACAACCTACGCTAGCAGCTACTTTGATGATATTGGGAAGAAAAAGGCTTTTAGCGATCAAATCGGAGGGTTAAGACAGCAGATCATACAGATGGTCGAGAGCGCTTTGCAGATAAAAGTAGGACATAGAGATATTCAGCGGTATGCAACGGGCTTGTTGAAGCCTATAGCGGATTTTTCAAGTACGTCATCGGGTGGGCTCAAATATCCTTTGACGAAAGCCCTTCTCTTTGAGAAGCAGCGATTGCATATACGCCCTAACAAAACGGCTCAGGCTCCCTGGCTCAAAGGACATAAACTCACCATTCACGTCAAAGATATATCTCAATTCGATGAACAACTGATACAAGGAATCTGCGCCTTACTCAGACGACAGGGTGAATGTGAAGAGCAGGAAATCGACGACACTCGCGAAGCACTGAAATACCTGGCAAAAAAAACTAACTCACCTTTCGGTCAGCTACGAAAGGTTGTTATTAAAGAATCCCTGGCCCGCATTCAACGTGAGGCCAAAATCTACTATTTTCGCTACCTGTATCATGGAATGAAAGAGTGGAAAGCTGGCGACAAAAACGATGGCATGCTGCTTTTACGCAACCTGATTGTACGCCTGAAAAAGCTTGAAGCCTTTATTCGCCAGGAAAAGGATGATGCGTATTTTCAGGTGAGTTACAGGGATGAATTATTTAACTATCGCGACCTGTTCTCGCGTGCAGATGCTTTTGACGCCTTGCCTATCATTCCAGAGATAGAAGGGTTTCTGGGTGAGAGCACAAACAGAGAACTGGGGGCGAAAACGTTCACGACAGGCCTCAAGCTCAAGTTGAATGGGCGAGTTCATATTCACGGTGGAGAGGGTAAGCCCGTCTATGATTATAATCTGGCATTGCTTGACGTTGGCGGTTCCGCGTATGATAAACGCGCAGCAGAGGCAAAATCACCCCTTCGTTTACAAGAAAAAATGCTCAAAGTAGCTCTGCTTTATTACTTTGTCTTCATGGAAGTTGATAATCCTTCATTTGAACCCGCGGTAGGATTTGAGATGGATATCCTCGACGTGCTGCGCACCGGGAGTGAAGAAGAAAAAAGTGCTGCTTTACGCAAACTCCAACAGAGCATTGGTACCAACTCGGTCAGAGATGGCATTTCCACACTGAAAAAGCTCCTTATAGACTTTCTAGATCATACCACCATTGGGCCCAATCGCCAGGAAGAATCATTGGTCTTGAGCCTGAAAGAGCAAATCCTGGTAAAAGACGTCAATAGTATGGTCACGCATAACATTTTCTTCCAGAAAGGCTTTGAGAAAAATGGAGGCCTCGATGCTCTCAAATATATAGCCATCGAGGATGCCAGTACCAGTAGGGAAGCCATCTGTAAACTCCCTGTGACACTCACCTTTCAACCTATGTACTATTACGCCGCGGATGACCAACCAGAAATATTTTCCATGAAATATGAGATGGAAGGGATGCAGGCATTGCCGATTTTCCTAGCCCCAACCGACAATAGCTCTCCTGACAGATACAAGGAAAAATATCAGAAAGTCAATCGCGTTGTATTCTATTACCGGCATCGTCCCGCTGTGCGTTATGACTCGGAGCAAGCGTTTGTGTATCGCTTTACGTATACGTTGTTGGCATACCTTTTCTTGAAAGTGCTGGCCGATAGCATTGCCCCTGACGATCCGCGCAAGCTATTTTTCCCCATCGTGTGCTTACATGCTCTTGAGAAGGCTGCAGATGAATCAAACAAAAAACTTGATGATGAAGATTTCGTGCACGCACTCTCAAAAGTGTTGACTCATATGCTTGCGGAAGACTACACGGCTAACTCGCAAGGGTTTCATCTCAGCACGGTACGTCAAGAAGGGATGGGACGCTATAAACTGGATAGCGCATTGTATTCCCTCTATTCTGCTCTACCCCGTGCGTTCCAACTAAGCAAAACTTCCAGGGAAGATCTTACAAACTCCCCTGCGCGTTATCAGCTCGATAAGCTGGCGATCGTTATCGTCTCAAGTCGAAGATGCGATGTTAACAAGAATAACCCTGAAGCTTATCAGTCGTCAGTTTATGGGGAAATTGTCGGAATCGAGCGACTGGCGAACGCAACAGTTCGCGTTGGCACCCTCTCGACATTTTCCTGTAACCAGTCCTCACAGGAGATGTACGAGCGGCCAGAAGCCATCCTCGAGCAGGTCAAAATCTGTTATGGTAGGGGATACCGGCACTTTTTGTATGTTGCGCAGGCACCTTATAGCAGTACATTACATATTTCTGATGCTGGTAATGAAGAAGAACTCTTCTTTATGAACAAGAAAGTCATCCAGTCGATACGTGAGGCGAATCCAGGGAGTAGGGTTTATCCGGTGTTTTGTGATATGTACTATGTCGTGAATCAGCTCCGACATAAACGGTTAGCTTTAAAGGTAGATTCGCTCTACGTGGATGATATCGGTGAGCTTTCTAACCTGGTGTCGGATCCAAGCAAACGTTCGCTGGTCTTTTTCAACCTCTTCAGTGGAGCAAGCGTCAATAAGCAGGTGTACAACGGGGTTATGTCGTACGCAACCCTGATCAATGTCTACGAGAATGATCCAACCTATGACCAGTACATCTGGTCTGATATCCTAGGAGAGAAAAATCCGCAAACATTGAAAGCCGATATTCTCGACTTTATCACACTGCTACATTTTTCACGCTATGAGAAACCTCGTGATCTGGGGTTCAAGCTTGATCCCTATAAGCGTATCATTGGAGAAACATCTGTCGGGAAAATGGCCATTTTTCCCCATATGAGGGGCAACATCCAGTTTAACGCGCTTGCATTCCTGACGCTCGTGCGAGCTGTGCTGCACGCAAAGAAGTAAGAAGGATTTGGAACAGTATAATTCACCAGTAGAGAAGAAGCAGCGTGAGGAGCGTCGCCAATTAGCGGCGGACCTGGGAAGAATATTTGAACTTGGCTTCAATACAGGGCTATTGGCGGCTATTGAACAACAAAGAGCACTGAGCCATCACTATGGTGATCTCTACCAGAAAGATCTTTCACACCTGCACTTTTCTGCTCTTGCGAGCGGCGTATGCGAGCGCACAGGAGTTATCAGTACATGGGACCGAGATGCCTTAGAGCGTTGGGTACTCCTCTTCCTCGAAAAGGGCTATGTGTCTGGCCTGAATTTTTTTGACGAGTATATCCAGTCATTTTGCCACGAGAAACCCTGGGCCACGCGGGAGATCGTATATTTACAGTGCAATTTCTATGGGGAAAATAGCCTGGGTACCTACGAAAAAAATGAACGGCTGGCCATTGAGGACCTGATGAGCCAGTTTAGAGCGCAGGGGTTTCCCTTTCAACTAGCGAGCAACGAAATGCGCGAATATAGCAGAACAGGTAATTTTCTTAAAGCCGATTCCTTGTTGCTGCTGAAATATGGGAAGCACTGGCGTATTCTCAGCGTCGATCTTTCGGTATTCTCGCTTGGATCTACTGGAGAGGCTGTCGACCTGACCAGCGTCGAGAAAATTCGACGTGTCCTGGCAGCTGAGTTACGCTATGTACGCTCAAAAAGTGTCTTTACCAATATGAGCATCGATACAGATGCTGAAACCGTGTCTCCAGAGATTCTATCCGGGCAGTTAGGGCATTACTTTACTGCGTTTAAACGAGAAGATAAAGAGTGTGCCAAGCTCATTCAAGCCGCCAGTTACGCTCATAGCTTTTATACATTCCTTCTAAAGCAAGGCATCCTCACCGAAAATGACCAGGTTGTGTTTAACGTCGTCGGCTATACCGACCGTAACATCAATGCTATGTCGGTCAAAAAAGAGCATGTTCAACTGCTGGCAACCTGTGCCGAAATATACAAAGCGCAGCAAGCGGATCAGGACATTGCCGAAGCGCGTGGTCACGTCTTACACACCATCCAAAAGGCCGCGGCGAAAGGCTTTCTTGATGGGAGAAAGTTTATTACTGACCTTGTCCACTTGCTTGATCAAAGTGATGGCATGCACTGGCTCGATCACACTGAATCACTTGGCGGGTTTATCAACACGCGTACGGTGCTTGCTCAAGACCTCCTGGGAGCAGATCTACTCCAGAGGATGGACAAAACTGATTATTATGCAAAGAACATTTTAGATATACACGCGGCCCTGACGAAACGTGAACTTGCCAGCTCCACGCCATATCTCTTTTTGACCGGCAATCCTGGCATCGGAAAAACCACCGCTATTGTCAATTTTCTAAAAGCCCGAGCACAGCAAGGAGAAGGTTTCCTTTTCCTGTATGTGAGCCCACGTAAGCAAGTTAACCTGGATATTATCAGAAAATTTCGGGAGGATACCGGACTTCCGCCCTGTGGTGATCTCTTCGCGCTAACCGCCAACTCTGTCATTATTCGCAATAACAATGCGAAACCGACTGTGCATTATTATTCAAACAAACGCCAGGATACGTTCCAAGAACAAGGAGTAAAATTTATTTTTGCCGAAGGTGCTGAGGCAGAACAACAGAAAACCAGTCAACGCCACCTCGAAGAAATTCAGGAAGGGTTGTTGATTGATCGGGGAGAACGGATTAGCGGCGTATTGGATAGCCTCTGCCGGGCGATCTATGCAACCCTGGATAAACCCCTGGCGAACGCTATTGTGGCAACAGTAGCTATTCAATCACTCAAACGCACTAAAAATGGCTCAAATACGTTGCGGCATTTAGAGAAAATCTTTCAGGGGGCGTATAGCAAGCAGAGCGGAGTTATTCCGGGGAAAATGAGCAAAATTGGCCAGACCATTCGACATTTCTTTGTGATGATCGACGAGGTCACCGGCGATGAAAGTGGAGCAGAGTTTCTTGATGGTCTCCATACCTTTATGCACAACCATGAGCTTTTTGGCCCTACGCATGGTATCAATGCCAAGATTATCGTTGCTGACGCCTCCATTGTCGATCCAAAGATCATACAGCAACATCTCTCGGAAACCACCTATGAGCCAAATAAAATATATTTTCGCCGTGTTCCTGCTCAACACACGTGCCCACCTCTGTCTCTTGAGGAGTTTCGCTTTAAAAAGGATCAGGCCGTCGTCATCAACGCGAACGCGTATCCTGCCAGCAAGCTTCATGTTACCTATAAGATCGGGGTTGATGCACTGCAATACGACGAAGAGACCTTTGAAGAACGGAGCAAGGAGCTCCGCAATACCTTAGAAGACCGGATAGTTATAGATATTCTGGCGGTATTAGAGCAGCCGAATCCCCCCCAGATTCTTGTTTACATACAGGATAAACGGCGTCTTGCACTGCTTATCCAGGCTATCGGCAAGATACGTAATGGTGCATTCAAGCCAAACGAGGACTATTTAGAGATACATGCCAATATTTCCGAAACAGATAAAAAGGACATAGAAATTAACCAGAACAGGGTGAAGATTGTGTTCATGACTGCATCGGCCAGCCGGGGGCTATCATTTAAGAAAGCCACGCATATCCTGGTCGATATTCCTCATTTTGAAATCGAGCAAAATCTGATGGAAATATTGCAAGTGATCTATCGTGGGCGAGGGGGCGATCTTGACCAGGAAGAGAAAAGCCTCACATTTTATCTTACCGATCGCGTGGTCTATACTGAGGCTGCCGACCGGGAATTATCTATGCGTGAAAGTATGCTCCACTTGCTCAATGTACTGCTAATACTGAAAACCTCCATGATGACACGCATTGAAGGGAGCGGGAAGATTGGCATTAACCAGCGTTTCATGATGATTCCTATCGGCGGTAAGTCGGTTTTCGCGGCTGGAGAAACCTTTACCGGGCGCATTGGTAAGCTCATCAAGGAATTAGAATCGTTATCGCATCGCTATTGGGATGATAAACGCTTAGGGTGTGTATCTGCCAGCCTGACACGTATCTTAGGCAACGCAAGAATTCGCCTTGTGCCTACCTCCACCCGGCAAAAACATGACGAGCGTGAGCAGGTAAGACAATCCTATCTTTCACTGATTCCCACCTTTTCCGAGGATTTTGCCGATGCAGCACGAAAAGGATTTCAGCATCTTTTACTGTGGCCTCCACTTGAAAGAGGATATCTAACAGGAGGGATTTTAATTGTACCGATAAGTGAGCATTCCATGCAGGAACAATACTGGATGGAGATCGAAGATCTATTTGAGCAGAAGGAGACTGGCAAAGATCTACTGGCGAGCATGTACGCTTTGAGTCGTGATCAACGCTATCATGAAAACGTGCAAATGGTCATGCGAGATGCGATAGCCTTCATCGAACAGCTCAAGAGGATGGCGAAGGAGAAAATCCCACACTATGAGCAGGAAAGCGACCATGCAGATCAGCATTATGCCGTGCCCTTTGTGACGTTTCTCGCCAGTGACACACTGCGGACGTATTTTAACGAGAAACAAGCATATGAGGAGCAGCAAGAGCATTCTTTCCGTTCCTTACTTGCCACATACGTTCGTACTCTTTTCCCAGCAGATAGCCTGTTGCCCATTGGCAGTAGCTATGACGCGTTTCCATTTGTCGTGTTCCGCAGCCTCAACCTTGGCGAAGCTCGTCGCAAGATATTTACCGACAAATACCTGTTCATGTCCCACGAATTCAATATCCTCAATATGCTTCTCTCGAGCAAAGAGGTGGAAGAATAGGAGACAGAGAGCAATTCATAGCTCTGCAATCTATTTGTTCAACCCAGTACCCCTTCACTTGTTTCTTGAATCAGCTGATCGACCACGGCTTTCAGGTCACCTGTGCGCTGGTAGGTGGCCAACTGGCGGTCGGCACTTGATCCCTCTTGCAGGATGCGATAGGCATACTCCACTTCCTGGCGGCTGCCCAGTTCATCTATGATATCGCCGATGAACCACTCGATCAGTTCGCGGATCAGGTCGCGAGCAGGCAATTCCTCTTGCTTACCGAAGTCGATCAACTTGCCGTCCAGGCCGTAGCGCACGGCACGCCACTTGTTTTCCTCGATCAGGTCGTGAGGGTAGACGCGGAAAGTCATGTTGTCGCGGCGCAGTTTCCAGAGTTTCGCAACGATGGCCTGGAAAATGGCAGCTATACAAATCGCCTCGTCAACGCGGGTGCAGACGTCGCAGACACGGAATTCCAGAGTGGGGTAGGTATGGTTCGGGCGAACATCCCACCAAATTTTGCTGCTATCGGGAATGGTGTTTGTGTTCACCAGTGTATCTACAAGGTACGAGTAATCCGCATAGGACTGGAATATGCGGGGGATGCCGCTGCGGGGGAAGTTGCGGAAAATAATGCTGCGGTAGGATTTCAAGCCGGTGGTGCGGCCCATCCAGAAGGGCGAACTGGTGGAAAGGCACAAGATGTGAGGCAGCAGGTAACGAATGACGTTCATGGCATCGATGAGGAATTCGCGATCCTCAATCCCAACGTGAACATGAGTGCCGAAGATCAACATGCGCTGGGCCAGTTCCTGCATGTCCTGCTTTACACCCATATAGCGCTCCTGAGGGGTGATTTCCTGGGTCATCCAGGAGGAAAAAGGGTGGGTGCCGGCGGCGACGATCTTCAGGCCATTCTTCGCAGCCAGATCCATAATGGCGCGTCTCAGGCGCACCAACTCAACTCGTAGCTCTGCTGGGGTCTGGCATACGGAAGAACCTACCTCAACCATTGCCTGGTGTAGCTCTGGTTTGACCTGTTCAAGCAGGATTAGTTTGCCTTCTTCCAAGATCTCGGTAATATAGGACCGCAATTCTCGCGTCTGCGGGTCGATGATCTGGTATTCTTCCTCGATGCCAATAGTTAGCGATGGCGGTTTCATAATGATCTCTCCTTCCTTTTTAGCGTTTTTCGACGATAAATGTTGCCACGGCTGAGCCGGTGCCGGCTGAGACGTTTAAGAGTGCCTCGGATGAGAGGCGTGAGAGACAGCCGTCCACGTAGTCTCCGTAGAAAACGAGTGGGTTGGTGTCCAGCATCTGATCAACGAACGTCACGTGGCCATCTATCAGTAAGGGATACGGTTCAATGGGAATGGCGACTCGTTCCTGCACAATGTACGGCTCGGACAGCGCGGTGCGTATTGCCTCCTCCCAACTGCTGAAATCGGTCTGCCAGCCCAGCACAATTCCCTTGCCGCCGTACTCGTCGTTTGGTTTCAGTACGAGATTCTCACGGTGCTCCAGAATGAATGGTATCAAGTCAACTGTCTTGCCGTGGTGGCGAGCCTGGCGCTCCTCGACACGGCTGGTCCACGGAATATGGGCTTCGATGGCCTCCCGTTCAGCGGTGCTGAAGAGGCTGGCGTTGCGCTCATCGCACAGAACTGCCAGGCTGGCTTTTTTATGCAGGATTTTGCAGTTGAAGGGATTGACCATGCATACGGCCCCATCGCGTACAGCACGTACAACCGGGTGATCCATGCCGCCACGTTCTACCAGTTCGCTGACGAGGACGCGCTTATAAATGAGCGTGATGTGGAAATCTCCGGCAACAAGACGGCCATTCTTGTACTCCACCTCGCGCGGGTCGGTAATAATACATTCCAGTCCCTGCGACTTGAAGTATTCCGCGAAGAGCAGGAACTCGCTGTAGCTGGGTACTTCGCGCCAGTCGAGGATGGCGATGCGCGGCGCTTCGCGGCTGTGGCCCCATTGCAGGTAGGAATCCATCAGAACATGGAGCACGCTGTGGCGTGCTGGCAAGGAGCGAACTTCATATTGCCGTAGGAACTCGCGCATCACGGGCAGGCCGTAGGACACTTCTGTCAGGGCATCATTGTAGGCCGGGCTGGCGGGGGTATCGGCGTTGTACTCTGTCAGGCGCAGGCCTCCGCGCTCCGTGACAAAAAACGTATCCACGCGAGAGGTGGGACTGGGATCGCGGAAGCCGGGGGTGTGCTGTACAAGCTCCTCTTCCCAGTCGAGCAGACCGAATTGGGAGCGGAAGGCTGCATCTTCTATGGCGGTGTAATAGGCCTTGTCGAAGGCACGCAGCAGGATGTGCACCCGCGATTGGAGAAAGTGATACTGCTCTGGCGTCATAAAGCGGGGCCGTAGGACAATGCTGAGCGGTCGCCCGCCGAAGAAAAGCCCACGGCGGCGCTGTTGATCCTCCAGTTGTGCATAAGACGCGCTGCCCAGTTCGTCGGTGAGGAGATCGTGATAGCGTTGAATGGCTTCTCGTAGTGACATGATCATACCTCCAAGAAAAACCTATGTGTAGGGGCCGACAACCGGCTATATAGTAGTTGAGGTCTCCTGTATCGGGTTATCATCGAAGCGATCCCGGTTAGCTGTCAGAAAGGTATCCCAGCGCAAATTGCGATGTTGGGGGCGCGGTTGCTTCGCGAGGCGGATAGCCATGTCGGCCATGTGCTTGACTACCCACTCGAAATAAAAAGGTGTCAGCGAGTAAATATCCATATCGGGAGCCGGGTTCATAAAATCGATGGCGTAGGGAATGCCGTTGCGAATGGCCCACTCGACGGAATTCATATCGTACCCAAGCGCGCGGACGAGTTTCAACGAATCCTCTACGACGCGAAGACCAAGCTCAGGGCTGAGATGATCGTGTTCAACATGATATTTGCGCTCATGGGGATCATACTTGATCGGCATCACATCATCCTGACCCAGGCAGACACAGCGTACGTATTGTTCCCATTCAATGAATTCCTGAACGATGACCGTACGAATGCCAAACTGGTTATAATGGTGCAGTAGTTCATCTAAAGAATGGCAGATGAATACGTCCTTCCAACCTCCTCCAAGCGCGTCTTTGATGACGCAGGGGAGGCCGACATAGTCAATGACGCCTTGCCAGTCCAGCGGGTAGATGAGGTTACGCAGGCTCTCGGAGTGGTCGATGCCGGGAATGTAGTCTTTGTTTGGCAGGACCACCGTCTTCGGACTGGCGACTCCCAGCTTCGTGGCCAGGGCTGCCTCGAAGAACTTGTCGTCCGATGTCCACATGAAGGGATTGTTGATGACTGTTGCACCCTGAAGAACTGCATACTTGAGATAGAGGCGATAGTATGGTACCTCATGCGAGATACGATCGATGATCACCGTGTAGGGACATGGCTCGTCCATACTTGTGCTGCCTAATTTGACGAACTCGGCAACCACGTCCTCGTCACGGCTGTTCACTTCATTGATGAAGGAGGGTGGAAAGGACCATTCCCGTCCGACAAACAGGCCGATCTTAAGAGTCATATGCTTCTCCCCGGTCAATCGTGACCGCCGATGTACTTTTGGATCATCTGCTGCCAATAGGGCCAATCATGACCCCAACCATTCCAGATGCGAAAAGCATGCCAGATATCCTTACTCCAAAGGATGCTTGAAAGGCACTCATTATTTGAGTAGTTGGAGTCTTCGCGACCGATAACAATGATAATGTCTATATGTCGCAGCGCCTCCAGCCGTGCGGGGTCGAACTCGTTCTTCATGAAGTCGTTAGGGCTATTGAAATACACATTGTCGTCAGTGTAGCCGCCGGTGAAGGGTTTGATATCGTAGAGGCCGCTCATGCCTATCACGCGGTCAACGAGGTACGGGTAGCGAAAGGCGAAATTGACGGCGTGATACGCTCCAAAGCTTGTACCTGTAGTGATCAGGAAAGGGTTAGAGTTATGTTGGGAGGTAAACGGTAGGACTTCATTCAGGATATAGCGGTCATACTGGATGTGTCGCCACGCTCGTTCAGCCGGTGGCCGCCCTTTGTCATACCAGCTTTCGCCGTCCACACTATCCACACAAAATAACTGAAGCCCGCCGTTTTCAAGCTGATGGCCAAGCGCGGCGATCATGCCCGTATCTTCCCACTGGAAGAAACGGCCCATCGACGTAGGATAAACCAGGACTCGAGCACCGGCATGGCCAAAGACCAACAACTCCATGTCTCGCTCAAGGGAAGGACTATACCAACGATGATACTTACGATTCATTCTATTACACACTCACATTTAGCACTAGACGAGCCGATTCGCTCCATTGCGGAAGCGCCAGGTGTCAAGCAAAATCGTATCACGCAGGTTGTAAGCATGTCAAACGTTGAGCTTGCAGGCCCACTGCAAGGGCGACCACATTTGAACGCATAGTCATATGCTATTGCTATTTTACTAGTATTCAGGCATAATGGCGGGGCAAATATGGTGAGGAGGGTCAAGAATTATGTTGGCAAAGGTGCAAAGCTGTGCGGTAATTGGCCTGGAAGGTGCGCTTGTCGAGGTTGAGGTTGATATATCGAATGGCCTCGCGGCATTCAACGTTGTTGGACTGCCTGACGCTGCGATCAATGAATCCAGAGAACGAGTACGATCGGCAATCAAAAACTGCGGTTGCCTATTCCCTTACAAACGGATCACTGCCAACCTGGCCCCGGCAGACCTGCGCAAAGAGGGGCCAGCCTATGATCTTCCTATAGCCATAGGGGTTTTGTTGGCCTCAGGACAGATCAATCCTGAAAAGTCTATAGATGAGTGCCTGTTTCTAGGCGAGCTGTCTCTCGATGGCAGTCTCCGGCATACCAACGGTATTCTCCCTATGGTAGCTCTGGCCTGTGAAAAGCGCGTGAACATTGTATTTGTGCCAGCCGACGATGCCATGGAGGCCTCTCTCTTGCGTGGGGTGACAATTTATCCCGTAGAGACGCTTGGCCAGCTCATTGCCCACCTCAACGGTGAACGGCTGATTGAGCCATTTATCCCTGATCCTCGTATTCTCGAAAATATCGACCAGGTTGCCTATGGGCAGGACATGGCGGCGGTGCGCGGACAGGAACACGTCAAGCGGGCTTTAGAAGTGGCGGCGAGCGGCGCTCACAATATTTTGATGAGCGGCCCTCCAGGATCGGGAAAGACGCTGCTTGCGCGCTCGATGCCCTCTATTCTCCCTCGAATGATCATTGAAGAATCCCTCGATGTCACGAAGATATACAGTGTGAGTGGGATGCTCCCCTCGGATATGCCCCTGGTACTGCAGCGGCCATTTCGCTCACCACACCATACTATCAGTCACGCGGGACTTGTTGGCGGAGGGCGTATCCCGCGACCCGGCGAGATCAGCCTGGCGCATCGCGGAGTGTTGTTCCTGGATGAATTACCGGAATTTGGGCAGAATGTGCTGGAGGTAATGCGCCAGCCTTTGGAAGATAAAGTGGTGACGATATCGCGGGCGCAGGGAACTATTACGTATCCTGCCAATTTTATGCTGGTGGCCTCGATGAATCCCTGCCCCTGCGGCTTCTTCGGCGACCCAATCAGGGAATGTAGCTGCTCGGCCTCCGCGATTATGCGCTACCAGAAACGGATCAGTGGTCCGCTGCTGGATCGCATTGACATCCACATTGAGGTGCCGCGTGTCGATTATGAG
>VBHI01000278.1 GCA_005881495.1 Chloroflexota bacterium
GCTCTTTATCTTGCTCGGCTATTTCGTGGAAACCGCGCGAACCATCAGCCGCGGCGGGCGCGAGCTGCCTCCCTGGACCGATATCGGCAAAAAGCTCAGTGAAGGTTTCGTTCTCTCCGTCGTGCTCTTCATCTGGGGTTTGCCCGGATCGATTCTGTCCTCGGCCGGTAATCCCATATCTTGCGTGGGATCGTCCTGCACCTACCATCCCGGTGTCCTCGCACCCCTCGGCGGACTCTACTCGCTGTTCCTTGCCTTCCTGACAGCGGCGATCTGGAGCCAGTATCTGGCGGGCGGCTTTGGAGCCGCCTTTAATTTCCGGGCCATTTTTCGACGGGCTGGCCTGTACCCAGGGATGACCGTCATGGTCTGGCTGATGGCCATCGTGGCCGGCATCATTGGGGCCCTCGGGGTGATCGTGGTCGTGATTGGGCTGTTCTTCACCCTTCCCTATGCCTTCGCGGTCACCGCCAACTTATACGGCCAGTTCAGTCAGCGGACTCAGCGCGCGGCCACGGCCGACTAATTCCCTCGGTCCCTCGCCATGCGTGCCGCGGACGGCGGTCCCGACCAGCCGCAGGCGTCGTCGCAGTGCCGGATCAGACCGGAAAGGCAGGAGCTGTCGCCTGCTGTCGCCGCCAACCGCGTTTCCGGTCCGCGAACTCAGCCCTGGAAGGTTCGGCGCAAGCCCGGCTCCCAGCCCAAGGTGCGCCCAGGAACGGTCGCCGCCGCCGATCTTTCGCCTTGGCCGAGGGCGCGACGCCTGCTTTATGTCCCGGAGGCCGAAGGTACGAATCCTGCACTGCCCACCACTTGTTCCAGGGATCGCCAGACGGACATGCCAGCGCGGTACCCAGTTGCACAACTCGGGACCGTCAGCTCGCGGATTCAAATCCCGGTCTCCCGACCAGCCTTCTCGAACTCCTTCGCTGGTTCGACATCCCGCAGCATGCGCAAGAAGACGTTGCCAAGGCTTGTGATCGCCCTGTGCCGGGAGACCGGCGGCGACGATGACTATATCCGCGCCGAAGCCGCTCGGCGCGAACTCACCCTACGTCGGGAGCGCGTCCCGGAGATGTACCGCGGCGGCCTTTGCGAGCGAAAGTTCCCACTCTTCAGGTCAAATTCTGACCAACCTTCCGATCTTACACACTTTTGGTGAAGGATGAGGTCATCAGCTTTTCGTTTTGTTACTCGGCGTAGATAGTGGCCTTGTCTCGCATGGGAGGGGCGTTTGACAGATAGGTTCGCCATCAAGAACGATGGCGAGGCAGCGGTGTAACCTGCTCACGTATAAGCTGATGTGGGAAAATTCATTTCCGCTCCGATGACGAGAAGCATCTAGTGCTGCATATTTTGCAGGCGAGTGAACCTCCCCTGGTTGCATGGCTAAAGTGCCTGAAGGAAGGACCGTGAAGCCCAGATGCTGCCTCTGGAGGCTGAAAGCCCTGGCTCTGTTGGGAAGAGATTCTGTAGAATGGGAACAAGATCGGGCGCATCACCACCGGTGGCAGCTTTACCGAGTTCCGCCTGCCAGGGACCTGTGGGAAATATCGTACCTGCGCGCCTTGGAGCATCACGAGCGGCCCGGGTGGCAATCTCTGGTTCACCGAGGAGATTGGGAACGTCATCGGGCGCATCACGCCCAGCGGCAGCTTCTCCGGGTTCGGCCCCCCCACGGCCAATAGCAGACCTGAGGGCATCACAGTCGGGCCGGATGGCAACGTCTGGTTCACCGAGGAGAATGTGAGCAAGATTGGACGCATCACCACGCAGTAGTGCAAGAGGGCAAGCAGCGGCAGCCGAGCGCACGGCAGGCGAATCCCTGGCTGGCCGTGCGCTCCTGCCCCCATGGGCGAATGCGCAACGAGTTACAAGCAAGTAGGCGATAGAGTACCACGTGGCTTCACAAGTGATCTTCATTCCATCACTTGTTTACCCGCAAAATGACGGCTTGCAACGTGCAGCTCTCTACTCGTTCAAGCGTAGATTGAACGAGAAAACATGGTGTTTAAGAGAGTTTGAACGAGAGGAACATACCATATGATGCCACAAAAGGAAGTCAATGAAGCAATACACCAGCAAGCAGACCCAGATTATGGGAGATACGAGGGAAATCAGACATCATCCGCTCGCCAACAGTATGAGACATCCTACGAGCAAGAAGTGAGAGAAGGGCCGTCCGGCAAAGTCTATCCGCTCCCACGTGACAATACGAATATCTTGCGTTTCGCACTGCCTGTGATTGCACTGGGGCTGCTTCTGCTGTTCGGTCTTCTCTTCGTTGTTGTTGTCGGCGGGACAGCAGGGTGGAGTAGTTTCGTTGCTGCGTGTTTCGTTATTTGTTGCATTCTTGCTTATGTCGCAACAATGCCTCAGCGTCACTGAAACACGAACGCCATCAAGGAAGCTCTAGGCCACTTCATTTGGAGAGACCCATCTCGTTGCGCATCGCGTGGGCTGTTGACCCTTGCGGTCAACCAAGCGGCCATGTGGTCAACCAAACAACCATGCGGTCAACCAAGCCCCCCCACAACTATATCATTGCGGTAATAAATCAGAGCGCCTGCGCCAATCAGCCCGGCACTCGCGCCCAGTTGCGCCTGCACAATACGCACCGATGCGCGCGGTGCCTTCATCGCTCGCTCCTGGACAACGTGCAGAGCGGGTTCCATCAACATTGGACCCATCTGGGCGACGCCGCCACCGAGGATGATCATCTCGGGGTTAAAGCAATGGATAATGTTGACAAGCCCGACGCCAATGGCCTCCGCCGCATATTGGATGATAGCCCGTGCCAGCGGCACGCCCGCCTCGGCGGCCAGGGCCACTGTATGCGCGCCGATGTGCAGCTCTTCCTCACCACTGTGTTCAAGCAGCGTGCGCGCGAAAGTCAGCAGCTCAATGCCCTCGTCTGAACGGATGGCCTTGTTGGCTTTGCGCGCAATACCGGTGCCAGAGGCGATGGCTTCCAGGCAACCAATATTGCCGCAGTTGCAGCGCTCGCCATGCCAATCAATGGTCATATGCCCCAGTTCGCCCGCCATTCCACTTGCTCCTTCAACGATCTTGCCATCGATAATCACGCCGCCGCCAATGCCGGTGCTGATAGTCAAATACACCATATTGCTGCACCCACGTCCTGCTCCAAACATATATTCGCCCAGGCCCGCTGTGTGCGCGTCGTTTTCAACGAAAACAGGAATGTGAAAATGCTCTATGAAGAGATCGCGTAGAGGCACCCGCTCCCAGCCGGGCAAATTGGGTGGAGCGAGAATAACGCCGGTTTTGTAATCCAGTGGACCGGGTGTGGCAACGCCAATGCCTGCTATCTGATTGAGCTTCGTGCCTGCCTGCTCAAGCGCCTCTTCTACGGTGGTAAACATATGTGGAATGATGCGCTCTGGTGCTGGATCTTTCCCTATCAGTGAGCTTACCCGTGAGAGCATGTTTGGGCCGTGTAAGACCGCTGTCCGTATCTGCGTGCCGCCCAGGTCAACGCCAATTACCAGGGGCAGCTCATTACTTGTATTCGTACTCATATGCCGTAAATCTATCCTTTAGCAAGAACAGTCAGTATCAATACTGCCACAATCACCAATAGCAGCATTATCAGCACCACCATCATGCTGATCAACACGCGGTTTCTGCGCCTGTAACGGACGCGTCTTCTCCGGGCCGGTGTCTGGATTTGCAAATGAACCCCCGCTGCTGCTCGTGGCGTTACAACCGGTGCTGCCTGGCTAGCGTGCGTGCTTCTCTGCGAAGGTATTTTCGCAGGTATATCGAGCGGGTTACTTCGTAATACTAACCTCTCTCCCTGAATAGAAACATGTTTTTCATGCGCAGACAGTCCTGCCACATCCATTGATACCGTGTTGTAAGACTGCAATACTTCCTCTTTTTCAACCTGGTAAGGTATCGTGAGGGCAGTCATATAGGCCTGGGCCAGTTCGTTCGCTGTTTGATAGCGGCGCTGTGGCGTTTTATCCAGGTCCCGTAAAATGACTCGCTCGATCGCGGGCGGAACAGCATGATTGATTTGGGAGGGCGGCGTGGGAAAATCTTGCAGTTGCTTCAAGTAGCAAGCAATAGGCGTTTCGCCGCTAAAGGGCAGCTGTCCCGTCACCATCTGGTAGAGTAATATACCCAGTGCATACAGGTCACTACCGGTGGTAGCCGGCCCTTTCGCCAGTTCAGGCGCCATGTATTCTGGCGTGCCAAGTAAAAGTCCCATCTGGGTAACGGTGCTGCCCCCATCGAGCGACTTGGCCAGCCCAAAATCTGCCAGGTAGGCATAGTGATCATCCCGCATGAGAATATTTGACGGCTTGATATCGCGATGGATAATCCCTTGCTCATGTGCATAATTGAGCGCGCTGGCAATCTGCTCAAGCAAATCCCCTGCATCTTCCAGTGTAAGCGGGCCGTGAACAAGTTGCTCGCGTAACGTGCCATGTGCAATGTAGGGCATTACCAGGTAATGCCAGTTTTCATACTCCCCGTAATCTAAAGCAGGCAGGATATGGGGATGGTGCAACGTGGTGATCGTATCAGCCTCACGCTGGAAACGCTCGATGTAATCGGTATGTCTGCTACTCACTATTTTGACAGCCACCTCACGCTCAATCCGTACATCATCGGCAAGGTAAATCTCTGACATCCCACCCCTGCCCAGTTGCTCTCTGAGACGATAGTGTCCTATTTTTATTCCTGCTAACCCGGGCATGTTTCTTTCGTTTCTTAAGGCATATCGTACTAATGTGGACAATACAGGATGGGCGTTCCTAGGAAGTATAGGCTTCTGCAACAGTATATGTCAATGCATCGTATTCCGACTTATCTACCACCATTTTCCAATAGGGCTTCGTTGCTCAGTCGGATTACCTCTTCACCGATATGAAGCGTTGCATCCCACGTGATCCTGATGGCAGCTTTGACGCTCTGGTACGCCGGACAACCTTCCGGGTCTCGTGCTGTCAAGAACAAAGACATATTCAAGGTAAGAAGTCTGAAATATTGCTCTATCCTACCACAACCCGAATGCAAGGACAAGACGCCGCATTCCTTCTTTGGGGCTTGGACAGGGTTATCCATTCACGCACTTGTCAAATTTGGCATA